>NZ_CAXUSM020000002.1:0-135360 GCF_964254105.1 Rhizobium sp. LjRoot254 | reverse complement strand
TGGAGAAGCTAACCCAAGTGCGTCATGCCGGTTATCAGGGTAGGTGATCAACCACTTTCGCGCAAATGAGCCGTAAACACCTCAGTCGGCGTCTTGTATCCGAGGCACTTTCGCGGTTGATCGTTGATATGGCGCGTGAGGTGGAGAAGGTCGTGCTGCGACACAACTGCCAAGTCGGTGGTGCCTGGCAGGAAACGTCGAATGCGCTTGTTGGTGTTCTCGACGGTTCCTTTTTGCCAAGGCGCACTCGGGTCGCAAAACCAACTGCACGCGCCGATCCCTTCTTCCAAAGCCCTGAATCCGGCAAACTCGGTACCGCGATCAAAGGTGAAGCTTTGACGCGCGAAGGCCGGCAAGGGAGAAAACGCTCTAATGATCTTGTCCATGATCGGCCGCGAGTGCCGGCTCGGATTCTTGATGAGAACGGTATAGCGGCTCTTGCGCTCGACGAGGGAGGTGACATTCGCATGGCCAAGTGGACGTTCGAAGATCAGGAGGTCGCCCTCCCAATGCCCAAACTGCGATCTATCTCCAATAAAATCAGGCCGTTGGGATATACGGTGCGTGGCTGGAAACGCACCGTCCCGCGGCTTCCTTGAGCGCAGTGGACGACGTTTGCGGCGTGCTTCCGGTAGATACTGATAAAGACCAAGCCCATAATCTTCCTTGCTGTAGATGAAGCGATAGATTGTCTCCTTGCAAACCCGAACACGACTGAGATCATCCGACAGCAGCCGCCCGGCAATCTGTTCGGGAGACCAGTGGGCCTCCAACTGATTGATGATCTCTGTTCGCAAATTAGGGTGACGCCGTAGCTTTTTCAGCCGGCGACGTCGGTCCTGCGCGATGTCGTTCGCAACCGTGCTGTAGTAGCCGTCGTAGTCCGGTAGTTCACGATCACGAAACGTGTTGCGTTTGATCTCGCGGTAAATCGTCGAACGATGACGGCCAAGCTGGCGGGCCATCTCGTTTACCGGAGCTTTCGCTGCCACCAGGTGATGCAGGCGTCGGCGGTCGGCGAGGGTGATCTGCGTATAGCATCGGGACATGCCAAAATCTCCAAAGTGAAGCCATTGAAATTACTGGCATGTCGCACTTGGAAATAGAATGTACCCATCTACAAACAAAGATCGCATAACATGTATTATGGAACCGAAGAAACGAGACGCCCGCTTCGGCGGCGAGGAATTCGTCGTCCTCCTCCTTGGCGGCCTACCGGTTCGTTGCATACATGCCCGTTGTGCGGAAATCCGTCGGGCTGATGCCGTAGGTGCGTCGAAAAACCTTGGCGAAGTAGTTGTTGTCGGGAATGCCGGTCAGTGCCGCGATCTCCTTGACCGGCACTTCGCGATTGGCGAGCAGCAGTTTCGCCGCCCGCTTCATCCGTTCCTGCAGCACATATTGGGCCGGCGCCAGCCCGGTCATCTCGGCGAAGCTGCGGGAAAAATGCGCCCGGCTCAACCCCGCGACCTTCGCGAGCGCTTCGACATCGAGGTCGCCGTTGAGATTGGCGGCGATGAACTGCACCGCTCGCGCGAGCGAATTCTCCGATGCCGGGAAGATCTCGGCTGGGCCGAACGTGTCGTCGAACAGCGCCATCGAGGCCTCGTAGGCGATGGCGGACGCGGCGCCCGGCATCTCGCCCTCCCCTTCGATCAGCCTGAGGCAGCAGGCGGCCAGCCTGTCGATCGTGCTGCTATTCAACCTGATCACCGGCCCGCGCGCATTGAGGATCATCTCGTGGATGCGCAACGCTTCGCGACCATGCATGGAGATCCAGAAGAACTCCCAGCTCTCCCCGGCTTCTACCCAGTAGCGGTGATTGTGCGGCACGATCACCAGCATCGCCTCGCCCGGTCTGAGCTTCAGGGTACGGTTTTCGTAGCGCAAAGTTCCCATGCCGCTGAGCGTATGCTGGAGCACGGTGAACGGCGTCTGGCCGCGCGCGCGCCCGTCCCAGACATAGCTGGGGCTGGTTTGCAGGTCATAGCCGGTGCTGGTCGGCATGGCATGCAGCGGATGTCGCGCCCGCGGCAGGGAGACCGTCTTGGTCGCATGGCCGTTTTCGATCAGTTTCGAGAGCATAAAATTACCATCAATAGCACAATCGCTCCCTTTCAATCTCACGGATTGTCGGCATATTCAAGAACGCTGAGGGAGAGAGGATTGCCGCGCGGTTGCGATGGCTGGCATCCGCATAACTCCCGAACCAGATTAACGCGACGCGCAGGTGCGGTTTTTGCCGCATTTGCCCAGATTTTCGGATGAAACGACCATGACCTTCAAGATTGCGATCATCGGCGCCGGAAGCGTCGGCTTCACACGCAAGCTCTTCACGGACATCCTCTCGGTGCCGGAATTCCAGGACGTGGAGTTCGCGCTTACCGATATTTCTGAGCACAATCTCTCCCTTATCGAGAAATTGCTCACCAGGATCAAGGAGACGAACGGGCTTAAGGTGCGCATTTCGGCGACCACCGAGCGCAGGAAAGCGCTGGAAGGCGCGCGCTATATCCTGTCCTGCGTCCGGGTCGGCGGGCTCGAAGCCTATGCCGACGATATCCGCATTCCGCTTTCCTACGGCATCGACCAATGCGTCGGCGACACGATCTGCGCCGGCGGCATCATGTATGGCCAGCGCAATATCCCGGTCATCCTCGATTTCTGCCGCGACATCAATGCGGTGGCCGAGACCGGCGCGAAATTCCTCAACTATGCCAACCCGATGGCGATGAACACCTGGGCGGCGATCGAATATGGCAAGGTCGATACGATCGGTCTCTGCCACGGCGTCCAGCATGGCGGAGAACAGATCGCCGAGATTCTCGGTGCCGGGCCGGGCGAGCTCGATTTCATCTGCTCCGGCATCAACCATCAGACCTGGTATGTCGATATCCGTCTGCGTGGCCGCAAGATCGGCAAGGACGAGCTGGTCGCCGCCTTCGAGGCGCATCCGGTCTTCTCGCAGCAGGAAAAGGTGCGCATCGATGTGCTCAAGCGCTTCGGCTTCTACTCGACCGAAAGCAACGGCCACCTCTCCGAATACCTGCCCTGGTATCGCAAGCGGCCGGAGGAAATCACCAAATGGATCGACATGTCCGACTGGATCCATGGCGAGACCGGCGGCTACCTGCGTTACACGACCGAGAACCGCAACTGGTTCGAGACCGAATTCCCCGCTGTCCTGAAGGAAGCCGAAAAGCCCTTCAGCCAGTACAAGCGCTCCAACGAACATGCGAGCCACATTCTCGAGGCGCTGGAGACGGGACGGGTCTATCGCGGCCACTTCAACGTCAAGAATTCAGGCATCATCACCAACCTGCCATCGGATGCGATCATCGAATCGCCCGGCTTCGTCGATCGCTTCGGTCTCAACATGGCGTCAGGCATCACGCTTCCCGAGGGATGCGCCGCGACGTGTATCTCGTCGATCAACGTGCAGCGGATGAGCGTGCATGCCGCGATCAGCGGCGATGTCGATCTCCTGAAGCTCGCCATGCTGCATGACCCGCTGGTCGGCGCGATCGCCTCGCCCGAGGAGATCTGGCAGATGGTCGACGAGATGCTCGTCGCGCAGGCCGCATGGCTGCCGCAATATGCCGACGCAATCCCCGCCGCGCGCGAGAGACTGAAGACGCCGAAGGTCAAGACCCGCGAATGGTCGGGCTCGGCACGCCGCGCGGTGCGCTCGATCGAGGAGCTGAAGGCCGAAAAGCTTGCGCACGCAAGCTGAGGCCAAGCGCTCGAACCGGTTCTTGGCGGGTGGCAACATCCGCACATGGAGGAGGAGCCGGCCGGTGGCCGGCAAACAACAAGAGGGAGAAGAGATGAAAACGAATTCGATTACCAAACACGGTCTCAGCCTGATGCTCGGCATCTCGGGTCTCGCCCTGGGCGCCAGCACTGCGATGGCCGATCCGCTACCCGAGCCGCCCACATTCAAGGCGCAGCTCAAGGTCGATTACGTGCTCGGCAGCGACATGCTGGAATACAAGGCGCTGCCGGAATATCACGAGCCCGACTGGGTCACGGAGAAATTCGTCAAGGCGGGCAAGTTGCCTGATGTCAAGGATCGCCTGCCCAAGGAGCCGATGGTCTACAAGTCAGGCAACATGGTCGACGGCATCGGCGTCTATGGCGACGTCATGCGCCACGTCATCGGCGGACGGCCGGAGGGCTGGAACTACTATGCCGGCCAGACCCAGGGCTGGGGCGGCATCGATATCGGCCTCTCCGAATGCCTGACGCGTACCGGTCCCCTGTTCCAGGTCAAGCCCGAAGCGCTCGAACCGCTGCCGAACCTCGCCAAGAGCTGGGATTGGTCGGAGGACGGCCACAAGCTGACCATGCACCTGATCGAAGGCGCCAAATGGTCGGATGGCGTGCCCTTCACCAGCGAGGACGTGATGTTCTACTGGGACGACAACGTCGTCGATCCCAATGTCAGCCCGCTCAACGGTGCGACGCCGGAAACCTTCGGCGTCGGTACGACCTTGAAGAAGATCGACGACAACACGGTCGAATGGACCTTCAAGGAAGCGTTTCCCAAGCAATATATCTATGCGATGGCCTATGGCACCTTCTGCCCGGGTCCGGCGCATGTGCTGAAGCCCCAGCATCCGAAATATTCCAAGAACACCTACGAGCAGTACAAGAACGCCTTCCCGCCGGATTTCCTGAACTTTCCGACCATGGGCGCCTGGGGCGTGGTGGAATACCGGCCGGATGATATCATCGTGCTGCGCCGCAATCCCTACTACTGGAAGGTCGACGACAAGGGCAACCAGCTGCCTTACCTCAACGAGATGCACTACAAGCTTTCGACCTGGTCGGACCGCGACGTACAGGCTGTCGCCGGCTCGGGTGACTTCTCGAACCTCGAACAGCCGGAAAACTTCGTCGAATCGCTCAAGCGTGCCGCCGATCCTGCTGCCCCTGCCCGCCTGGCATTCGGTGCCCGCCTGATCGGCTATAATCTCTACATGAACTTCTCGGCTGATGGCTGGGGCGATCCTGACGAGCGTGCCCAGGCGATCCGCGAACTCAACCGCGACATCCATTTCCGCAAGGCGGTCACGATGGCTGTCGACCGGGTGAAGCTCGGCCAGGCTCTGGTCAAGGGACCGTTCACGGCGCTCTATCCCGGCGGCCTTTCCTCGGGCAACAACTTCTATGATCGTGCATCGACCGTCTACTATCCCTTCAACCTCGACGAGGCCAAGAAGGAACTGGAAGCGGCCGGCCTGAAGGATACCGACGGCAATGGCGTGGTGAACTTCCCCGCCGACAAGGGCGGCAAGGATGTCGAGATCACGCTTCTGATCAATGGCGACTACGGCACCGACAAGAACCTCGGCGAGGGCGTGATCGGCCAGATGGAGCAGCTTGGCCTGCGCGTCATCCTCAACACGCAGGACGGCACCAAGCGCGACAATGCCCAATATGCCGGCAAGTTCGACTGGCTGATCCGGCGTCATGACTCCGAACTCACCTCGACGGTCCAGAACACTGCGGCTCTTGCTGCCGTAGGTCCGCAAACCAGCTGGCTGCACCGCGCGGGCAAGGATGGCAAGCTGGACCTGATGCCGTTCGAACAGGAGATGGTGGACCTGGTCAACAAGTTCATCAAGTCGGGTGATGCCGCGGAACGCTCCGAGATCATGAAGCAGTACCAGAAGGTCTCGACCGAGAATATCAACGGCGTCGGCCTCACCGAATATCCCGGTGCGCTGATCATCAACAAGCGGTTCGCCAACATTCCGTCGGGCGCCCCGATCTTCATGTTCAACTGGGCTGAAGACAATATCATCCGCGAACGGGTCTACGTGCCATCCGACAAGCAGTCCGATTTCGAACTGCACAAGGAAACCGTGGTTGCGCAGCCGGGCGACAAGGGTCCTCTAGAGTAAAGCGTTTCTCCCGGATGGGTTCCGGTCGGTCTTAGGACCGGCCGGGGTCCGTCTTTCCGCAGTCCGCAAAGCTGCCGCGTCGCGGCCGGGGCAACTATCGGGACTTGTCGATGTTTAGATTCTTGTTGGTTCGCATTGCATCCGCGATACCGGTGCTGATCATTCTCAGCATCGTGACATTCGCGATCATCCAGGCCCCGCCGGGCGACTACAGCGATTACATCCGTTCGCAGCTGATCAACCAGGGTGGCGCATCTTTCGAAGCGGCGGACGCCCAGGCCAAGGCCTATGCGGTAACGCACGGGCTCGACCAGCCTATCCCGCTGCAATATGTCAACTGGATCTGGGGCATCGTCAGCCGCGGCGATTTCGGACAGAGCTTCTTCTACAACAGGCCGGTGGCCGACGTGGTCGGCGAGCGGCTGCCACGGACGCTACTGTTGGCGCTGACCTGCCATATCCTGGCCTCCATTCTCGGGATCAGCCTCGGCATCATCGCCGCGACCCGGCAATACAGCTGGGCCGACCAGCTGATTTCGGTGATCTCGTTTCTCGGCCTGACGGTGCCGCGCTTCCTGATGGCGCTGATCATCGTCTATATCATGGTCTTTCATTTCAACGTCAGCGAGATCAACAGCTTCTTCTCCGCCAAGTATGGCGGCGCACCGTGGTCATGGGGGAAGTTCGTCAACCTCGTCGAGCATGTCTGGCCGGTCGTGGCGATCGCCACCTTCGGCGGGCTCGCCTACAATATGCGCGTCATGCGCGGCAACCTGCTCGATACGCTCAACGCCCAATATGTCGAGACGGCGCGGGCCAAGGGCCTGCCGGAATCCGCAGTGATCATCAAGCATGCGGTGCCCAATGCGCTGCATCCGCTGGTCATGTACCAGGGCGTCGTGCTGCCCTACATGCTGACCGGCGAGATCGAGACGGCGATCATCTTCGCGCTGCCGACCGTCGGCCCGGCGATCGTCAGCTCGATGTATGTCGGCGACGTCTATGTCACCGCGACCTTCATGCTCGTGCTCTCGGCCACGCTGATCGTCGGCAATATCATTGCCGATCTGCTGCTGGTCGCGCTTGATCCGCGCATCAGGACGGGGGTGTGACGATGACCATGATCACCCCGCCAGAGATGACCCACAAGCCGGTGATGGAGATCGCCGACGACAGGCACAACGAAAGCTATATGGCGCTCGTCTGGCGCCGCCTGAAGCGCTCGCTCACCGGCATGATCGGCCTCGTCCTGGTCGTGATGCTGCTCGTGATGTCGGTCTTCGCACCCTTCTTCGCGCCGGTCGATCCGAAGTTCACCGATACCGGATTTGCGGCGCCGGATGGCATCCACTTCACCGACAAGGACGGAAACTTCACCATCCGGCCACGCATTTATCCCCTTGTCGAAGGCGTCGATCTCGATCCGGTGACGTTCCAGCCGCTGATGGGGCCGGATTACGAGAACCCCGTCGAGCTCGGCTTCTTCGTCAAGGGTTTCGCATATCCCGTGCTCGGCCTCTTCACGCTGGACCGGCACTTCTTCGGCGCGCTCGACGGACGACCGGTTCACTTCCTCGGCACCGACAAGTTCGGCCGCGATGTGCTGTCGCGCATCTTCTACGGATCGCGCGTCTCGCTGATGATCGCGCTCACCGTGGTGTTCTTCGTCACCCTGATCGGCACCACGGTCGGCATGGTCTCCGGCTATCTCGGCGGCGCCTTCGATACCTGGATGCAGCGTTTCGTCGAGCTGATCCTCGCCTTCCCGCAACTGCCGCTCTATCTCGCACTGACCTCGCTGATCCCGGTGACAGCACCGACCAATGTGTTCCTCGCCTTCGTCATCGTCGTGCTCTCCGGGCTCGGCTGGGCGCAGCTCTCACGCGAGGTGCGCGGCAAGACGCTGGCGCTCGCCCGCATCGATTACGTCAAGGCGGCCCAGGCGATCGGCGCCGGCGATCGGCGCATCGTGTTCCAGCACATTTTCCCCAATGTGATGAGCCACGTCATCGTTGCCGTGACGCTCACCATCCCGAATGTGGTGCTGCTCGAATCCTTCCTCGGTTTCCTCGGCTTTGCGGTCAAGCCGCCGCTGATCTCCTGGGGGCTGATGCTGCAGGATACGTCCAACTATTCGGTCATCGGTTCCTATCCCTGGATCCTCGCGCCGGTCGGCTTCGTGCTGATCACCGTCTTTGCCTTCAACGCGATGGGCGACGGCCTGCGCGATGCCATCGATCCCTATTGAGGTGCCAATGCTAGACGAAGATTTTGCACCGAAGCATCGCCTCGACAGCCCCGACCCCGCCGACGTGCCCGTCGTCTCGGTCAAGGATCTCGCCGTCCGCTTCAAAGTCGAGGGCGGCGAGGTCGAGGCCGTGAAAACCGTCTCGTTCGACATCTACCGTGGCGAGACGGTCGCCGTGGTCGGGGAGTCCGGCTCGGGAAAGTCGGTGACGGCCCGCGCGATCATGGGCCTGCTCTCCAAGCGCGCGACGACCGCACAAAATTCCGAAATCCTCTACAAGGGCAAGAACCAGCTCAAATGTTCGCCCCGCCAGCGCCGTGCGCTGCGTGGCGACCGGATCTCGATGATCTTCCAGGAGCCGATGAGTTCGCTGAACCCGGTCTACCGGATCGGCACCCAGATCGTCGAGGCGATCCTGGTCCATCAGCGCATCTCGCGCGGAGAAGCGAAAAAGCGCGCACTGGCGCTACTCACCGAGGTGAAGATCCCCGATCCGGAAGCACGGCTCGAACAATATCCGCACCAGCTCTCCGGCGGCCAGCGCCAGCGCGTCATGATCGCCATCGCGCTCGCCAACAATCCTGATCTGCTGATCGCCGACGAGCCCACCACGGCGCTCGACGTCACCGTGCAGGCGCAGATCCTCAACCTCATCCGCGACCTTCAGAAATCGCATGGCATGGCGGTGATGCTGATCACCCACGACCTCACCGTGGTGCGGCAATTCTCCGACTATGTCTATGTGATGCGGCGCGGCGAGGTGAAGGAACACAACGCGACCGAGGCGCTGTTCCAGAATCCCCGCCACGAATATACAAAGCATCTGCTCGCATCCGAGCCCCGTGGCCGGGCGCAGCCGATCCCCGATACCTCGCCGATCCTGCTCGAAGGCCGGGATGTCCGCGTCGCCTATACGCTCAAGTCGGGTGGCTTCTTCCGGCCCGTGTACAAGGAACTGGTCGCGGTCAACAATCTGAGCCTGTCGCTGAAGCGGCACGAGACGCTCGGCCTGGTCGGCGAGTCCGGCTCCGGCAAGACCACGTTCGGCCAGGCGCTGCTGCGGCTGATCCATATGGACCAGGGCCAAGTCAGCTTCGACGGCGCCGAGATCGCGGACAAATCGCGCGATGAAATGCGGCCGTTCCGCCGCCGCATGCAGGTCGTGTTCCAGGATCCCTTCTCGTCGCTCAATCCGCGCATGACAGTCGGCCAGATCGTCGAGGAGGGCCTGATCGTCAACAGGATCGGCGAAAACCGCGCCGACCGGCTCGACCGGGTGCGCGCGGCGCTCGCCAGCGCTGGATTGCCCAACAACATCCTGTCGCGCTTTCCGCATGAGTTCTCCGGCGGCCAGCGCCAGCGCATAGCGATTGCGCGTGCCGTGGCGGTCGAGCCGGAATTCATCCTGCTCGACGAGCCCACCTCGGCGCTCGATCTCTCCGTGCAGGCGCAGATCATCGACCTGCTGCGCAAGCTGCAGGAGGAGCGCGGCCTGAGCTATTTGTTTATCTCGCACGATCTCAAGGTCGTACGGGCGCTGTGCCACCGCGTGATCGTCATGCAGCATGGCAATATCGCCGAACAGGGGCTGGTCGAGGACGTGCTGACCAACCCGCAAACCGAATATACGAGCAAGCTCGTAAGGGCGGCCTTCAAGGTCGCCGTATGATTTTTCCCTGATAGACTGGAGACGACTATGACAAAAAATCCGAAGATCGCCTTTATCGGCGCCGGTTCGACCGTGTTCATGAAGAACATCATCGGCGATATCCTGCAGCGCCCGGCGCTATCAGGCGCGACGATCGCACTGATGGACATCAATCCGGAGCGGCTGGCCGAGAGCGAGATCGTCGTCGGCAAGATCGTCTCGACGCTTGGCGCGACTACGAAGATCGAGACCCATACCGACCAGCGCCGCGCGCTCGGTGGCGCCGATTTCGTCATCGTCGCCTTCCAGATCGGCGGCTACGAGCCCTGCACGGTCACCGATTTCGAACTGCCGAAGAAATACGGCCTGCGCCAGACCATTGCCGACACGCTCGGCATCGGCGGCATCATGCGCGGCCTGCGCACCGTGCCGCATCTGTGGAAGATCTGCGCCGACATGATGGAAATCTGCCCCCGCGCGATCCTGCTGCAATATGTCAACCCGATGGCGATCAACACCTGGGCGATCGCGGAGAAGTTCCCCGCCATCCGCCAGGTCGGCCTCTGCCATTCGGTGCAGGGCACTGCCTGGGAGCTCGCGCGCGATCTCGATATCCCAGTTGAGGAGATCCGCTACCGCGCCGCCGGCATCAACCACATGGCGTTCTACCTCAACTTCGAGCACCGCCAGCCGGATGGCTCCTACAAGAACCTCTATCCGGACCTCGTCGCCGGCTATCGCGACGGCCGCTTCCCCAAGCCCAGCCACTGGAACCCGCGCTGCCCCAACAAGGTGCGCTACGAGATGCTGACCCGGCTCGGCTATTTCGTCACCGAGAGTTCCGAGCATTTCGCCGAATATACGCCCTGGTTCATCAAGGAGGGCCGCGAGGATCTGATCGAGAAATTCGGCATTCCGCTCGATGAATATCCCAAGCGCTGCATCGAGCAGATCGACCGCTGGAAGAGCCAGGCCGAGGAATTCCGCACAGCCGAGAAGATCGAGCTCACCAACAGCAAGGAATATGCCTCCGAGATCATCAACTCGGTGTGGACCGGCGTGCCCTCGGTCATCTACGGCAACCAGCGCAACAATGGCTGCATCACATCGCTGCCGGAGAATTGCGCGGCGGAAGTGCCCTGCCTGGTCGATTCATCCGGCATTCAGCCGACCTTCATCGGCGAGCTTCCGGTACAATTGACCGCGCTGATGCGCACCAACATCAATGTTCAGGAACTGACGGTGGCGGCGCTGGTGAAGGAGAACCGCGAGCACATCTTCCACGCCGCGATGATGGACCCGCATACCGGTGCCGAACTCGACCTGGACCAAATCTGGCACCTGACCGATGACCTCCTCAATGCGCATCGCGACTGGCTGCCGGAATGGACGCGGAGCTAAAGCCGCCGGCCCGTCACTCCGCGGTCAGCAGCACTTCGAGCTTTTCATAGACTTCGTCGAGGCCGTCGGTCATGCCGATCTCGATCGCCGCGGCCCGCGCCTCGGCATTTGCATAGCGCATCACCTGCGTCATGCGGGTGCCGGTTCCGCGCGCGACGAGATCGGTTATGATCGTTGCGCCGGAGGTCGTATCGCCGTTGAAATACTCGACATGGACCATGTGATGCGGGGTATCGACCTCCAGGATCGGGCCCGAGAAGTAGAACGATTCCCATTCGTAGCGAAAGGATCCGCCCGGACGCAGGTCCATCTCGCAGCGCTTCAGGTCGTCCTGCGCCATCCACTTGCGGATCAGAGCCGGCTCGGTCAGCGCCCGCCAGACGTGGGCGGGCGGATGGCTGAAATCACGGCGGACGATGATATCGGTCTCGCCGTCCAATACGGTCTGCAGCTTGGTCAGGTCCGGGGTCATGCTCATGATGTGCTCCGTTCAGGATTGTTGGAAGGCGTCGGGTCCGGCTCGTCAGACATGGTGTCCAGAACCGCATCCAGTCTCTGGAACTGAGCCTCCCACAGCGCGCGGTACTGACCCAGCCAGTCCCAAAGCGCCTCGACGGCGTCAGCTTTCAGGCGGCGCGGGCGGGCGGTGCCTTCGATCCGGGTTTCGATCAGTCCGGCATCCTCCAGCACCTTCAGGTGGCGACTGATCGCGGGCTGGCTGATGGAAAATGGGCGGGCGAGGTCCTGCACTGTCGCCTCCCCCTCCGCCAGCCGCGCGATGATGGCGCGGCGGGTGGGGTCGGCAAGGGCGGCGAAGGACTGGTCGAGGGCGGTCATGGCGGGTATCCATTAAATAACGACTCAGTTATATAACGGATATGCTATTAAGTAAACCCCGGCGCAACGAATCAAGTTCCATGCCGTACGCGGCGCAGCCGTCGCACAATTCTGAAGGTGCTTGCGGATGATCAGCTTGAACGATGTCAAACCTCCTATCCCTGCCGGCGGGCGAAATTACAACCTGTGGACAACGATTAACCGATATGAGTCAACGCCTTATCACACGGTTGTATAAAGTATGACTAACCGCCTTTACCCCTCGTTAAACCAATGATCACCGGGTGGTCGACAGCATTTGCTGCGTCGCATTAATACGGACTTCCAACAGCGGAGGCGACTCATGTTCATCCGTATGCTCGATTGCCTGACCGTCGATCACAGTCCGTCACTTGTCGCTCTCGCGGTCGTCGTCGCCCTGTTTTCGGGCTTCACCTTCTACCGCGTGCTCGATCACGCCAGGATGCGCAGTGATCATGGCCAGATCGGCTGGTCGCTGATGGCGGCTTTCGTCGCGGGCGGTGGCATCTGGGCGACGCATTTCATTGCCGTGCTGGGTTTCCAGCCGGGCACCGATATCGGCTACGATGTCGCCCTCACCCTGATCTCGGCGCTTCAGGCGATGATCTTCGCGGCACTCGCGACACTCCTGCTGCTGTCGAAAAGCCCGATTGCCGCGCTCGCCGGCGCGCTCGTCCTTGGCGCGGCGATCGGCATCATGCATTTCACCGGCATGCGGGCATTGGTGTTTTCGGGCACGCTCGAATGGGACCCGACGCTGGTCGCATTGTCGCTCGCCATGGGCAGCGTGCTTGCCGTGGCCTCGATCTTTGTCGAGCGCGGCGGCCCTTCGCTGGTCCAGAGCCTTGCCGCCACTGTCCTGTTCGGCGCCGCCATCTGCATCCTGCATTTCACGGCCATGGAAGCGGCCGTTCTCAGGGTGGACCCGTCGCAGGTGGCGAGAAGCGGCAACCTCTCGGCGTTCCTTCTCGGTCTGGCGGTCGCCGTCGTCGCCGGCGCCATCGTCATCTTCAGCCTGGTCACCGTCATGTTCGACCGGCGCGCCCATCAAGCCACGGCGGAAGCCCGGGGGATCAGGTCGATTTTCGAATCGACGCAGATCGGCATCCTGGTCTGCCAGGGCGATACGATCGTCTCCGCCAACAAGACATTCCACCAGCTGGCCGGCCTCGGCGGTTCGACGATCGAAGGCCGCAAGCTCTGCGAGTTCCTCGACCTGCCGGTCCTGGATCACCGCAAGCCACACCTGCATGACGTGGAAACCGAACTATTGACCGACAGCGGCATGAGCGTGGACGTCGCCGTCAGCACCGCGCCGGTCCGGACCGATGGAACGCTGTCCCATCTCATCGAAGTGCGCGACATCAGCGAGCAGAAGCGTGCGCGTAGCGACATGCTGCATCTCGTCAACCACGACGCCCTGACGGGCCTGCCGAACCGGCGGCTGCTGAATGCCGAACTGAAGAACGAAGCAGCCTTCGAAAGGCCGTTCGCCCTCCTCTGGATCGACCTCGATCGCTTCAAGGAAGTCAACGATACCCACGGCCACGCGATTGGCGATGCGCTGCTTCGCGAAGTGGCGCTGCGGTTCCGCTTCGTTCTCGATGACAGGCATCTGCTCGCCCGTGTCGGCGGCGACGAGTTCGTGGTCCTGTTCAGGTCGCAGCCCGGCCGGCATGATCCGACCCAGGCCGCGGCCGTCCTGGTCGACGCCATGGCCGATTCCTTCATCGTCGAGGGCAAGATCCTACAGGTCGGTGTTTCGATCGGCCTGGCATGCTATCCGGACGACGCCGCCTCCGCCGAGGACCTGATGCGCAAGGCCGACGCCGCGCTCTATCACGCGAAAAAGACCGGCCGCAGCCGCTGGCATCAGGCGGCGTGAGCACATCGCCCGGCAATCCATCACATCCGTGAATCGATCCTCGCCGACCGATTCATAAGTCTCGTTGGACGCTGCCCTGCCCTGCTGCGAGACTCGCGGCATGACCAGTTCCGACCCCGGCATCTACCTCGAGCGCATAGATTCCGGCCGCAACATGGCGCGGTTTTACGCGCTTGAAATCGAGGCTGATCTGTTCGGTCACGTGCTCGCCGTCCGCCGCTGGGGACGTATCGGCACGACGGGACGGCAGCAATCCCTCCCCTGCCCCTCGCGGGATCTTGCAATAGCGGAGGTCGAGCGGTTGCGAGACGTCAAGATAGGTCGTGGCTATCGGCAAAAGCGTCTCGTTTGAGATGGCGGCGGCGCAGTTGGCTCCCTCTTCTCCCCTTGGGGGAGAAGGTGGCCGGAGGCCGGATGAGGGGTTGCGCGAAGCGCGCTGCGTCGAGGGGAACCCCTCATCGCCTCGCATTCGCTCGGCACTTCTCCCCAAGGGGAGAAGAGGGAGCCAGTGGTTTGCCCATCAAAAAATCCATCTGCACTGGCTATAGGCAGCTAAACCACCCTCCCCGGCCGGCTCTCCGTCGGCTGCCCGTCGCGGATCACGGCGCCGCCATTGACCCAGAGATGAGTGACGCCCGTCGCCAGCTGCGTCGAATCCTCGAATGTCGCCCGGTCGCTGATCGCGTTCTCGAACAGCACGAGGTCGGCGGCCAATCCCGGCCGGATCAGCCCCCTGTCGTGCAGCTGGAAGCGCTGCGCGGCGACCGAGCTCATGCGGCGCACGGCGTCCTCGAGGCTGAACCACTTCTTGTCGCGCCTGAGCGGCCCGGCAATCCTGGGAAAGGTGCCGAAGGCGCGCGGATGCGGCTTCGATCCCGGCCGCGGCAGCCCATCGGACCCCGCCATGTAGAGCCGGTTGCAGCAGGCCGCGTGCAGGTCGGCTTCGTCGAGCTGGAAGAGGATGATGCCCGTCTGCCCCGAATCCTCCGCGATGAAGCGCAGCATGAGTTCGAATGGGGCAATGCCCAGCACCCGCGCCGCCTCACCCATGTCGCTGCCTTCGAGGTGCTTGAGGTCCGCCACGCCGATCGCCGCCAGCCGCACATTCTCCCAGCCGATCAGGTTGAGCTTGCTCTCGCCGGAAAAGGCGTCGCCGCCGTTCTCCACCCAGTCCCGGATCACTGCGCATTCCTGGGGATCGGCAAGCCGGCGCTTCAGGCCTTCGAGCCCGCCATCCATCACCGCGGGCGGCAGCAATTGCAGCAGCCAGGTGCTGCCGGCGGGGTAGGGATACATATCGAAACTGATGTCGATACCCTCTTCCCGCATCGCCTCCAGCCGTTCGATGGCGCGGGGAATCTGGCCCCAGTTCGGCCGGCCGGCGGATTGCAGATGTGACAGCAGGCCGGCGGCGCCGGATTGCCCGAGCAGCCCGCCGAATTCCTCCATCGCGTCGAACAGCCCGGCCTCGTAGGACCGGATATGCGCGGCGAGCAGCTTCCCGTGCGCGGCAACGGTTTTCGCCAGCGCCACCAGTTCCGCTTCCTCGGCAAAGGCGCTCGGCGGATAGACCAGCCCGAGCGACAGGCCGCAGGCACCCTGCCGCAATTGCTCGCCGAGCAGTGCGCACATCGCCTCGATCTCGCCCACATCGGCTGGCCGCCGATCAAAGCCCATCGCCGCCAGCCGGAGCGCGGCGTGTCCCACCAGCGAGACAAGATTGAGCGCAATCCCCTCCCCTTCCAGCACTTGGCGGTAGCCGTCCAGATCAGCGAAAATCTCGCTGTCCCGGGTCTCGCCGAGCAATCCCGCAAAATGGTCGCGCAGCATCGGCGCGGACGCCGGATTGGAGGGATAGAGCGAGAAGGAGCAATTTCCGACCACGATGCTGGTGACGCCCTGCATCGCCTTTTCCAGCCGCTCGCGCTCGCGCAGGAAGATCAGGTCGTCATGGCAATGCGCGTCGATGAAACCAGGCGCCAGGTAGCGCTGGCTGGCATCGACGATCTCGGCGTCGGCATCGGCCCGCAATCCGTGTCCGATGCGCTCAATCTTTCCGTCCGATATGACCACGTCGCCGCGATACCACGGCGCGCCGGTGCCATCGACAATGCGCGCATTGCGGATCAGCGTCTGCCGCGCCAGGCCGCCGGTTTCCCTGCTTTTTTCCATCCCCGATCCCTCATCCGCGACGCTGTTCACAAATCCAGTCCCGATCATTATGGTGAGTCCGGTGATTTGGGAATTGGCCCTGAAGGGCAATCACGGAAGCGCTGGCGCTGCGCGTTAAGGTTTCGTTAACCTTATTTTTCTTGTCAGACTCACAGAATCGCGCATAATGACGCTAATTCCGGCAAAAGCCCCGATCTAGCGCCATTATGGTTTTCACTGATGAATGCGATACCCAAGCTGCCGTCCTTCGAATTCGACGAGAAGATCCTCCGGCAAGGCGCCGAGATCTCCCGCCGGCTCGACCAGTTGCGGCTCGAGAAATTCCCGCCCAATGCCCAGAAGACGCTCCGGCTGTTCTCCATGGCCGAGGTCGCGCATTATCTCGGCGTCAGCCCCAACAATCTGAAGCGGCTGCATCTCGAAGGCAAAGGTCCCATTCCGGCGACGTCGAGCGGCGGGCGCCGCTCCTATACCGCCGAGCAGATGCAGGAACTGCGCTTCTATCTCGACAAGAACGGCAAGTCCGACGCCAAGAAATACGTGCCGCATCGCAAAGGCAACGAGAAGTTGCAAGTAGTCGCCGTGGTCAATTTCAAGGGCGGCTCCGGCAAGACGACGAGTGCGACCCACCTCGCCCAACACCTGGCGCTGACCGGCCATCGCGTGCTCGCCGTCGATCTCGATCCGCAGGCCTCGCTTTCGGCGCTGCACGGCTTCCAGCCCGAGCTCGACAAGAACCCGTCGCTCTACGATGCGATCCGCTACGACGACGAGCGCAAGCCGATATCAGAGATCATCCTGCCGACCAATTTCCCCGGCCTCGATATCATCCCGGCCAATCTCGAACTGCAGGAATACGAATACGACACGCCGCTCGCCATGCAGACCTCGGTCGAAGGCAAGCGGTTCTTCACCCGTTTCGGCAAGGCGCTGACCGAGGTCGATGATCGCTATGATGTGGTCATCGTCGATTGCCCGCCCCAGCTCGGCTATCTCACGCTGACCGCGCTGACCGCCGCGACCTCGGTGCTGATCACCGTGCATCCGCAGATGCTCGACCTGATGTCGATGAGCCAGTTCCTGCTGATGCTCGGCAACATCACCAAGACCATTAAGCGCGCCGGCGCCGACGTGCAGATGGACTGGCTGCGCTACCTGATCACCCGCTACGAGGCCTCCGATATTCCGCAAGCGCAGATGCTGGGCTTCATGCAATCCATGCTCGCCGAGGAGATCCTCAAGAGTCCGATGGTGAAATCGACCGCCATTTCCGATGCCGGCCTGACCAAGCAGAGCCTCTACGAAGTCGAGCGCGCCAACTTCACCCGCGAGACCTATGACCGCGCCATCGAATGCATGGATGCGGTCAATTTCGAGATCCAGGGCCTGATCCATCGTTCATGGGGGCGGTTATGATTGACGTGAGCGAGTTGACGGCCGTAAAAACTGCGATTTTCCATCGGTCTTTCAATGGCTTCCTTCATTTCAGGGGAGGTGTGCATGGCGCGTAAAAACCCCTTTGCCAACCTGATGGACGACAAGCCGACCGAGAACCCGGTGGCGCTCGACTATACCGTCAAGGGCGCATCGCGCTCGATCATGTCCTCGATCGACGAGCTTGCCGAGCGGGCCGACAAGCTGCTCGAAGGCGAAACGCTGATCGAGATCGATCCGGCTTTGGTCGATGCTTCCTTCGTCCGCGACCGGTTGGAGGACGACCCCCGCGAGTTCGAGGACCTGCTGTCATCGATCCGCGATCGCGGCCAGGACACGCCCATATTGGTGCGCCCTCACCCGCAAACATCCGGCCGCTATATGGTGGTCTTCGGCCATCGTCGATTGGACGTTGCACGGCAGCTCGGCCGCAAGGTCCGGGCCGTGGTCAAGTCGCTCGACGACCGCAGCCATGTCATCGCCCAGGGCCAGGAGAATTCCGCCCGCGCCAACCTGTCCTTCATCGAAAAGGCAGTGTTCGCGGCCAAGCTCCTCGAACTCGATTACGACGGCGACAATGCGACTGTGCTCGCCGCACTCTCGATCGACAAGGCGACGCTGTCCAAGATGCTGTCGGTCGCCAGCCTCCCTGCCCCCATCCTCGCGGCCGCCGGTGGTGCGAAATCGATCGGCCGCGACCGCTGGTATGAACTCAAGCAATTGCTGGAGCGCCCCGCCAATCTGGAAAAGGCGCTCGCCTTTGTCGCTCGCACGGATTTCACCGGCATCAATGGTGACGCCGGTTTCCATCTGGTGATGGACAGTTTGAAAAGAACAAAGCCGATCGGCATCGCCAAGCCGGTCCAGCGCCGGGCGTGGATCGCGCCTGACAGGTCGGTCTCGGCCGAGGCGAAGAGCGACGGCAAGACATATTCCCTGTCATTGAAGGCTCGGGATGCGGTCGGGTTCGGGGATTATCTCTCCGCCAATCTCGACCGGTTCTATCAGGCCTTCAAGAAACAGGGCGGTTCGTAACGAGGAGTTTATCGCAAAAGAAAAAGGCCCCCAAACGTTTCCGTCGTGGAAGCCTCTCTCATCTCTAAGCAACTTGAGAATCGCATTTCCACGAATCGTAGTCAAGAGTCTTCGGCGCCGTTTTGGTGAGCATTTTTCTATTGCCTTGTGAAAGGTGAAGAAAATGCAGAGTGGACATGTGACGACGCCCTTCGGGCGGCGGCCGATGACGCTTGCCATGTTGGCAAGCCAGGCAAAGGCACGCGAGATCGAGCCGGATAAATCCATCGACAAATGGCAGCTCTATCGCTGGTTATGCGAGGCGCGCCAGCGGCTCGGCGTGACGGATCGGGCGATGGCGCTGCTCAATGCGCTGCTGAGTTTCTATCCGCATTCCGAGCTCAGCGAGGAGCATGGCCTGATCGTCTTTCCCTCGAATGCGCAATTGTCGCTTCGGGCGCATGGCATGGCCGAGCAGACCATCCGCCGGCATCTCGCCGTGCTGATCGAGACGGGATTGCTCATCCGCAAGGACAGCGCCAACGGCAAGCGCTATGCGCGGCGCGATGGCGCGGGCGACATCAACCAGGCCTTCGGCTTTTCGCTGGCGCCGCTGCTCGCACGGGCGGGGGAGATCGAGGCGATCGCCCATGATGTCGTCGCCGATCGGGCCGCGTTTCAAGCCATAAGGGAGCGATTGACGATCTGCCGGCGCGATGTTTCGAAGCTGATCGTCACCGCACTGGACGAGGGTGCATCCGGCGATTGGGAGAGTATCCATCTGCATTTCCGCGGCTTGGTCGACGCGCTTCCGCGTTCGCCATCGAAGATCCAGGTGGCGGAAATCCTCGATGAAATGGAAATGCTGCGCGAAGAGATCGTCAACCTGCTGGAAATGCAGATGAAAACAGAAGTTTCAAGCGGCAATCCCAACCAGATTGAGCGGCACATACAGAATTCAAATCCCGACTCTATTACTGAATCTGAACCGCTCTTGAAAAAAGAGCAGGGGCAAAATCCGAACAAACCAGCGAAGGTCGCCCATGTGGCACCGGAGCTGAAGAGTTTCCCCCTGGGCATGGTGCTGCAGGCCTGCCCGGATATCGCGATGTATGGCCCCGGCGGTGCCATCGGCAGTTGGCGCGACCTGATGGCGGCGGCCGTGGTGGTTCGCTCGATGCTGGGCGTCAGTCCCAGCGCCTATCAGGAGGCCTGCGAGATTCTCGGGCCGGAAAATGCCGCGACTGTTATGGCGTGCATCCTGGAGCGCGGAGGTCATATCAACTCCGCCGGCGGCTATTTGAGATCGCTGACGGAGAAGGCCGGGAAGGGTGAATTCTCGCTCGGGCCGATGCTGATGGCACTGCTCCGGGCGAGTGGCGGGCAGGTCGGCAAGACGGGGTGAGGGGCGTGCCGCGCATTTCGTCGCCGATCTGCTATTACCATTTTCGCGAAAGTGGTCATAACAGCGGAGGACTTGAAACCTGCTACGACCAATGCCATTTCATCCCGCGATTTCCGGGACAAGGAGCGATTGAGACATGACCGAAACGACCTTGGAAAAGGATACCGAGCAGCACAGGTTCGAGGCCGATGTCAGCCGGCTGCTGCATATGATGGTGCATTCGGTCTATTCCGACAAGCAGGTGTTCCTCCGCGAATTGATTTCCAACGCGGCGGATGCCTGCGAGAAGCTGCGCTATGAGGCGATCTCCGACCCTGGTTTGATGAGCGACGGCGAGGCGCCGCAGATCCTGATCTCGCTCGACGAGGAACAGCGCCGCTTGGTGGTCGAGGACAACGGCATCGGCATGAGCCATGACGAGTTGATCGAGGCGCTGGGCACGATCGCGCGCTCGGGCACCAAGGCTTTCATGGAGCGGATCGAGGCAGCGAAAAGCGGCGAGGGCGCCGAGCTGATCGGCCAGTTCGGCGTCGGTTTCTATTCGGCCTTCATGGTCGCCGACAAGGTCGATGTGATCTCGCGCAAGGCCGCCGGCAATGACGCCTGGCAATGGTCGTCGGATGGCAAGGGCAGTTTCTCGGTGCAACCGGCTGAATTGGGTGATGCCCCAGCGCGGGGAACGCGCGTTATCCTGCATCTGATGGAAGATGCGAAGAATTTTACCAGCAAATGGACCGTCGAGCGCATCATCCGCGAGCAATCCGGCCATGTGCCGGTGCCGATCCGTATTGCGGAAAAGCCGGGCGAGGAACCGACTTCCATCTCCGATGGCAGCGCGCTGTGGACCAAGCCGAAGGGCGATATTTCCGAGGCTGATTATACGGATTTCTATCGCGGCGTCTCCGGCCAGTATGACGATCCTGACCTCACGGTGCATTTTCGCGCCGAGGGCCGCAACGAATATACGGCGCTGGCCTTCGTTCCCGGATCACAGCCCTTCGATCTCTCCGATCCCGACCGCAAGGGCAGGATGAAGCTCTATGTCCGGCGGGTTTTCATCACGGACGATGCGGAGCTTCTGCCGCGCTACCTGCGCTTCATGCGCGGCATCGTCGACACATCGGACCTGCCGCTCAATATCTCGCGCGAAATGATCCAGGATAGCCCGATCCTCGCATCGATCCGCAAGGGGCTGACCGGCCGCATTCTGACCGCGCTCGAAAAGCTCGCCGAATCCGACGCGGAGAAATTTGCCAAGATCTGGGAGCATTTCGGCAGCGTCATCAAGGAAGGGCTATACGACGATTTCGAGCGGCGCGGCCAGTTGCTCGGCCTGACACGCGTCCGGTCCACGGTGTCGGGCGAGGGGCTCCGCAGCCTCGCCGACTATGTGAAGGACATGAAGGACGGCCAGAAGGCGATCTATTATCTCACCGGGGCCAATCTCGAACAGCTCAAGGCCTCGCCGCAATTGGAGGGTTATCGTGCCCGTGGTGTCGAGGTGCTGTTTCTCACCGATGCCGTCGATAGCTTCTGGGCGCCGAACGCGCCGGAATTCGACGGCAAGCCCTTCCGGTCGATCACCCAAGGTGCGGCCGACCTCGACGAGATTGCCAAGGCGGACGGAACGTCAAACGAACCCTCCGAGGCATCCGCCGACGTGCAAACCTTCATCGCCTTCGCCAAGGAAAAGTTGGCCGAAGAGGTCGCCGATGTCCGCGTCTCCTCGCGGCTGACCGACAGCGCCGCCTGCCTCGTCGCGTCCGACCAGGCGCTCGACCGCCAGCTCGAGCGTATCCTGCAGGGCGCCGGCCGGCTGCAGACGGCGGAAAAGCCGGTGCTCGAGATCAATCCGAATAGCGAGCTGATCCAATCACTTGCGGGGCAGGGCGACGAGGCGCTGCGCAGTGATGCAGCATGGCTGCTGCTCGACGAGGCGCGGATACTGGACGGCGACAAGCCTTCCAATCCCCGACTATTCGCCGAACGGCTGTCGCGCCTGTTCGAGCGCGCCTTGAAAGAGCATTAGACGAAAGTATAAATGCGCCGCACAATAATCACTTGAATATTGTGCGGCGCAGCATTATATTGATTTTGAAGCTGATCATCCTCCTCCCGATCAGCTTCGGGACCATCGGCACTCCTCCTCCCAGCCGCTGGTCATAATCAAGAGCTCGGTGCACCTCCTCCCGCACCGGGCTCTTTTGTTTTTGCGGTGAGGTTTCTTGAAAATTGCTCTCAGTATGTTATGTTGGACGAAATGGAAAAACGTCTGACAGGGAATCATGTCGATGGCCAAGACCGCAAAAGAGCAGACCGTAAAACGGCAGCGAACTATTACTCGGAATGCTAAGACTGGCGAATTCATGACTGTAGGCAGCGCTCGGTTTGAAGCGGTGATGAAGGCCGCTGAGCAGTCGGGCCTGCTGGGTGAGAAGAGCAAGCGCATTGGCGGCCGCATCAGCCCGGCGCTGGTGGAGCAAGCAAAGAGGCAAACGGGTATTGACGCCGATACAGATTTGATCGAGTTCGCATTGGCAAATGTCGCGCTCGATGACAATTACGGGGAGACTTTACGTAAAGTACGAGGCACGGTAGATCCTAGCATAAAGCTCGGATTCTGAGTTGCCGGTTGTCAATTTCGATACGCTGATACGTTGGGCAAGGTTCGACCCTGGCCGGACTTTGGCGCGTAGAGACGATAGCGAGCTGCCGTTTAGTGGCGACGTTGCTCAGGCCGGGCAAGAGCTTCTGCTCGATACTTGCGTCTATATAGATGCTCTGCATGGACGCATGCCCGATGTAGTTGCCGAACTCCTGAATGTGCGGCTAGGCAATCACTCAACCGTCGCCATTCAGGAACTGATGCATGCTGCGGGCGCTCTTGATCCCAGGCATCCCGGCACAAAAGATGCTTTGAGGCAGATCGGCATTACGATTGATAACATGTCGCGGAGTCGCATTTTCACGCCTGATGCCGATGTGCTGGCGAGAGCGGCGTTGGTTTCCGGCATGTTGTGCCGGCTCCAGGGATATCAGAAGGATGCGCGTCTACGCGCGCTTCAGGATTGCGTTCTGTTCCTGCAAGCCCAGAAACTGGGTTTCACGGTGCTGACGGCGAATGTGAGCGATTTCGACTATCTGCTGCAACTGATCCCCGCAGGCCGGGTGTTGTTTTACAGAGCTGAACACTAGTTTTTTGTTACCTAGATCGGGAGCATTAAAGATGGATGTTACGCCCAGTCCAATCTTCCGCATCCTCACGATGGCGGCCGAGATGGCTGGCGATGAGCATAAGGCCAGCATCTGGTTCAAGCAGCAACCGATCCCCGGATGGGCAGGTAAGACCGCGTATGACTTGGTGACGGAAGACAAGCCGGATGAGGTCTTGAAGTATCTGGAAGCGGTGCGATCCGGCGCCTACGGCTGACCGGCTGGAGATGCCGTCGCCAAGCAAGATGATCGAGGCTTTAATCCCCATGCCAAGGTTTGATTGGCATGGGCGTTGTCGATCTGGATACAGATCCGATTATCGGACCTTGTTATCAGTTCTTCACCGTGTCTTCGAGGAAGAAGCGGCCGAGCGGGTTCTGGTAGAAGTTCTCGATATTCTTGCGCGCGACGTTGATATAGGGGCTGTAATAGAGATCAATCCAATGGACGTCGTCCTTGGCCATCTTCTGGATCTCGACATACATCTGTTCGCGCTTGGCCGGATCGAGTTCGAGGCGGGCGGCGGCCACCAGGTCCTTGACCTTGTCGTTCTTGTAATGGGTCATGTAGTTGTTGTTGCTGTCATGGCCGACGACAAAGGTGGTCTTCTGGTCGGGGTCGAGGATGTCGTTGGTCCAGTAATTGACGCCGACATCATAATCGCCGGCGACCAGCATGTCCCATTCCTGGCTCGGATCGACCTTGTTGATATTGACGGTGACGCCGGCCTTGGCCAACTGCTGCTGCAGCAGGACGGCAGTCTGCTCGACCACTTCATCACCCGCGCGGACGACATAGTTGAGCGTCAGATCGGAAGCACCGGCTTCAGCCAGCATCGCCTTGGCCTTTTCAGGGTCGTAAGCGCGCTGCAGGTTGTCGGTGTAGTAGTAGAGCGCGCCCTTCGGGACGTAGGAATTGGCGACGGTACCCTGGCCGAAGGTCACGGTGTCGACCAGCGCTTTCTTGTCGATGGCCATGTCGAGCGCCTGGCGGACTTCCTTCTTGGCAAGCGCGCCGTGCTCATGGTTGATCAGCAGGTGGTCCTCGCGGGTCGAGGCGTCGATCAGGACGTGGAGATTGGGATCCTTCTTCAGTTCCTCGACGCGCGAGAAGGGCACGAAGATCGCGGTATCGAGTTCGCCGGCCTGGACGTTGAGCATGCGGGTATTGTCGTCGGGCACTGAAATCCACTCGACGCCGTCGAGCTTGACGCGATCCGCCTGCCAGAAGTTCGGGTTCTTTTCGAGGATGACCCGGTCGCCGCGGCGCCATTCCTTGACGATGAAGGCGCCCGAGGATGCCGTCGGCAATTCGGCGAAGGCATCTTCACCGGCTTCGACCGCCTTCTTCGAAAGCACCGAGACGTTGGGCAAAGCGAGCGTCGACAGGAACGGCGCGGAGGGGTTCTTCAGCTTGACGACCAGCGTTTTGTCGTCGGAGGCTTCGGCGGTGTCGATCACCTTGTAGCTGTCGCTCCACAGCGAGCCCTTGTTGTCGCGAATGCGCAGCAGGCTGAAAGCCGCGTCGCCCGCCGTGATCGGCGAGCCGTCCGAAAACTTGGCGTCGCGCATCTTGAACGTATAGGTCAGGCCGTCCCCGGAGACGGTCCAGCTTTCGGCCAGTCCCGGCTCGAGCTTGGTGCCTGTCTTGTCGACGCGGATCAGCACGTCGAAGACGTTGGAAAACACCCAGTTGTCGACGTTTTGCGCCGTCTTGATCGGATCGAATGTCGTCGAATCCTCGCGGCGGCCGATCGTCAGCGTGCCGGCGGCTTCGGCGATCGTGGTTCCCAGCGTCAGCATGGCCAGCACGGTTGCCACGCTCAAGTTCATCCATCTGTTTTTCATGGTCTCGTTCCCTTTGTTGTTGTCAGGCAGGCATCAATTGGTGGGCGGAGGCATCGGCCAGCAGCGGCTTGTCCGGATTGATGTCCGGAATGGCACCGATCAGGGCCTTGGTATAGGCATGTTGCGGATGAGCGAAGACCGCATCGGAACGGCCTTCCTCGACGATCTCGCCGCGATACATCACCACCACGCGTTCGCAGAGATTGCGGACGATGGCGAGATCATGGGCGATGAAGATCAGCGTCAGGTTCATCCGCGTCTTGAGATCGCGGAAGAGGTCGATGATCTGCGCCTGGATGGTCACGTCGAGGGCCGCGACGCATTCATCTGCGATAACAAGCTTCGGATCGACCGCGAGCGCACGGGCAATGCCGGCGCGCTGGCACTGGCCGCCGCTCAGGCTGCGCGGCTTGCGGGTGGCAAATTCGCGGTCGAGGCCAACGAGGTCGAGCAGTTCGCCAATGCGTTCCGGAATCTGGTGTTGAGGCACTTTGTTCTGTACCTTCAGCACCTCGCCGATCATGTCGCCGATCGTCAGTCGCGGATTGAGTGCGCCGTAGGGATCCTGGAACACCATGGCCGCCTCGGTGCGGATGCGCGCCAGCGTCCGGCTGCGCTGCTGGGCGAGGTCGGAGCCCTCGAAAGTGATATGGCCGCCGCTCAGCGGCGTCAGGCCGAGTATGGCACGGGCGAGCGTACTTTTACCCGAACCGCTCTCGCCGACAATGCCGACACTCTCGCCCGGCATGATCCGCAGGCTGACGCCATTGACGGCCGCGATGGGTTTTCGGGTACCGAAGAGGCCGAGACCGGGGGCGGGGAAGCGGACATAGAGGTCGTCGATTTCGAGGAGGGGACGGGTTGGTACAGTCCCGACAAGCGCAGGTGCCTCTTCTCCCCGGCGGGGAGAAGTGCCGAGCGCATGCGAGGCGATGAGGGGGTGTTCTTGCTCAGCATTGGCGCTTCGCGCCCCCCTCATCCGGCCTTGCAGGCCACCTTCTCCCCGCTGGGGAGAAGAGGGAGCGAGTGGCTCGCTTTGCGATAAATCCGCTTCCTCCGGCATCGAGGGATGGCTCTTGAGCAGGCTGATGGTATAGGGATCCTTCGGCGCCGAAAGCACCTGCCGTTTCGGGCCGATCTCCAGCAGCTTCCCTGCACGTAGCACCGCGATCCGGTCGCAGGTCTGGGCGACGATGCCGAGATCGTGGGTGATGAGGATGATCGACAGGCCCTTGGAATGGCGGAGGTCCATGAGCAATTGCAGGATCTGGGCCTGGATGGTCACGTCGAGTGCTGTTGTCGGCTCATCGGCGATCAGGATATCAGGGTTGCAGGAGAGTGCTACCGCGATCATCGCCCGCTGCCGCATGCCGCCGGAGAATTCGTGCGCGTAGTTTTCGTATTGCCTGACGGGATCGGGAAAGCCGACCTGGCGGAGGATTTCGATGGCGGCTGATTTGGCTGCGCGGCGGCCGGCATTCTGGTGATAGCGGATGCCCTCCGCCACCTGGTCGCCGATGCGCATCACCGGATCGAGATGGCTGGTCGGGTTCTGGAAGATCATGCCGATCTCGCCGCCGCGCACCGCCTGCATCGATTTCTCGTTGAGCCTGGTGAGGTCGCGGCTGCCGAGCATGACCGAGCCGCCGGTGATGGAGATCGCACGCGACGGCAGCAGTCGCACCAGCGCGCGGCAGATCATGCTCTTGCCCGAACCGCTTTCGCCGACCAGCCCGAGGATCTCGCCACGGTTGAGGTCGAGCGATACGGCATCGAGCAGCGTCCGCACCTCGCCATCGAGGCGGGCCTCGACCGTCAGGTCGCGGATGGAGAGGATCGGGCCGCTCATTCCTTGACCCCGAGCAGTTCGCCGAGGCCATCACCCAGCAGGCTGAAGCCGAAGGCCAGAACGACGATCGAGAGGCCGGGAAACAGCGTGATCCACCAGGCAGTGGTGATGAAGCTCTGGCCCTCTGCTACCATCACGCCCCATTCGGCGATCGGCGGCTGGATGCCGAGCCCGAGATAACTGATTGCGGCGCCATTGAGCAGGACGAGAACTGCATCCGACATCGAGAAGACAATCGAGCCTGATATCGCGTTGGGCAGCAGGTGGCGGAACATGATGCGGCTGCGGCTGAAACCGAGGCTGGTGGCGGCGACCGCGTAGTCGCTGGTTTTCACGACCAGCATCTGGGCGCGGATGAGCCGCGCATAGGACACCCAGCCGACCAGCGCCATGGCGATATAAAAGCTCGAAAGGCCGGGGCCGAGAATGGCGATGATCGAGAGCATCAACACCAGGAAGGGGAAGGCGAGGATGATATCGATCAGCCGCATGAAGACGATATCGACAATGCCGCCGAAGAAGCCGGCGCAGGTGCCGATCAGCGTGCCGATGAGGAAGGGGAAAACGACGCCGATCACCGCGATCTGCAGGTCGATGCGCGCGCCCCACATGACCCGCGAGAGAATGTCGCGGCCGAAATTGTCGGTGCCGAAGGGATGCGCCCACGATGGCGCCATCAACCGGACATCGCCATTCTGCAGGATCGGATCATAGGGCGCGATCCAGGGCGCTGCTATCGCCATCAGCACGAAGAGTGCCAGCAGCGCCGCGCCGATGGCGAGCGTCGTGTTGCCGCCGAGCCAACGTTTGCCAGTCGTGGTCCTGCCGATCGCCGCCGCCGTCATATCTTCACCCTCGGATCGACGGTGACGGTGAGGATGTCGGCGATGAAATTGACGAGAACCGTGGCGCAGGCGAAGACCATGGCGACGCCCTGTACGACCATGTAATCGCGCGAGAAGATCGCCCGGACCAGCAGCTGGCCCATGCCGGGAATGGCGAATACGGTTTCCACGACGACGGTACCGCCGATCAGCCAGCCGATATTGACCGCCAGCAGGTTGATCGTCGGCACGATGGAATTGGGCAGCACATGGCGGCAGAAGACGATGCTTTCCGGCATGCCGCGCGCCCGCGCGGCCGTCGCCAGGTCCGATTGAAGCTCGATGATCATCGCGGCGCGCAGAGATCGGGTCAGCACGGCGGAGAGCGAGAGCGCGATCGTCAGGCTCGGCAGGACGAGATGTGCCGCCTTGTCGGAAAACGAGTTGCCGTAGCCAGAGACGGGGAAGATGCCCATCTTCACCGACAGCAATATGATCAGCATCAGCGCCAGCCAGAACGGCGGAAAGCCGATGCCGATGGTCGAGACGATGCGGATGGCGTGATCGGCGAAACGGCCGTTTGCGCGCGCCGAGATCGCCGCAAGCGGCACGGCGATCAGGATAGACAGCAATACGCTGACCAGCACCAGCGTCAGGGTCGGCTCGATGCGAGTGGCGACCAGCTTGAGGACGTCGATCTTGTAGAGGATCGACTTGCCCATCTCGCCCTTGCCGAGATTTTGCAGGAAATAGAAATATTGCAGCCACATCGGCTCATCGAGGCCGTACTGGGCGCGGATATTGGCGATCGCCGCAGGCGTCGAACGCGCGCCGAGCAGCACGCGGGCGGGATCGCCAGGGATCAGCCGCACCAGAATGAACGTGATGACGCTGATGCCGAACAGTACCGGCAGGAACTGCAACGGCCGAAACAGGACGAACCTATAGCGGTGCATTCATGCGCACCTTTCCGATCAGGGTCGTTGTCTGGCTTAGAGCCTCTTGCATTGAAATGGAGCCGGTTCTGCCGGAGCAGGTTTTCGTCAGGGCAGGGGCGATTGGCGAAGGTCGTACCCGGATGTACGGCCGAGCCGATCGCCTCTGATCCTGGCGGAAAGATGCCCGGCCCTTCGGGTTGGCTGAAGCGGGCCGCCTCTTTGACCGGCCGGCTTGGCCGTATGCTTTGGCTACGGCACGCGCCGGCCGGTCAAACATGCGACTCCGCTTGAGCCAACAGAACCGGTTCCATTTCAATGCAAGAGGCTCTTGGATCATCTGGCGGTCCTGTGCCGCTGGAGAAAATCGATCAGCGCAGGATAATATGCACCGGGATTTTCATAGAAGGGCATGTGGCTGGAATGTTCGAAAACCTGCAATTCGGCATTCGGCAGGTTGAGTTTCATGCGCAGCGCACAGGCCGGCGTCAGTTCATCATGGGCGCCGCAGGCAATCAATACCGGCATGGTGATGTGGGGCAGATCGGGGATGCGGTTCCAGTCCTTGAGATTGCCGATATAGAGGAATTCGTTCGGCCCCTGCATCGTGCCGTAGGGACCCATGTTCCAATCGTCGAGCGAGCGCATGACGGGAGCCGGCCATTCCGGCAGGCGGCAGACGTGGCGATAGTTCAGGATGGTGATCGCCGCGAGATATTCCGGATGGTTGATCGTGCCGCGCGCCTCGTGTTTCTGCATCATCGCGACCGTTTCGGACCCCAGCGCCGCGCGCAGGCGTTCGAGTTCCAAAATGAGATGCGGCATGTCGGCGACGGTGTCCTCGAGAATCAGAGTCTTGAGATTTTCGGGGTAGGTGAGTGCATAATCGATGCCGAGCCAGCCGCCCCAGGAGTGGCCGAGCAGATGCACCTTGCCGAGGTGGAGCGCCTTGCGCACGGTCTCGGTCTCCTCGACATAGCGGCCGATCGTCCAGAGCGCCGGATCGGTCGGCCGGTCCGAGGCGCCGGTGCCGAGCTGGTCGAAGGCGACGACGCGGTAGCCCTGGTCGATGAGGCAGGAATGGGCCTCGCGGAGATAATCGCAGGGCAGGCCCGGACCGCCATTGAGGCAGAACACGACCTCGTCGCCGGTACCGAAGGAATAGGCGACGACCTTGTAGCCATCGACATCCACCACGATCCTGTCGTCCGGCTCGATCTCACGCCACATGGTGCTCTCCGGTCACGGATTGTTGCTTGCTCATCTTTTGAGCATGGCTAATTTTTAGCGGATTGACAGTTCCGCGCCAGCTATAAGAAGTGATAGGATAGCGGCTTGGCGCCTTGAGTTACAGGCCGGACGGGATGACCTGATGCTTGACGAGATCGGTGAGATCAGACAGCGGTTTTCGGCCGAGCCGACGCTTGAAGGGCGGATCGACCAGGCATTCGAGGCGATGAAGCAGCTCGGCTTCGATGCCTTGATCTATGACTATACGCCAGTGCCCTATGATCTCGCGGGCGAGCTGATGATCCCGTCGCTGCTGAAGCTGCGCAACATCTCGGAAGACATGCATGAATACTGGTGCGAGCGGGGCTATTTCCGTATCGATCCGGTGCAGCAGCTGGCGCTGCGGACGACGACGCCGTTCTTCTGGAACTACGATCGCGATGCCGGGACGCTGATCAACCGCTTCATGACCGAGGCGACCGCGCCGGTGGCGCGCTACCTGCACGAACGCGACATGTCCTGCGGCGTGACCGTGCCGGTGCATATGCCGCGCGGCGATTATGCGACGGTCACCGGGCTCAGGCTGGGCGACAAGCGGGATTTCGAACGCGAGGCGGGCGAGACGCTCGCCGATTTCAGCCTGCTGGCCCATGTCTTCCATGAAACCGCCTATCCTGTCTTCGATCGCGATGCCCATAGCTGCACCTCCATGCGGCTGACCGAGCGGGAGCGGGAATGCCTGCGTCATTCGGCCGAGGGCCTGTCAGCCAAGGAGATTTCGCGGATCATCAACCGGTCGGTGCCGACTGTGGTCATGCATCTCAATGCGGCCTCGCGGAAGCTCGGCGCCAAGAACCGCACCCAGGCCGTGGTGCGCGCCGCCCATTACCGCCTGCTCGACGACGCACCCTATTACTTATGATAGCTGCCGCGCTTGGTGCTACGGCGCTATGTTTCCACCATGCTTTTTGAGTGATGGAGACAGATGGTGGGATCGATCGCGACGACAGAGGGTCATGTGCCATTCCGTGATTACCAGACATGGTATCGCGTCACGGGATCGCTGGATTCGGCCCTGCTGCCGCTGGTCGTCGCCCATGGCGGGCCGGGCTGCACCCATGATTATGTCGATTCCTTCAAGGATATCTCGGCCCTCGATGGCAGGCCGGTCATTCATTACGACCAACTCGGCAATGGCAATTCCACCCGGCTTCCCGACAAGGGGCCGGATTTCTGGACCGTGGACCTGTTCCTCGAAGAGCTCGACACGCTGCTCGCCCATCTCGGCATCAAGGATCGTTATGCCTATCTCGGCCAATCCTGGGGCGGCATGCTGGGCGCGGAACATGCGGTGCGCCAGCCCGAGGGGTTGAAGGCGCTGGTCATCGCCAATTCGCCCGCCAACATGCGGACCTGGGTGGCGGAGGCCAACCGGTTGCGCCGCGACCTGCCTGATGATGTGCAGGCGACGCTTCTGAAGCATGAGGACGCGGGCACGATCACCGACCCGGAATATGTCGCGGCGTCGCGGGTGTTCTATGATCGGCATGTCTGCCGCGTCAGCCCCTGGCCGCCCGAGGTGGTGCGCACCTTCGCGATCATGGACGAGGACAATACCGTCTATCGCAACATGAACGGGCCGACGGAATTCCATGTCATCGGCACGATGAAGGATTGGACCATCGAGGATCGGCTGTCACGGATCACGGCGCCGACGCTGTTGATCTCCGGCCGGCACGACGAGGCGACGCCCGAAGTGGTGCGGCCCTATGTCGAGAACGTGCCCGGCATAAAGTGGGTCCTGTTCGAGGACTCGAGCCACATGCCGCATGTCGAGCAAAAGGCGCTTTGCCTCGCGACAGTCTCCGATTTCCTCAAGCAGCATGATGGGCTCTAGCCTCGCACCTTGCTCCGGTTGCTCAGCGCGTTGAACAGGCGGTCGGCGATGATGCCAATGAAGGCGATGGCGAGGCCGGCAATGATGCCGCGCCCTGAATCGGCTTTTGAGAGCGCGATGAACACTTCCTGGCCGAGGTCGCGGGTGCCGATCATGGCACAGATGATGATCATCGAGAGCGCCATCAGGATCGTCTGGTTGATGCCGAGCATGATTTCGGGCAGCGCAAGGGGCAGCTGCACCCGCCAGAACATCTGCCGCCTGGTGCAGCCGGAAACCAGCCCCGCCTCGATCAGCGAGGGCGAGACCTGCCTGATGCCGTGATTGGTGTAGCGGATGGCGGGCACGACGGCGAAGGCGACCGTGGCGATCATCGCGGTCACGTCGCCGACCCGGAACAGCATCACCACGGGGATGATGAAGCAGAAGGATGGCAGGACCTGCAATGTGTCGATCAGCGGCGTGACGAGGCGCTCGAAGCGATCGTTGCGGGAGGCGATCAGGCCGATCGGCACGCCGATCAGGCAGGCGATGAAGGCCGAGATTCCGCAGAGATAGACCGTGGCCATGGTCTTTTCCCAGAGACCGGTGACGGCGCAAAAGGCGGTCAGTACCGCAAGCGTCAGGGCCAGCCTCAGCCCGCCGAGCTGGAAACCGGCGAGGCCCAGCAGGAAGACCGCGCCGAGCCAGGGGAAGTTCTCGCAGAAGGCCCTGATAGGATTGAGTACGTAGAGGATCAGCGTGACGCGGAACACTTCGATCACGTCGAACAGGTTGATTGTCACCCAATTGAGCGCGGCTTTCCAGATCGGCGCGGTGCTCAGCGTCAGCGATTTCGGCAGCTGGACGAAGGCGGGGATATAGAGGCTGAGGACCGTGGTGACCACGAGCAGCGCGATAGCGAGCGACAGGTTGGGGTAGCGGCGCCAGAACGGCCTTGCATCGGCCTCGTCGGTGCTTGCGGTGGATTGGCGCGTCGCCATGGCCTGGCTGAGGCGATCGAGCGCGATGGCGAGTGCGACGATCGCGAGACCTGCCTCCATGGCCTCGCCGACCTTGAGTGCCCGGAGCGCCAGAAGCACGTCGTAACCGAGGCCGCCGGCGCCGATCATCGAGGCGATGATGACCATGTTGAGCGCCAGCATGATCACCTGGTTGACGCCGACCATCAGCGTCGGCCGGGCGGAGGGGATCATCACGCGCCAGAGCTTCTGGCGTTTCGTGCAGCCCGCCATGTCGCTGAAATCGACGATCTCGGAGGGCACGCGCGACAGGCCGAGCATGGTTGCGCGCACCATCGGCGGGGTGGCGAAGATCGCGGTGGCGATCATCGCCGAGACCGGACTGTTGCCGAACAGCAGCAACATCGGGATGAGATAGGCGAAGGTCGGGATCGTCTGCATCAGGTCGAGCGCCGGCGAGATCAGCACCCGGTTCAGGATCGGCCGGCGCCATGCGATGATGCCGACCAACAGGCCGGCGATAATGCAGAACGGAACGGCGATCGAGATCAGGCCGAGGGTCAGCATCGCGCTCGTCCATTTGCCGAACAGCGCGATATAGAGAAAGCAGCCGCCAACCAGAAAGCCCAGCCTATTGCCCCCGAAGGCGCGGCCCGCGAGGAAGGCTGCGGCGCAGATGCCGACCCAGGACAGCCGGGGCAGGGTGATCGCCTCGAGGCCACGGCCGATCTTGAAATTCTTGGCGAAGAGATTGAGCGCGAAATCGAGCGGCACGTTGAAGACTGTAGTGATGAACCGCGTCAGCCAGCTGATATTGGTCTTCAGCCACACCATGACCGCCGTCACCCAATCGGCGACCGGGATCACCAGTGAGGCCGGATACTGGACGGCCGCGGGCAGGGTGTCGCGGAACAGGAAAAGCAGCAGTACGGCTGCGAGCGCCGCGGCCCAGATGACCAGCCATTTCTGTACCGGCCGCTGTTCGACCGAACGGGCGTCAGAGGCGAGCAGCGCCATTCCCACTCCCTTTTTCTTCCACGCCCGCAAGCAGGTCGATCACGGCGTTCGGCGTGACTTCGCCGAGAAGCTGGCCTGATTTGTCGACCACCGCAAAAGGCTTGCCAGCGGTGACGATTGCCTGGGAAAAGCTGGCGATGCGGGCCTCGGGCGTGACATTGCCGCCATGGTCGGATGTGCTGGCGGCGCGCATCAGGCGATGGGCGGACACCACCTTGGCGCGCTGCACGTCGCGGGTGAATTCGGCGACGTAATCGGTCGCCGGGTGCATCACCAGTTCCTCCCGCGTACCGATCTGGATGATCTCGCCGTCCTTCATGATGGCGACGCGGTCGGCGAGCCGGATCGCCTCGTCGAAATCGTGGGTGATGAAGACGATGGTCTTGTTGAGCACCGCCTGCAGGCGCATCAGTTCGTCCTGCATTTCGCGCCGGATCAGTGGATCGAGTGCCGAGAACGGCTCATCGAGGAACCATATCTCGGGCTTGGTCGCCAGGCTGCGGGCGATGCCGACGCGCTGCTGCTGGCCGCCGGAGAGTTCGCGCGGATAGAAGTGCTCGCGGCCGTTCAGGCTGACCAGTTCGATGACTTCACGCGCCCGCTTCTCGCGCTCGGCCTTGCCCATGCCTTGAATGCTCAGGGGAAAGGCGATGTTTTCCAGCACGTTGAGATGCGGCAGCAGGGCGAAGTTCTGGAACACCATGCCCATGCGATGACGGCGGAGTTCGATCAGTTCGGCATCGGAGACCTTGAGCAGGTCCTTGCCCTCGAACTCGACCTTCCCATAGGTCGGCTCGATCAGCCGCGACATGCAGCGCACCAGGGTGGACTTGCCGGAACCCGAAAGCCCCATGATGATGAAGATCTCGCCCTGCCGGATCTCGAGATCGACGCGGCGGACAGCGCCGACGAGGCCGGCCTGTGCGATGTCCTCGGCACTCGCCCGCCCATCGCGCGTTTCGATGAACTGCCGCGCCCCGGCCCCGAAGACTTTCCAGACATTGCGGCAGGCGAGTTTGATGGGCTTTTGTTCGCGTGCCGCATCGAAGGGTGCCGCAACGCTCACATCGGCAATACTGTTCATGCACGTTCCCCGAAACTATTGCCTTGGAGGGCGGCTCCATGCGCGAGGCACAGAGCCGCCGTCATTCCGGTGACGGGCTTACTTGGCCCAGGCCTTCCAGGTCGCTTCGTTGGCCGCGATCCATTCGGCCGCAACATCCTCGGGGGTCTTGCCGTCGAGGTCGATCTCGCCGCTCATCTTGTTGAGCACGGCGGTGTCGATCGTATAGGCCTTGGCGACCTTGTAGGCGACCGGCCACTTGTCCTTCATGCCGGCCCAGGAATATTTGAAGATGTCGCCATGCGGCTTGCCGCAGTCATACTTTGCGTCGGGATTGGAGCCCCATTTCGGATCCGTGTAGCATTCCTTGGCATGTTCGGGGAATTCGATCCATTCGCCCTTGTACTTGGCCGGCGCCCAATGCGGCGAGTAGACCCAGAGCATGATCGGCGCCTTGCGCTGATAGGCGGAGTCGAGTTCGGCGAACATCGCGGCATCGGTGCCGGCATGGATGACCGTGAATGGCAGGCCCAGAGCGACGACACGCTCATCGTCGAAGCCTTCCCAGGTCACCGGTCCGCCGAGATAGCGGCCCTTCGGCGCGGTTTCGGCCGTCGAGAAGGCCTCGGCGCATTTGGGGTCCTTCAGCGCTTCCCAATTCGGCAGGCCGGGGCATTTTTCCTTCATATATTCGGGATACCACCATTCTTCCTTGGCCTTGGGGCCGAGGGCACCGAGATTTTCGGTCTGGCCCGTCGCGTCCGATGCGGCCATGGCCTCGCCTGCGGTCGTTGCCCAGAATTCCATGCCGACGGTCAGGTCGCCGTTGGTGAGCCCCGTGGTCAGGCTCGAGAGATAATCGGCGGTCGGATATTCGACCGTATAGCCGAGCTTTTCCAGGATGCCGCCATAGATCTTGGCGTTGAGGTTGACGCTGGTCCAGTCGAACAGCGCGATCTTGATCGGATCGGTCGATTCAGGCGCCTGCGCGGATGCCGCGGGCGCCATACAGGCGGCGGCTGCAAGCGCGATGACGCCGGCACTCAATGTAGAAAGCAATGCACTTCTCATATTGAACTCTCCCGTTAAAACGCTGCATTCGCCATATTCTTGAGACGGCCAAGAAGCGCGTATGTCTGATATGGATGGCGCGGCAGCTTGGGAGGCGCGTGTTCCGGCCTTGTGAATGGCCGATTACGGCGTCTTTCGTCCGGGGAATATTAATACACTCCCAGTAAGATTTCGCAAATCGCAATTGCTGATTTCGGTCGAATTTGCCGTTGCTTGCGCGGCATGGGTATTGTTTAGCTGAAGTGCTTGAGTGGAAGGCGAATTGCTTCGTGGCGTGCAGTATTTGCTTGATATTTAGGCAATCACGGCCAAATGCGGGCTGATCGGCCCGCTGCAAGTTGAAAGCCGTTCACCTGCAATTGGCAAACCGGTTGTTTCGCGCGATACTCCCGGTGGAGAAATGTGTTTGCGAGGAGAGCGAAATGCGTCCAGTCGATCCGGCGGAGCGTAAGGTTGCCAATATCTATTCAGCGGAGTTCAAGCCCTTCGTCTTCGAGGACGGGGCGACGATGGGCGACAGCGTCCTGCAGCTCGACGAGCAGTTCCCGCTCGGTGTCGGATTTCACGTCTACCGCATGCCGCCGGGCATGACCTCGCGTCCGCACCGCCACAATGGCAGCGAGCAATTCCTGATCCTCGACGGTGAGCTGATCGACAATGACGGGACCGTGTTCCGGAAGGGCGACATGGTGTGGTTCAAGGATGGAACCGAGCACAGTTCCCATACGCCGACGGGGTGTCTGCTGGCGGTGCATATCACGGAGCTTGAGACGACGGTGGAGTGAGGAAGACCCCGCCCCGAAACCCCTCCCCACAAGGGGGAGGGGCCAACTCGTGGCACGAATGCTGCCCCTACTCTCCGCCCAGTGTGTGGGTCGAGAAGGGCGCGTCTCGCTGGACGTAGAGCTGATCGAGGCGGTGCGGAGGGTTAAGCCCCTCCCCCTTGTGGGGAGGGGTTTGGGGCGGGGTCTTCTTGAATCCGATCAACCCGTAACCGGGATGGAGATCTTGCATGGCAAAGCTCGTTTTCGGAATGAACCAGTCCCTGGATGGCTATGTCGACCATATGGAACTGCCTGCGCCAAGTCCCGCGCTCTTTCGTCACTGGATAGAGCACGTGCGCGACCTGACCGGCAGTGTGTACGGTCGCCGCATGTACGAGGCCATGCACTATTGGGACGAAGACCGTCCTGAGTGGAGCCCGGAGCGGCAGGAATTCGCCGCAGCCTGGCGGCGCCAGCCGAAATGGGTCGTGTCGCGTTCGTTGAAATCGGTCGGCCCCAACGCCACGCTTATCGAGGATGACTTGGAGACGGTGGTACGCGGACTGAAGGCCGAGCTAACCGGGGAGATTTCGGTTTCCGGACCAGAGCTGGCACAAAGCCTGACCGAGTTCGGTCTTATCGATGAGTATCGACTCTATTTCCACCCCGTCGTGCTCGGTCGCGGCAAGCCATTCTTCGCCGGTCCCCGGCCGCCGCTCCGCCTGGTCGCCAGCGACCGCATTGACGAGGATGTGATCAGGTTGACCTACGTTCCTGCCTGAATGGCGGCGCAGCATGAGGGGCGGTCAAAACGCAAACGGCGCCGAATTTCTTCGGCGCCGTTTTTTCATGTCCGTCCAATCAGCTCGGGAGCTGGAAGAACCAGTTGGCCCAGAGCACGATCGCGAGGCCAGCGGCGAGGGTGAGATAGGGCAGGATACCGGCTTTCTTGACGCCGAGATCCTGGCCGGTCAGGCCGAGATCGTCCATGGCGCCGGCCGGGAACTTGCCCCCGTCGCGGATGTAATGCCGGAACGCGAAGACCGGCAGGATGAGTGCGGCGAAGATGAAGCCCACCCAAAGTGCGTTGGAATAGCCCCAGACCTTGGCGCCGGCACCGAGGAAGAGCACGTTGACGAAGGCGAGGATGGTGTTGAGGCCAATCAGCCAGGTCGGCGCCTTCCAGGGACGCTCAATGTGGCCTGAATCGACGCGGTGGATCCAGCCGGCATTGAGATTGAGGAAGTTGAAGATGATGTAGCCGACGTTGGATACCGCAAGCACGAAGAAGTAGCCGGCGACATCCGAGGCGATCGCCAGCAGGATCAGGTTGAAACCGAAGTCGGTCCACATCGCCCGGGTTGGGGCGCCATGCTCGTTGGTGTGGTCGAGATATTTCGGCAGCCAGCCATCCTTGGCGCCCTGGTAGAGGGTGCGCGACGAGCCGGCCATGGCCGTCATGATCGCCAGGAACAGTGCCATGATCATCAGCACGACGAGAAGCTGCGTGACGATCTTGCCGCCATGGACGAGACCCGCCAGCGCTTCGGCAACGCCCGTGCCATCGACGATACCCGGCGCCAGCATGCCGCTATGGCCGAGAACGCCCTGGAACGTGAACGGGATCAGGAAGAAGAACAGGATGCACAGAAGGCCGGAATAGAAGATGGCCTTGAATGTGTCGCGCTTCGGATCCTTGAGTTCGCGCGTGTAGCAGACCGCGGTCTCGAAGCCATAGGTGGACCAGGCGGCGATGTAGAGACCGCCGAGGAACAATGTCCAGCCGCCGACCGTCCACAGGCCGTCTATACCGGAGTAAGCGGCCGTCGGCGGCACCAGGCCCATGATGTTGGCGCTGTCGATGTTGCCCGAGATGATCGGATAGATGCCGATCAGCAGCAGCGGCACCAGCACGATGATCGCCAGCCATTTCTGCACGCTTGCCGTGCCGGAGATGCCGCGATGCTGGATCGCGAAGATGACCAGCATCAGCAGGCCGCCGATGAAGAAGGTGGCGTTGAGGTTCGCGGTTGCGAGATAGGGAATGTTGAAGCTCGCCAGCGACCAGCTGCGCAGCGCCGGCGTCAACGCCGTAACGGCGTCACCCGCAAGCAGAGCCTGCATGGCGGCGTCCGGCGCGGTGCCGGCATGCGCTGCGATATACTCCGCGACGCGCGGGCTGTCCGCCGTCAGCGATGCTGCATTGGCCTTGATCCAATCGAGCACCGGCTGCGAATCAGCCAGCGGAATAGGAAACAGCGCGTTGAGGATATAGCCGGCGGCGATGGCACAGCCGAGCGACAGGACCGGCGACCAGGCGAACCAGTTGCACCAGACCGAAAGCGGCGCGATGAACTTCGAATACCGCAGCCAGGCCGTGGCGCCATAGATCGAGGCGCCGCCGGATTTATTGCCGAACATGCCGGCGATTTCCGCATAGGTGAAGGACTGCAGGAAGCCCATCACCATGGAGATGATCCAGACCAGGAATGCGAGCTTTCCCGTGGTTCCGGCGATGCCGCCGATCGAGAACAGGACCAGCGGCGGCACGCCGGCCGCGACCCAGAATGCGCCTTTCCAATCGAGCGCCCGGTGCAGCGAACTGCTTGAGTCCGCCTCACTGGCCGGCATGCCTGCTTGTGTAACCTGTGACATTGATAACCCCCGTTTTTCGATCGCGCCAACGCGCGGTTCCCCTCGAATCCCATCCATGCACGCGGCGCTTTAGCGGGCCTGTTCTGTGCAGGATGTGTGAAGCCACAGTGAATTAAATTTCATACAGGTCAAGAGGGCTTTACTTTGCGCGGGCCTTTGGGGAATAATAATCCCAGCATTTTGGAGGCGGATCGGCGCTTTGGCGTCATAGAGGACCGATGCAGGAGTCTGCTCTATATCCAGAGGTTGCAGCACCTCGACCCAGCACTATTTTGCGTCCTGGCATTCCGTCGTTCGGACCCGGCCGGGAGCGCTATCGCGTGCGCGGCTGCGGCACGGTGATGATTCGCGTCGCGGCAGGGGATCGCATCACGCTGGTCGACGTCGAGGGCTGCCAGCCCTGCGAAGTCACCTTCATCGACAAGGACGGCCGCTTCGATGCGCATGGGTTTGGGCTCCCGTTCACCAACGGGGCCGAGGGGATCAAGGCGATCCTGTCATCCGGCGATGAGAGTGCCGCACGCACGCTCGCGGCACTCAGGCGGCGCGGCGCGGATCTCGCACAGGCCGGGGCGCTGAGACTGTTCGGCACGCATTCCAATGCCGGCACCGAGGCGAGCCTGACGATATCGGCCGACGGCCTGCTGCTCGCGGCCGCACCCGGCGAGGCGATGGCACCCGATAGCCAGGACACCGCCACACCGATCGAGATGCGCGTCGAGCGCACCCTGATCGACCGCTCCTACGAATCCTTGCTGCCCGAGCCGATGGCGGATTCACTGCAGGAAATCCGCATCAAGGCGGCGACGGCGTCGGCCTATTTCGTCCGCGCCGGCGAGTTTATCCAGGTCATCGACGTGTCGGGCCGGCAATGCACCGACTTCCAGGCATTTTCGGCACGCAAGGTCGACAAGGGGCTCGATCTGGCCCTGGATTCGACCGTCACGCGCACGCTTCTCGGCCGCAGCTATCCCATGCCGGGCCTGCCCTCCAAGGCCTTCGACCGCGACTTCGAGCCGCTGATCGAGATCGTGCGGGATACGGTCGGCCGCCATGATGCCTTCGCGACCGCCTGCAATTCGCGCTATTACGACGACATGGGCTATCCCGGCCATGTCAACTGCACCGACAATTTCAACGCGGTGCTGAAGCCCTATGGCATCGCGCCGCGCAAGGGCTGGGAAGCGATCAACTATTTCTACAACACGGCAATCGATCACAACAACCAGCTCTATCTCGACGAGCCGTGGTCGCGGCCGGGCGATTATGTGCTGATGCGGGCGATGACCGATCTGGTCTGCGTCTCGTCTTCCTGTCCTGATGATATCGACGCGGCCAATGCCTGGAATCCGACCGACATCCACGTCCGCACCTATTCCGGTGCCGAGAAATTCACACGAGCGGTGGCAACAAGAATGACGCCCGATGCCGATGCCGAACTGACCCGCGAGACCGGATTTCATCCCCGGCTCGCCGAACTGACCCGCGATTTCACGGAGTATCGCGGCTACTGGCTGCCCAACAGCTTCACGGATCACGGTCCGACCGACGAGTACTGGGCCTGCCGCGAGGCCGCCGCTGTCATCGATCTGTCGCCGCTGAGGAAATTCGAGGTCACCGGGCCGGATGCCGAGGCACTGCTGCAATATTGCGTGACGCGCGACATCCGCAAGCTTTCCGTCGGCCAGGTCGTTTACACCGCGATGTGCTACGAACATGGCGGCATGATCGACGACGGCACCGTGTTCAAGCTCGGCGACAACAATTTCCGCTGGATCGGCGGCGACGATTTCAACGGCATCTGGCTGCGCCAGCAGGCCGAGAAGATGGGCTTCCACGCCTGGGTGCGCTCGTCGACCGATCAGATGCACAATATCGCGGTGCAGGGACCTAAAAGCCGCGATATCCTGAAGGAAATCATCTGGACGCCGCCACGTCAGCCGGCACTCGCCGAGCTCGAATGGTTCCGCTTCGCGGTCGCCCGTATCGGTGATTTCAACGGTCCGCCGATCGTCGTGTCGCGCACCGGCTATACCGGCGAACTCGGCTACGAGATTTTCTGTCATCCGCGCGATGCGGTCGCCGTGTTCGACGCGGTGTGGAAGGCAGGCGAGCCGCATGGGCTGAAGCCGATGGGCCTCGCGGCGCTCGACATGCTGCGCATCGAGGCGGGACTGATCTTCGCCAATTACGAATTCACCGACCAGACCGACCCGTTCGAAGCCGGCATCGGCTTCACCGTGCCGCTGAAATCCAAACCCGATGATTTCATCGGCCGCGACGCGCTGATCAAGCGCAAGGAGAACCCGCGCCAGGTGCTGGTCGGCCTCGATATCGATGCCAACGATCCCGCCGGACACGGCGACTGCATCCATATCGGCCGCGCCCAGGTGGGGGTGATCACCAGCTCGACCCGCTCGCCGATCCTCAAGAAATCGATCGCGCTCGCCCGCATCGACGCGATGTATGCCAAGCCGGGCACCGAGGTTGAAATCGGCAAGCTCGACGGCCAGCAGAAACGCCTGCCGGCGGTGGTGGTGGGGTTGTCGCATTATGATCCGGGGAAGGTGCGGCCACGGTCGTAGTGAACCCTCTCATCTTGACAATGCCACCATAATGGTGGCATTGTTAGTCATGGAGAAGTTGCGGCCGACATACGATCTCGGAGCCATAAAGAGAGCGTTCGACTCGGCCAAAAACCTTTCCCTGACTACGACCGCACTTTTGAGTGCTGCGGCTTGGGCTTTGACCGTCACGGCATTGTCGAGACGATATCGACCATGACATCGAAAATGTTTCAGAAGTCGATGACGACCTATGCGGATCATCGGGTTTGGCAGGACGTGTATTTCGTCCCTGCGGGAGACGTCATCCTCTATGTCAAATTCCAGGCTGATATCGTGACGGAATTCACGCTTGTTTCCTTCAAGGAGAAATAAGATGGCCGAACAGCAGGACATGAAGATGGTATCGCCAGAAACCGGGGAACCGTTGTTTCGCGGCGTCCGACCCGTCGAGGTCACCTATAAGGGCCACAGTATCACCGTTGACCTGCCGGGATATTATCCCGCAGGCGAAGGTGAAGGCGTGCATGTCGGCAAGGACATGGCGGTGGTGGATCAGGCGTTGCGCGTCCTGAAGGAGAGGGCAGATGGCCTGCCGTCGCCGGCAACCATCCGCCGTGTCAGGACGAAATTGAAGCTCTCGCAGAGAGAGGCCGGCAACCTGTTCAAGGTCGGGGAGAGCGCCTTCGACAAGTATGAGCGCGGCCTGATCGAACCGAGCGGCCCGACCATTCAATTGATCAAGGTGCTCGACCGGCATCCCGAACTGGTCGACGACTTGCGCTAGCGGGAAATCGCCGAAGCAAGCACTCTAAGCCGTCTTGCGCTGCGCCTGCGAGATCTGCCGCGCCGTTGCCTCGGATTCGTTGGCGAGGTTGCGCATTTCGCCGGCCAGCACCGCGAAACCCTGTCCCGCCGCGCCGGCGCGCGCGGCCTCGATTCCGGCGTTGACGGCGAGCAGTTTCAGGTAGCGTAGCGAATGCAGGATCTCGGCGGTCTTGGATGCGGTGATGCGCATCTCCGCCGTCTGCGCATCGAGCCGCTGGTAGAAGGATTCGATGTTGATGATGCTGCCTTCGAGATAGAGCAGGGTGCCATCGGTATCCCAGACACCGCCGCCCGTTTCCGACACCCAGATGTAATGGCCGCTATTGTGGCGCAGCCGATATTCCATCGACCAGTTGGTCCTGGTTTCGAGTGCCTGGCCCACGGCCTCATCCATGCGCGGCACGTCTTCCTCGCACATGATTGACGTGAACGTCCGGACGCGATTGCCGATGATCTCGTCGGCGGGATAGCCGAAGGCCCGGGTGATACCGTCGGTCATCTCGAGCATCGTGTAGTTTTCGTCGGCGCGGCACTGGTAGAGGAAACCGTTCATCCGACCCAGAATGCTGGTTTGAAAATCCATGGCAATGCCCGATGCTGGAATTGATCGGAGAAGTATTGGCGAAGATGGATAATAAAGTCTTACGAAGGCGGGGTTTTGTGCCAAATCCTCCGCCGTCATGCTCGGCCTTGTGCCGAGCATCTGGTGACGTCCAAATAGACTTCAACGTCGATTGCTTGACCGACGTCACCAGATCCCCGGGACAGGCCCGAGGATGACGTCGCGGGTGGGACTGTCGACAGGCCCCATCGCCTTTCAATTCTTCAAATACACTTCCATCGAATCGTCCATCGCTTCCAGCCACTTCGTGTGGTGCTTGGGCGACATCGTGCCGGTCATCAGGGAGCGGTAGGCGTTGTCGCGGAAGCCCATGATGTTTTCGGCCTTGTGGTGTTCCCATTCCATGAAGGTCTTGTTGGTCGCCTGGATATCGAAGGAGGGGTAGTCGGTGGCGTCGATCAGTTCCTGGACATAATCGCCCTGGAACCAGATCATCTGCTCGGCGTCCTCAAGCGTTTCCTCGCGGGCGCGCCACGTGTCGAACTCGGCCTTGAGCTCGGCCTCGGCGGGCAGCTTGATGCGGCCGAGGATGATATCGCGGACATACCAGGCCTGTGCGTCGAACATGTTGAACGTGTAGAACTGGTCCTGCATGCCGATGAAGAACAGTTGCGGGTTCTTCGTCGAGACCACGCCCTTGTAGAGTCCGTCCGACCACATGCGGTTGCCGGTGATCAAGCGGAGGCTGTCGGGCAGGAACGGGAAGTGGTGCAGGTAGCCGGTGCAGAGGATCAGGACGTCGACGTCCTTGGTCGAGCCATCGCGGAAATGCGCCGTCTTGCCGGTGAACTTGGTGAGCAGCGGCCGCTCCTCGAAGCGCTCCGGCCAGTTGAAGCCCATCGGCTTGGAGCGATAGGTCGTGGTGACGGATTTCGCTCCGTATTTCCAGCATTGCGAGCCGATGTCCTCGGCGGAATAGCTGCGGCCGACGATCAGGACGTTCTTGTCCTTGAATTCCAGCGCATCGCGGAAATCATGCGAATGCATGACCCGGCCGCCGAAGCTTTCGACGCCCTCGAAATGGGGCACGTTCGGCGTCGAGAAATGGCCGCTGGCGACGATGACATTGTCGAATTCCTCGCTATACATCACGTCGCGGACGCGGTCATGCGCGGTCACGGTGAATTTCTTCGTCGCCTCGTCGAATGTCACCATCCGCACCGGCGTGTTGAAGCGCACCCATTTCTTGACGTCGGCCTTTTCCACCCGGCCCTTGATGTAATCCCACAGCACGGCGCGCGGCGGATACGAGCCGATCGGCTTGCCGAAATGTTCCTCGAAGGAATAGTCGGCGAATTCCAGGCATTCCTTCGGGCCGTTCGACCAGAGATAGCGGTACATGCTGCCGTGGACGGGCTCGCCGAATTCATCGAGGCCGGTGCGCCAGGTGTAATTCCACAGGCCGCCCCAATCGGCCTGCTTTTCGAAGCACACGACCTCGGGAATGTCGGCGCCCTTCTGGGCCGCCGATTGAAAGGCCCGCAACTGTGCGGTTCCGGACGGGCCGGCGCCGATGACTGCAACTCTGCTCATGAACTGTTCCCTTTTTGATTATATGCCGTGGTCCCCGCGCCCTGATGTCAATCGGGCCAGATGCCGGGGCTGGTCGGCGCGCCGTCGTCATACTTCGATAGCCAGTCGATCGTCGTCTCGCGAAACCGGGTCAGGCCCTTGTAGTCCACCAGTTCCGGCGGCAGAGTGCGCAGCACGCGCGGAAAGCGCCGCGCCCATTTCGGCACCGTCACCAGTTCTTCCATGCTGATCAGATAACAGCGAATAACGAACAGGATGGCATTGGAACGCGGCAGCCGCCAGAGGCTCTGCAATTCGACGCGCAGATGCACCTTTTCGCCCACATTTTCGGGCGTCACGGTCATGCGGTCCGGACCCCATTTGTGGTAGTTTTCCGGGCTCGTATCGAGGCGCGGATTGATCGTCATCGTCCAGTTGAAACGCCGCGTCGGCTTGCCCTGCTGCAGGTTGAGCAGGAATTTCAGCGCCCGCTCGAACACACCGATCTGGTGTGCCAGCGGCACGGGGCCGTGCCATTCCATGAAGTTCATGCCGATGTCGAAATCAAGCGACCAGTCGGCCTGGGTGGTCACCATGCCGGCATCCATCCACAGATTGCCGTCGCGCTGATCGACGATGCAGAAATCGCCCTGTGCCTGGCGGGTGATGTATTCCATCGGCTCGTAGGGCAGGGTGGCGCGGTCGCCGAAGGTGAAGGTATCGTCGATGCCGAGCGGCCGGTTGATCCAGCGCCACTGGTCGCCATTGCGAATGAGCGTGAAATGCTCGGGATACCCCGCCGCCTGCTGTTCCATCAGGAGTTCCAGCGTATCCCACTGCGCCGTCATCATGTGGGGCAGGGCCTGGCAGCGCAGCGGGTCTTCCTTCAGCACCAGCGCCCGGTCATGCATTTCGGCGATATAATGCTCGTCGACGTCGATCAGGCTTTCATAGATCGAGTTGGGCTGGCCGAGAACATGCGGCTCCATGTTGACGGAGTACATGTATTCGTCGCGATCGAAGGGGAAGGGGAAGCGGCGGATATTGGCCGGGCTGTTGCGATAGGTGAAGTCGTCCCGGAACGTTTCCTGCTTGAACTTGATCGTCATGTCAGTGTTCCCTAAAGTTGAAGCACCAGCTGCTGGCCCTTGAAGCGCGATACGCAGACCATGATCTTCTTGCGCTCCGCCTTCTCCTCGTCCGAGAGATAGATGTCGTTGTGCTGAATTTCGCCGTCGCAGGAAAGCACTGACGTCTGGCACTCGCCGCAAGCGCCGCCACGGCACATATAGGGCGCGTCGATGCCGGCGGCCTCGATCGCTTCCAATATGCTCTGGTGCTCGCCGACGGTGATCGAAAGCCTGGATTGTTCGAGCCAGATCTTGAACGGCTGTCCGGGCGGCGGCGCCAGGAAGCGTTCCGAATGCAGGTTCTCGCGCGGCCAGCCGGCTTCGAGCCCGGCCAGCAACACGCCATCGATCATGCCCGCCGGGCCGCAGACATAGAGATGCGTGCCGAGCGGCTGGTTATCGAGGATGGCAGTGAGCGGGATGCGGTCGCCCTCGGCATCGAAATAGGTCTTGATGTGCTGCGGGCCGTACGCGTCCAGCAGTTCCCGCCAATAGGCGCCATGGCTGCGCGACCGCATGGCGTAATGCAGTTCGAACGCGATGTTGTCGCGCGAGAACTGCGCCATCATGGCCAGGAACGGCGTGATGCCGATGCCGCCGGCGATCAATATATGCTTGCGGCCACGGTGATCGGCGGGAAACAGATTGACCGGCTGGCTGACCCGCAGCTCGTCGCCTTCGCCGAGCCGATGCATGAAGACCGAGCCACCGCGCGAATTCTCCACCGCCAGCACGCTGATCTCATAGGCGCTGGAATCGTAAGGCGCCGACATCAGCGAATAGGGGTTGCGGCGCAGGATATCGCCGTCATGCATCGAGACCACGACATGCGAACCGGCCGAGAAATAGGGCATCGGCTGGCCGTCCAGCCGCTCCAGCCGGAAGCGCCTGATCGTCTCGGCCACCGGTGTGATCTTCGCGACCCGGACCGGAATTTCCGTATTGATGCTCACGAGAACAATTCCTCCGGATCGGGTGCGGTGCCGGGTTCCTCCGCATCGATATTGACGCCCTGGAATGCCGCGAGCCGGCGCGAATAGTGATCGCGCACCAGAAGCGACAATCCGCAATGGCTGCACTGGAACGGGCTCACGGTCACATTCTCGGTGATGCCCTTGCAATGAACACACTGGACGCGCCGGGCGAGGGAACCGCGATGCTCGGTGGGAATGGAATTGAAATCCATGCCGAGGTCGAGCGCGATCTGCATCGCCTGGCCGATGAACCCTTCGGTGCCCGATATATAGAGCCGCGTGCCCATGGTCGCATTGGTCAGCGACGCCTTCAGCCGGAAGAGCAGCGTGGCAATGGTCGGCGCCTGCCAGAAGACATCTGCGCCCAAGGCGGCGAGCGCCAGGTCATGATCCTGACCGCGAGAGCTACGCGGCACATACAGTACCTCGCAGCGCGACAGGATCTCCGGCGTCAGCGCCTGCCTCTGTTCGGTCAGCGCCAGCGCACCTTCGCCTTCGAGCGCGATGATGTGGCGTTTTGCATGCGGCTCGATGGCAATGCCCCGATAGGTGGGGCGGCTCTTGATGCCTTGAACGAGCATACTCTACTCCTAACCCACCGCCGTCCGCTTCTTCTTCTCGGGATCATCGAAGGTGATCGTATGCGCGATGGCCTTGGCCTTCACGTTGGCGCCGCGCACTTCGAGGGGCACGCCCTGCTTGGCGACATCGACATCGAGCCGGGCAATCGCCATCGAACGGTTGGTGAGCTTGGAATAGCTGGTGCAGGTGATGACGCCGACCTTTTTATCGCCCTGGAAGACCTCGTCGCCGAGATCGGTCGGGCCATCGGCCTCGATCAGAAGGCCGAAGATCTTGAAGCGCTCCTTGCCCTTGAGCCGCGCATGTTCCTCCGCGCCCCGGAAGCCCGTCTTGCCGGGGCTGACGGTGAAATCGAGGCCGAGCTCCCACAGGCTGTCGCCGGGTTGCTGGTCGGGGAAGGGATACATCTGCGAATTGTCATAGGGGTAGAACAGCAGGTAGCTTTCGACGCGCAGCATGTCGAGCACCGAGAAGCAGACGGGGATGATCCCCATATCCTTGCCTTCGTCGAGAATGCGGTCCCAGACCATCGGCGCATCCTGGCCGCGCACGAAGAGCTCATAGCCGCGCTCGCCGGTATAGCCGGTGCGCGAGATCATCACCGGCGCGCCGAACAGGGTGGTCTGCATGTGGTGGAAATATTTGAGATCGCGGATGCCGGGCACGTGTTTGGCGAGGAAATCCACGGCAATCGGGCCCTGCAGCGAGAGATCATGCAGGTCGTCATCGAACAGCACGGCGCAATTGCGGCCGGCTGCCTGCTTGACGAGCTCCTCATGGCCTGAGCCCGAGCCATGCACCAGCATCCAGGAATTCGGGCCGGTGCGGTAGACGATGCAGTCATCGGTGAACATGCCGCGATCGTTGAGCATGCAGGCATAAACCGAGCGGCCGGGATAAATCTTGGTCATGTCGCGGGTGGTGATATATTCGAGCACCGCGATCGCATGCGGGCCGACCAGATGGACCTTCTTCAGCCCCGACACATCCATCAGCCCCGCCTTGGTGCGGACGGCGATATGCTCCTGATAGATGTCCTTGTCGTAGGTCCAGGCGGTTCCCATGCCGCTCCAGTCCTCGAGTTTCGACCCGAGTGCGCGATGCCGGTCAGCGAGAGCTGAAAAACGCCACGATAGAGCCATGCCCATTCCCCTTTTATTTCCTGTCTGGAATATTTCTTTCCTGACTATATGATTTCGCGGCGTGAAACAAGCTTCCGCCGATCATGCGCGGGAAAAAATGCAGTGGTCAAGCGAGAAGGTGGTGGCTCAGCAAGTCGTGCTGGCTCCCTCTTCTCCCCAGCGGGGAGAAGGTGGCGCGTAGCGCCGGATGAGGGGGTGCGCGAAGCGCCAAAGCCGCGCCCGGAAGCCCCCTCATCGCCTCGCATGCGCTCGGCACTTCTCCCCGCTGGGGAGAAGAGGGAGCCAGCCGCAGCGCCATCTCTTCAAACGCGATCGCCCCGCCTTCTATACCTTCGGTTTCGCACGCTTCAGGGATTCGCGCAGCACATCATAAATATATGGGTCGAGCGTCTGCGAAACATTGAAACGCATGAAATTCGTCGCGGTCTGCGACAGGCTGAAGGCGTTGCCGGGGGCCATGACGATGTCTTTTTCGAGCGCCGCACGGGCGATATCGGCGGCGTCGATGCCATCCGGCAGGCTGCACCAGAGGAACATGCCGGCCTGTGGCTGCAGCCACGGCACGATGCCCAGATCCTTCAGCCGGGTGGTGACATCGAACATCGCCCGCGAGAGCCGACCGCGCAGGATTTCGAGGTGCTTGCGGTAGCCGCCGTCGCTTAGCACATTCAGCACCAGTTCGGCCGAGAGGCGGCCGCCGCCGAAGGATGTCGCGATCTTGAGGTCGGTCAGCCCGTCGATCCATTCCGATTTGGCGGCGATGAAGCCGCAACGCGCCGAGGCGGACAGTGTTTTCGAGAAACTGCCGATATGGATGACGCGATCCAGTCCATCGAAGGCCGCCAGGCGCGGGGCGGGGGTATGCTCGAAATCGGCGAAGATATCGTCCTCGATAATGGTGAGGTCGTGCTGGTCGGCGAGCTTCAGCACCCTGTGGGCCACCACGGGCGATAGCGTCGCCCCGGTCGGGTTCTGGATTCCCGAATTGGTGACGTAGAGGCGCGGCTTATGCTCCTTCAGCACCTCGGCGAACGCCTCGATATCGGGCCCCGTCGCCGTATAGGGAACGCTGACGATCTTGGCGCGATGCGCCCGCAGCAGCGCGTTGAAATTGAAATAGCAGGGATCGTCGACCAGAACCGTATCGCCGGGTTCGATCAGCAGCCGGCAGAGCAGGTCGATCGCCTGGATGCCGGATTCGGTCAGGATGATCTGTTCCGGCGAGGCCTCGATGCCGCGATCGGCCATGCGCCGGGCGATGAGATTGCGGAGCGGCGGTAGCCCGAGCGGCGATCCGTATGCCAGCAATACCGGGGCATCGGCGCGGGTGAGCGTACGCAGAGATTTACGCACGCCTTCCTCCGGCAGCCATGACGGCGGCAGCCAGCCGCAACCGGGCTTCAGCCCCGTATCCCCGGTTTCGAGCGATTGCCGCGACACCCAGAAGGGATCGATCGCCCTGTCGAGTCGTGGCCCGACCTCGGAGAGCGTGAAGGGTGCGGCGTGATTGGCGACATAGAAGCCCGAGCCCGGCCGCGACAGGATCGTGCCCTCGGCGACCAGCCTCTCATAGGCATCGACCACCGTCGAGGTCGAGACTTTTGACGTGGCCGCCAGTCCCCGGACCGATGGAAGCTTGGCGCCGGGCGTCAGGCTGCGGCCGGCGATCCGTTGCTTAATAACAGCCATGACTATCGCCACGCGGGTGGGGCTTGTGGTGCCAGGTTCGCTCATCCGTACTGTTCTCCAGACCATAACAGTTTTGCGAAACCGTATCAGACTGTCTCTGGCATTGCCACCGGATTTCCCGCGATATGGATGCAGCAATATTGGAGTGGATGATGGACCGCATGACATCGGGCTGGATCAATGGCTTTATCGGCGTGGTGATCTTCAGCGGATCGCTGCCCGCCACCCGCGTGGCCGTGGCACAATTCGATCCGGTGTTCCTCACCACGATCCGGGCCGCGATCGCCGGCGTGCTGGCCCTCGGATTGCTGCTGCTGTTCAGGGAGAAGCGGCCGACACGGCGCGATATCGTTTCGCTCGTGGTCGTGGCGCTCGGCGTCGTGGTCGGCTTTCCGCTGCTGACCGCCTTGGCGCTCAAGCATGTCACCTCGGCCCATTCCATCGTTTTCATCGGCCTGTTGCCGCTGGCCACCGCGATCTTCGGCGTCATCCGTGGCGGCGAGCGGCCGAAGCCGGCTTTCTGGCTGTTCTCGATCCTGGGCAGCGCACTGGTCGCGGGGTTCGCCATGGCGCAGGGGCTGCAGGCCTCACCCGTGGGCGATACGCTGATGCTGGCGGCGGTGATCGTCTGCGGTCTGGGCTATGCCGAGGGTGCGAAACTCTCGCGCACGCTCGGCGGCTGGCAGGTGATTTCCTGGGCGCTGGTGTTGTCGCTGCCGGTGATGATCGCAGCCGCGATCCTCTATCGGCCCATCACACTCGCCGGCATCGAAGTGCCGGCGATGCTCGGGCTTGCCTATGTCTCGCTGTTCAGCATGCTGATCGGCTTCGTCTTCTGGTATCGCGGCCTGGCCCAGGGCGGCATCGCGGCCGTAGGGCAGTTGCAGTTGCTGCAGCCGTTCTTCGGCCTGGCGCTCGCTGCCACCCTGCTCGGCGAATCCGTGACATGGGGCATGCTGGCGGTAACGGTCGCGGTTATCCTCTGCGTGGCGGGTGCCCGCAGGTTTGCCAGATAAAAGGCAGATCAGGTGGCACCGGACGCTTCATTGCGGTATTGCAGCTGCCCGGCGATGTAAGTCGCCTGCACGGCCCGGTCGTCTCCCAGGGTCATCTGAATGAACAGCGCTTCCTGCAGGTCCTTGGCAAACTCCATCCGGTATTTGATAATCGGCGTCGACTTCATGTTGAGCACGACGATGTCGGCCTCCATTCCGACCGCTATGCTGCCGACCTTGTCGTCGATATACATGGCGTTCGCGGTGCCGCGCGTGGCCATGTAATAGGCATGGCCGGCCGTCAGCGCGTAGTTGTTGAGCTGGGCGGCTTTGTAGGCCTCGTTGAGAGTCGCAAGGATCGAAAATGATGTGCCTGCACCGAGATCCGTGCCAAGGCCGACCCGCACGGGGCGCTCCTTCTTCATCGCGCGCCCGACGTTGAAATAGCCGCTGCCGAGAAAGAAATTCGACGTCGGGCAGTGCGAGATGGCCGACCCGGTCGTATGCATGCATTGCATTTCATCGTCGTCCAGATGGATACCGTGGCCGAAGACGGCGCGCGGGCGGCAGAGCTTGTGATGATCGTAGACATCGAGATAGCCCTTCTGGTCGGGGAAGAGTTCCTTCACCCAGGCAATCTCGCTCTTGTTCTCCGACACGTGCGTCTGCATGTAGCAATCCGGGTGTTCGTTCCAGAGCACGCCTGCGGATTCAAGTTGGTCTGCGGTGCTGGTCGGTGCAAAACGGGGCGTAATCGCATACATCAGGCGGCTGCGGCCATGCCATTTGTTGATCAGGGCCTTGGAGTCGTCGTAGCCCGACTGGGTGGTGTCGAGAAGATAGTCCGGAGCATTGCGGTTCATCAGCACCTTGCCCGCGGCCATCCGCATGCCAAGCCTTTCGGCCTCCTCGAACAATGCATCGACTGATTGAGGAAAAACCGTGCAATAGACGCAACTCGTCGTGATGCCGTTTTTCAGGCATTCCTGCAGGAACACCTTCGCGACGGAACTCGCAAATTCCTTGTCGGCGTATCTCCGTTCGGTCGGGAATACATATGCATCGAGCCAGTCGAGAAGCTGCGCGCCGAACGCCCCGATCATCGGCGTCTGGGGAAAGTGGACATGGCTGTCGAGAAACCCGGCGGAGATCAGCGAGTCGGACCCGTAATTCTCAATCGGCAGGCCGGAAGGCAATTGCGAATGGATGTCCGCAGCAGGCCCGAAATGGGTGATCTTGCCACCGCCAAACGCGACGATCGCGTCTGACTCGTAAACCATCGTATGTTCCAATCCCTCCTTGAAGGGGTTGCCCGTGAACGTGAGAACCGGACCGCGTATGGCGGCCGTGGGAGTTGGGTTTTCTATTGTCTGACTCACTGCCATGACGCGACCTAACGAGTTGGATTTCCCCATGCGTTGGTATTTCTCCCAGGAAGAATGCGTTCTCTGTGGGGTCACCAGTCGCATTTGGCATTGCCAGGTGTTTTTTGCAATCGGTTTCCCGGTTGTGTTCACGGCTTCCGCAGATGGAGCCGGAGCAGCTCGAGATTGCTGGTCGGGCGGGAACCACCACACGATCGGTTGCCGGCAGCGCTGCAAATACCGGTTGTCTTTCCAAGGGCGTCGTGAGAGGATTATCACTCAAACCGATTGAGTGTGTTTGACATCAAAAGTCTGAGCCGACGTTATTTTCCACGAAGGCTAAGTGTCATGTCCTGACATAACTTGGGAATCACCGGTTCCTGAGAGCGTTATTTGTCACGCTAGGGGAGGCTGAGTGTGGTTGGTGGTAGCACGAAGGAGAGCTGCTTCGGTCTGGTCGTTGCAGCGGTGTTCATTGTCACCGTGACTACGAGCTTTGGCGCGGCAGGGCAGGAAAAAGAGACGCCAGCCAAGCCACTGCCGACCGTTACCGTAATGCCGGTAGTCTCGAAAGACATTCAGCCTTCCATCTCTTTTACCGGACGCGTCGAAGCCATAGACAAGGTGACATTGCGCGCTCGTGTTGATGGCTTCCTGGAGCAAAGGCGCTTCTCGGAAGGACAGGACGTCAAGGCCGGCGACCTTCTCTATGTCATGGAGAAGGGACAGTATGAGGCTGCCCTTGCACAGGCGCAGGGTGCCGTCGAGTCGGAGCAGGCCGCGCTGGAGCTTGCCAACATCGAGGTGGGTCGACTGAACACCCTTATTGCGAAGAATGCTGCGCCCAAAGCGCAACTTGACGTAGCGACGGCCAAGCAGAAAGAGTCCAAGGCACGTCTTTCCCAGCTCCTGGCAGCACTTGACAAGGCCAAGCTGGACCTTGGTTATACCGATATCCGGGCTCCGATCGCGGGACGCATCGGTCGTTCGCAATATTCTATCGGTAACTTCGTCGGTCCGTCGAGCGACGCGCTGGCAACGATCGTCAGTCAGGATCCGATCTACGTGACATTCTCTGTCTCCCAGCGCGAAATTCTGGCAGTTCGCGAAAAACTGGGCAGCGCCGGAAAACTCGGCGACAATGTGAACGCGGCAATTGTTCTGGTGCAGCTTGCCGACGGAAAACAGTATCCCGAACCCGGAAAAGTCAATTTCGTCGACGTTACCGTGGATCAAGGCACCGACACGGTGCCGGTGCGCGCGACCTTTCCCAATTCCGACCGCATCCTTATCGATGGCCAACTCGTCAATGTCATCGTTGAGAGCGGGACTACGAAGACCATGTTGCTCGTACCGCAGTCGGCGATCCAGATGGACCAGGCCGGTCCTTATGCGCTTGTCGTCGACAAGAGCAACAAGATTGAAGTTCGGCGGATTGAGCCAGGGCAGGTTCAGGGCGCCGATCTTGCGGTAACAAAGGGCCTTGCGGCGGGCGAAATGGTGGTCACCGAGGGGGTGCAGAAGGTTCGTCCCGGCCAGGTCGTAGAGCCGGTCGTCGTCAAATCGGGTTCCTGAGCCATGCTGTCCACGATTTTCATCGATCGGCCACGGCTTGCGGTTGTCATTTCACTGGTCATCACTATCGCGGGCCTCGTGGCCCTCGCCTCCATTCCAATAGCGCAATTCCCGGACATCGTGCCGCCGCAGGTCTCTGTGACCGTCAGCTATCCCGGTGCGAGCGCGGAGATCGTTCAGCAGTCCGTGGCCCAGCCGATTGAATCGCGCGTCGTCGGCGTCGACAACATGATCTACATGAAATCGACAAGCGGCAACGATGGCAGCTACACGCTCACTGTCAGCTTCGCGGTCGGTACCAATCCCGATATCAATGCGGTCAATGTGCAGAACCGCGTCAACCTCGCCGAAGCGCAACTTCCGCAGGAGGCTCGGGCTCAGGGCATCAACGTCAAGAAAAAGTCCTCGGCGCTGATGCAACTTATCTCGCTGACGTCTCCGAATGGCAGTCGTGACCAGCTTTTCCTGTCGAACTACGCGACGATAAACATTATCGACGGCCTGAAGCGCATACCTGGTGTCGGCGATGTCTCACTCCTGACGCCGTCCGATTACAGCATGCGTATCTGGGTTACCCCCCAACGCCTTACGAACTACGGCTTGACCCCGAAGGATATCGTCGATGCACTCAAGAGCCAGAACATCCAGGCAGCAATCGGCCGCATAGGCGCCCAGCCTGCCTTGCCTGACCAGCAATTTCAGCTCACCATTCAGACCAAGGGACGCCTTTCGACCATACAGGAATTTGAAAGTGTCGTCCTCAGAGCCAATCCCGACGGCTCGTTCGTGAGGATCCGCGACGTTGCGCGCGTTGAGCTCGCCTCGAAGTCGTCCGAACAAATCGGAAGACAGGACGGCGCGGCCGCCGCCGTCCTCGGCATCTATCAGGCACCCGGAGGCAACGCGATCGCCACCGCCGAGGCGATCGGCAAACTGCTTGAGACGCTGAAACCTTCATTCCCGGAAGGTGTCGAGTACCAGATCACCTATGACACGACAAAGTTTGTCGAGGAGAGCATCCAGGAGGTCGTCAAGACTTTGATCGAGGCCTTCATCCTCGTCGTCCTCGTCGTCTATCTGTTCCTGGGAAGCGTGCGCGCGACGCTCATCCCGCTGATCGCCGTGCCGGTATCGCTTGTTGGAACGTTCGCGGTGATGCTGGCACTGGGGTTTTCGGCCAATACGGTATCGCTTCTTGCGCTCGTTCTGGCGATCGGCATCGTGGTCGACGACGCCATCGTGGTGGTCGAAGCGGTCGAGGCGCATCTGGAAAAGGATCCGAGCATTACCCCGGCCGAGGCGGCTCGCCGCGCCATGGGGGAAATCACCGCTCCCATCATCGCAATCACACTGGTGCTGCTCTCGGTGTTCGTACCTGTAGCCTTCATCCCAGGCATATCCGGCGAGCTCTTCCGGCAATTCGCCGTTGCGGTGTCGGTATCCATGGTGATTTCCGCCATCTGCGCGCTCACGCTCTCGCCCGCTCTCTGCGGGGTTTTGCTCAAGGCACATCAGGGCCCGAAGCGCGGCCCGATCCGCTATATTCAAAAGGGCATCGATCTCGCTCGCGACGGCTATGCGTCCATAGTGCGTCGGCTGGTTCGCATCGCCGTGCTCGGCCTGGTCGTGCTGGCCGTTCTTGCCGCGGGTACAGGCTGGCTGTTCACCGCGACGCCCACGGGCTTCCTTCCCTCGGAGGATCAAGGCGCGATCTTTGGCGAAATCGTCCTGCCGGACGGCGCTTCCGTCAACCGGACCGATGCCGTCACCAAGCGGATCGAAGAGATCATACGTAAAACGGATGGCGTTCAGGGCGTCATGTCCGTGGTCGGCTACAGCCTGCTTGACGGTCAGGTAAAATCGAACGCGGCCCTGCTCGCAATAACCCTGAAGCCTTTCGCGGAGCGCACCGAGCCGGCGCTTTCGGCGAACGGCCTGATCTCCACCCTTGGCCTCGAGCTGCAAAAAGTCGTCGAAGCCAATGTGATCGTCTACAACCTGCCGCCGATCATCGGACTGGGGACGGGCGGCGGCTTCGAATACCAGCTCCTGAGCCTCGGTGGCGCCAGCTCCACCGAAATCGCGCAGGTCGCGCGCGGACTTGTGTTTGCGGCAAACCAGGCTCCGGCACTGGATCGGGTCTTCACGACCTATGCGGCCGCCACGCCTCAACTTTATCTCGAAATCGACCGGGAGAAATTGCAGACGCTCGGCATCGAGGTTTCGGATGTTTTCAATGTCCTTCAGTCGATCCTCGGCAGTGCCTATGCCAACGACTTCAACTTGTTCGGCCGAACCTGGCAGGTGACGGTTCAGGGCGAGGCCTCCGCGCGGGCGAAGATCGACGACATCTATCAGATCAACGTCAGAAACAACAAGGGACAGATGGTCCCGATCAGAGCCTTTGCCGAAGTCCGCCTCATTCTCGGGCCGCAGCTCGTCGTACGCTATAACAATTATGCAAGTGCGACGATCAATGGCGGGCCGGCACCGGGGCGCAGTTCGGGCGAGGCGATCGCCGCGATGCAGGACGTTTCCACATCGACACTGCCGCCGGGCTATACCTACGAATGGACCGGGACCGCGCTCCAGGAGATCGAGGCGAGCGGTCAGACGACGATCATATTGGGCCTTGCCGTGCTCTTTGCCTATCTGTTCCTCGTGGCGCTCTATGAGAGCTGGTCGATCCCGGTCGCCGTGCTGTTGTCGGTGACAGCCGGCATCACCGGTTCGATGCTGGCGCTCAAGATCGCCGGTCTCGACAACAACATTTACGCCCAGGTCGGCCTCGTCGTTCTCATCGCTCTTGCTGCGAAGAACGGCATTCTGATTGTCGAGTTCGCCATGGAGCGACGCGAACGCGGGCTGGGAATCTCGGAAGCGGCTGTGGAAGGCGCACGCGAACGCTTTCGCGCCGTGATGATGACGAGCTTTGCGTTTATTGCCGGCCTCATCCCGCTGGTTGTTGCGGAAGGCGCTGGCATGCTCAGCCGCCGCGGTGTCGGCACAGTCGTGTTCGGCGGCATGCTGGGCGCGGCACTGGTCGGTATTTTCCTGATCCCCGTGCTCTACGTGGCCTTTCAGTGGTCCCGGGAGAAGGTGAAGGGCGTCAAAAGCATACAAGAGCAGCCGCCTGCCACGTAGTGTTCGGCGTTGAGAGAAAGATGCCGGCAGGCAGATGAGGGGCTTTCAAAAGCACAGCACGGATGCTTTAGCCGGACTTCTCCGCAAGCTTCGCCAGCCCCGCCAGCACGGCCTTCGAATCCGCCAGCGCGCCGAAGACGCCAAATTCCACGGTCACCATGTGCAGCGCCGCCGCGTGGGCATATTGGTCGCCGCTCGCGCAGGCGTCCGAAATCGTCAGGCACTGGAAATTGCGGTCGCAGGCCTCGCGCAGCGTCGTATGGACGCAGACATCGGTGGTGCAGCCGCTGAACAGCAGGTGGGTGATGCCCCGGGCGCGCAGCACATGCTCGAAATCGGTGTAAGTGAAGCCGCTGTTGCAGGTCTTGTCGACGATGATATCCGCAGGCTGGACATCGACCTCCGGCACGATCTGGAAGCCCTTGGCCGAACGCAGCAGCACGTCGGTACCTTCGAGGCCGCTCTGTGCACGGCGCCATTTCTCGTAGGGCGTCATGTCGGCCATGTCGCCGCGATAGCCTTGGCGGGTATGGATGATATGCATGCCGGCGGCACGACAAGCTTTGATCAGCGCGTTGACGGTTGGCAGGATCGCCCGAAGCGGCGACGGATCGTAGCCCTGCAGGGCGAAATAGCCGGTCTCGGAGAGAAAATCCTCCTGCAGGTCGATCACGATCAGCGCCGTCGCCGCCGGGTTCAGATTGCCGTCATAGGGATAGTTGAATGGCGTCGCGTCGATCATCTGCGGTTCCTTTTCCAGCGGCACTATCCCGGCATTTTCTCGAATGTCTTGAGCGCGGGATCGAGCGTATCCCATGCATGGCCGCGAACTGTATAGGTAACCACCTGCGGATTGAACAGGGCGGGGTTATCAAGGCTACCTGCGGCGATCGCAATAAAGTCCCCCGCCTCCGGAAATGTCAGATAGACCGGCGTTCCACAGGTCGGGCAGAAGGCCTGGATCTTTTCCTTGCCGCTATCGGCGATCATCCTCCAGGTGCGCACTTCACCCTTGATCGTCACCTCGGCGCGCCGGGGGAAGGTTAGGTAGGATCCGTGCCCCGTGCCGCTGCGTACCTGGCAATCTTTGCATTGGCAATGGTTCTCGAAGATCGGCTGGCTCGTGGTTTCATAGCGGATCGCGCCGCAGGCGCAGCCGCCGATAAAATGCTTGGTCATCGTCATTCTCCAGATGTGGAATGTATGGATTACGATCAGGCCGCCGATTTCGGCTTGGCGAAGACGTCGAGCCCCTGGCCGGTTTCGAGGAAGGACTTCATGCTGGAGAGCACGGCGGGCCAACCCTGTTTCACGCCCTTCGCCATGCCGCTATCGGCCTGGAGTTCGTCATGGCTGACGGTCAGCCGCACCATGCCGCCGTTGAACTCCTCGATCGCGAAGGTCACCCGGCTGTAGGCCTCGGGATCGGCGGCCTGCGAGGCATTCGCCCAGGTGATGACGAGGCGGTCCGGCGGCGAGACCTCGATGACCTCGCCAACGAGTTCGACAGTCCGCGTGTCATTGGCGCGGATGTGCTCCCATTTCGATCCCGGCCGCCAGTCGGAGACGTTCTCGTGGCCCCAGTAGCGCTTGGCGATATCCGGCTTGGTGATTGCTTCGAACACCTTTTCAGGGGTCGAGAGAATATAGGTCACATAGACGAAGCTGGTCTTTTCCCTGGTCATCGTCATTCTCCTTCGAGTTCTTTTTTCAGGTCGTGCAGCAGGCTGAGCCGCTGATGTTCGAATCTCCGTATCCACCGCTCATAGACCTCGTAGAGCGGCACGGGATTGATGAAATGCAGCTTCTCCCGCCCACGCCTCACCGTGCTCACCAGGTTCGCCGCCTCCAGTATTCCGAGATGCTGGGTGGCGGATTGCCGGGCCATATCGAGATGTTCGCAAAGCTCGCCGAGCGTCTGCCCGTTCCTCTCACAGAGAAGATCCAGCAGCTTCCTGCGTGTCGGGTCGCCCAGCGCCTTGAAAACCTCGTCCGTGTCCATCGGTGTCTCTCGAATGCGAGGGATAATATGCAGGTAAATACCTGCATGTCAAGTGGGGGTTGGAATGCGTGATCCGGTCGGTGCTCGCAAGGCAGTGAACAGATTGTTGGACAACGCAACCAAGGATATGGATATAACCGATCAGATGGTCGCGGCATTCTGAAAGAACCCCCGAAACCCAATCGAAATTGTATGGTTGATAGCCCAATGTCCTTTGCCTATTTCCTCTCTTTTGAAAATACTCCCGGCCATTCGATTGGTTTGCCAGAGCCCGCGCTGCCGGCTCTCCGGACCCTTCTCGCCGGCGTTGCCGGCCTCGAACGGGCGTTGATTTTCACGCCCGAAACGACAACTGACCGGTTCATCGATGACGGCACGCCGCCGCCCTTGTCGCTCCAGCTCTATTTCGCCGAATTGCCTGATCTGGAGGCCGCTGCGTCGGCCGGCGGACCACTTCAGCTGCTCGTTGGCACCGGTCTGCTCGGTGATTTAGGCGATGCGGCGATCAACCAGCAGGCCTTCTATGCGCGATCGTATCCCGTCGACGATCCCGTCGTTCGGCCCGGTACGTCCGGTCTGCCCTGCAGCTTCGTCGTGCATTACGAGGGCCCCGCGGCTGACCTCAATCTCTGGCTTTCCAACTATATCGAGAGCCACCCGCCGGTCATGCGCCAGTTCCCCGGCATCCGTTCGATCGAGATTATGTCGCGCGTCGACTGGTGCGGCAGCCTGCCCTGGCTTCGCGCCAACCATATGCAGCGCAACCGCGTGATGTTCGACAGCGCCGAGGCGCTGACCGCAGCCCTGGCTTCGCCGGCAAGGCTTCAGCTTCGCAGGGATTTCGAGAAGTTCCCGCCATACGAAGGCGGCATTTTCCACTATCCGATGGCAACCGAAGAGGTGCTTCCCGGCTGACTACATCGTCAGCACCAGCCGGCCGCGCGTGACCTGGCCGGACTGGATGAGCCGGTGCGCTTCCGCCGCTTCCGACAGCGGCATGGTCGACGAGACCTGTGGCCGGAAGACGCCGGACGCCATCATGCCGACGACCCTCGCGATCATCTCCGGATCGTCGGCAGGCCCCTTGTAGCCGAGGGTCACTGTGACGCCGAATTCAGCGCCGCGATCGACAATCGGCAGGGCGTTCAGATAGATGAGCCGTCCGCCACGCCGCATGACGGCATAGGAGCGGTCGTGGACCGCCCCGCCCATCAGGTCGAAGACCACGTCGATGTCGCGAAGGGTGGCGAAATCTTCGTTGTCGTAAGCAATGGCCGTATCTGCCCCGAGACTGGCGACATAGTCCTTGTTGGAGGCGCGGCAGGTGGCCGCGACATGGGCGTCGGCGGCGTGGCAAAGCTGCACCAGTATGCCGCCAACCGCGCCGGCGCCACCATGAACGAGCACGCGTTCGCCGCGTTTCACCATCGCCATGTCGAAGCAAACCAACGCATTGATGCCAGCGTTCAGCCCGGCCGCCGCCTGCGCCGGCGCAAGGGAAGGGGGGATGAGCGCGATATTGCGGAGGGGCAGGGCGACCTTTTCCGCATAAATGCCACCCTTGGCCGCGCCCGCGAGCACGCTGACACGATCGCCCGGTTTGAGATCGGTAACATCAGTGCCCACAGCTTCGACGATGCCGGCACCTTCGCGCCCCGGAATGAAGGGAAAATCAGTCTTGAAATGCGCCTGCAACAGGCCCTGTCGCAGCTTCCAGTCGAACGGTGCGACACAGGCCGCCTCCAGCCGCACCAGCACTTCGCCCTCCGCCGGAACCGGATCAGCAATGTCTACATATTCAAGCACATCAGGCCCGCCGAACGATCTGTAGAGTGCTGCCTTCATGCTGGTTGTCCTTTGTCGGCGGATCGCCGCTGCCGCGCCGAACGAGGGATGCGGCTTCGGCTGGCTGAGAAGGTTTAGACATAAAATATATCGTCTCGCAAGACGGGTTTGCGGGTGCAGGCGCAATGCCGAGGGCCGATCCGCATTTGTCGCGACGATCGCGGTTGAGCTTCTACCGGTCATTGGGTATCCAAGGCACCGGAGCTCGCTGCACCGAACCGATGTTCTTGGCGGCATTCCGAGAGCTTTCAGTTCATAATCGCATCCCGAGGAGTCGTTGCCGTGGCCTTGATCGAAAAGAAGATGGCTGCGGCGGGTGGCTCTGGTTCTGGAGAGATCGATTCCAGATATGCCTGGTGGCGGCTGGTCCTCACGCTCATTCTCGGCACCGTTGCCTGCGTCGGCAATTGGTCCGTCGTGGTGCTTCTTCCAACCCTTCAGCTCGAGTTCGAGACGGTGCGTGGCGGTGCTTCGTTGCCTTATACCTGCACGATGCTTGGCTTTGCCTTTGGCGGAGTGGCGATGGGGCGGCTGGCCGATCGGGGCGGCATCGTCGTGCCGGTGCTTATCGGGGCGTTCCTGCTCTGCATTGGCTATATCATGGCCGCCTTTACCGCCAATATCTGGCAGTTCGCCGCCTGCTCGCTGGTCATCGGCCTTGGATCGGCTGCCGGCTTCTCGCCGCTGATATCCGACCTCTCGCTTTGGTTCAGCAGGCACCGGGCGCTCGCGGTCGCCTTCGCGGCCTCGGGCAGCTATCTCTCGGGCGCGGTTTGGCCGATGGTCATCGAGCATTTCCAGACGAGCCAGGGCTGGCGCGCCACCCATATCGGAATCGGCATCTTCGTGCCGCTGGTGATGGTGCCCATCGGCCTGCTGCTGCAGCGGCGTCTGAAGGCCGTTACCTATGTCCAGGCGGAGGCCGTTACCGAAGCAGCACGCAGCGAACTGGGTTTAAGCCCCAACGCGCTGCAGGCTATTCTCGTCGTGGCCGGCTTTGCGTGTTGCATGGCAATGTCGATGCCGCAGGTCCATATCGTCGCCTATTGCGGGGATCTCGGCTATGGCGTGGCGGTGGGCACGCAGATCATCGCCTTGATGCTCGGGCTGGGTGTGGTCAGCCGCCTGGCGTCCGGGGCGGTCGCCGACCGGATCGGTGCCGGTCCGATGCTGATCCTCGGCTCCTCGATGCAGGCGGCAGCGCTGCTGCTCTATCTGTTTTTCAACAGCCAGTCGTCGCTCTATGTAATCTCCGGCCTGTTCGGGTTATTCCAGGGTGGCATCGTTCCGATGTATGCGGTGATCATTCGCAAGTACCTGCCGCCGCGTGAGGCCGGCATCCGGATCAGCCTGGTGTTGATGGCGACGGTCCTCGGCATGGCGTGTGGAGGCCTGGCGGCGGGCTATATTTTCGACGCCACCGGCTCGTATCGTCTGGCCTTCCTGCACGGCTTCCTTTGGAACTGCGTCAATCTTGCCTTGGTGAGCTGGTTGATCCTGTGGCCTTGGATGCGTCGGCGGAGCCGAGCGGTGGCGACGTGAGGCGGATGGTTTTCTCGGATAGCGACGATGAAACGCTCCAGGCAAAACGCTAGCCAACCGCCAGCGCGTGGTGCTCGGGTCGAGCATGATGGTGTACGCCGCGCCCCGACCTCATTTCTGCGGCTGCCCTCCAGGGTGTCCAAGGCGGAAGACGCTGCTATCGACGGACTGACGCCTGTCGCGGCTGGGAGAGACGTGGAACGCCTTCCTGTACGTCCGGGAGAAGACCTCGAGCGATGAGAAGCCGCAGGCCACCGCGACCTCGGTGATCGTCAGGTCGGTCAGCTGAACCAGCTGATGCGCCCGCTCCATTCTGAGCATGTGATAGACCTGCGCCATGCCGGAGCCGAGCTGTTGTTGAAACAGGCGCTGGAGATGTCTTTCCGAAACGCCGACCATCTCGGCGATCCTGGTGCAGGATTTGGGCTCGTCAATCGTCGATGCCATGATCTGGCGTGCGCGGGCGACGGGGTCGCGCGCCGCGACGCCCTGATCCCGGATGTCGAGCGTCTGTTGGCGGTCGTTGCCGTGCCGCTTCTGCAACAACAGATGCTGGGCAACTTCATTTGCCAGCTCCTGGCCGGCCGCGCGGGCAACGAGTGCGATCATCATGTCGAGCGTTGCGCTGGCGCCTGCCGAGATCGGCCGACGCGCTGCAAGGCTGAAGAGCGTATCGGTCACGTTCACGCTGGGATAGCGCTCTCGCATGCCTTCGATATTGTACCAGTGGACGGGCGCGGTGTGGTCTTCCATCATGCCGGCCGCTGCCAGGATCTCGCTGCCGGTCTCGATCGCGCCGACTTCGGCGCCCCCCCGCTCGGCCCAGCGCAGCCATTTCAGCAGGCGGGCGTCAGTGGCTGCCTGGCGGGCGTCGAAGCTCGCCAGCACCAGCACGACGTCGAAACGCTCCGTCGTGCCAAGCGGATGATCGACCGGAGTCTGCATGCCGTTGCTCGCCGTTACCGCGAAGCCATCGGTCGACAGCGTGTTCCAGCTGAACAGCTGGCGCCGGGCAATCCAGTTGGCGATGAACAGCGGCTCGATCGCCATCGCCATAGCCAGATAGGAGAAGCCCGGAACGAGCACGAGGCCGAGGCGATGGGACCCGGGATTTTCGATGGACATGAAATGCCTTTGATCTTTTCGGACAATCGTGTCCGAATTTGTCCAATTGATCAAGATCTGCATCGCGAGGTCATGCGAAATCCTGTAAATTATTAAAATCATTATTGATTTTTGGCAAGCTGCTCAGGCAGCATCGCACAAGATGCGGCGGAAATCGTCAAGTGTCCGCATCTGCAGAGCCATAATATCTCTCGCAACCGGTCCTCCCGAGGGCCGCACGGTTTAGCAGGAGGGTGACATGACCATAGCGCAATTGACGTGGGACTATAGCGATCCGAAAACGGGCACGTCGATGCCGGCGCGGTTCTTCTTCGATCAAGGCGTGTTCGATGAGGAGAAGGCAAAGATCTTCATGAACTGTTGGCACGTCGTCGGGCATGTCAGCGAGTTTGCCAAGCCCGGCGATTTCGTCGTCCAGGAAATCTTCGAACAGAGCGTCATCGTCATGGCCGGCCGGGATGGCGAGATTACCGCCTTTCACAATGCCTGTCGGCATCGCGGCAACCGGCTGATCGAGGAGCGGCGCGGCAACAGGACCGGCGTGATCCGCTGCGGCTATCACTCATGGTGCTACAATCAGAATGGCAGCCTGCGCGCCGCCCCGCGTACCGAAAACCTCGAGAATTTCGAGAAGAAGGACTGGGGCCTTCGCACAGTCCGCCATGAGGTCTTCGCCGGCTTCGTCTTCATCACGCTTGACGAGAACGCGCGCCCGGTTGCCGAGATCGCCGATGGCGCCGAAGCCGAGATGCGCAGGTTCCTGCCTGACCTCGACAATCTGGTGCTGTCGTCGGAGACCGATGTCATCGTCGACGCCAACTGGAAAGTGATCCAGGAGAACTCGATCGAAGGCTACCATTTCGACCTCTCCGGCCCGGTTCACAAGGACCTGGCAGCCCTGATCGATTTCGAAGGTTATACGCTGACGCCTTATGGCGACTGGTGGACCTATATCGGCCCCCCGAACACGGGTGCCAAGGAAGCCTACGGCGTGCCGCTCGAAGGCTCGACCTGGCAGACCGACTGGTTCTTCAATATCGGCATCTTTCCCAACACGACCTTCTATTCCTTCCCCTATACCGACATGGTGGGCGTCTTCGTGATGACCCCGCTCACCCCTGAAAAGTCGCTGCTGCGCTTCGGCTACTATACGCCTAGGGATCGCGAGGAACCGCCGGTGACCAAGGCTGCGATCGAATGGATGAACACCCAGCTCGGGCCTGAAGATATCGAACTCAACGTCACCAACCAGAAGGGCTTGCATTCGCTGGGCTTCGGCGCGGGCAAATACATCATCGACGACGCCCGCCCGAACCAGAGCGAGAACCTCGTCCATCATTTCCACACGCTTTGCTACAAGGCGATCCGGGAATGACCGATGGCTCCGATATGTCCTGGGATTATGTGATCGCTGGCGCCGGGTCGGCAGGCTGCGTGCTTGCCGCGCGGCTGTCGGAAGACCCTTCATGCTGGGTCCTGCTGTTGGAGGCCGGTCCCGAGGATCGATCCATCTGGCTGAGAATGCCCGCGGGCATGTCGCGCGTCGTCTGGGGTACCCGCTATAGCTGGGCGTTCACCTCGGCGCCCGAGCCGCATCTGGAAAACCGGCGGCTCGGCCATCCGCGCGGCAAGGTCGTGGGCGGCTCCTCCTCGATCAACGGCATGGTCTGGTTGCGTGGCCACGCCCGGGATTTCGACGGCTGGGCGCAACTTGGTGCGCGCGGCTGGAGCTATGAGGACGTGCTCCCTTATTTCTGTCGGTCGGAGACCGCTCCAGCGGACACCGATACGCTGCGCGGAAAGGGCGGCCCGATCCGGATCACCCGTGGCGATGTCGAGGCATCACCGCTCGCGAAGGCCTTCGTCGAGGCCGGCGTCGAGGCCGGCTATCCCAAAACGACCGATTTTAACGGCAGCCAGCAGGAAGGCTTTGGCGCCGTCGAACGCAGCACCTGGCGCGGCCGCCGCTGGAGTGCGGCGCATGCCTATCTGAACCCTGCGCGCGACCGCCAGAACCTGACAGTCATCACCGGCGCTCATGTGCTGGGTGTCGAACTCGAGGGCCAGCGCGCGACGGGGCTGCGTTATTCCAGGGGTGGGCGAGAGCATCTCGCCAGGGCGAGCCGCGAGGTCATCCTCTCGAGCGGCGCCATCGGCTCGCCGCATATCCTGCAGCTGTCGGGCATCGGACCGCGCGAGCATCTCGAAGCCGCCGGCATCACGGTGCGCCACGCGCTCCCGGGCGTCGGGGAGAACCTCAACGACCATCCGGATCTCGTCATCCAGCACCTCTGCAAGCAGCCGGTCTCGCTCTATCCGGTGACGCGTGCGCCGCGCAGTTGGCTTGCCGGCGTCGAATGGCTGCTCAAGGGCTCCGGCCCCGCGGCGACCAATCATTTCGAGGCGGGAGGCTTCATCACCAGCCGGCCAGAGCTCGACCAGCCGGATATCCAGTTCACCTTCATGCCACTGGCGGTCGTGCCGGGTGGGACAGATGTGCTCGCCGAACATGCGTTCCAGGTTCATATCGACCTGATGCGGCCGCGCAGCCGCGGGCATGTGCGGACTGTCAACAGCGACCCGTTCCAGGCGCCGGAAATCCTGTTCAATTATCTCGACGATCCGCAGGATCTCGCCGACCTGCGCGCCGGCGTCCGTCTGCTGCGCGACATACTTTCTCGGCCCGCGCTTGCTCCCTTTGCCGGCGCCGAGCTTTTTCCTGGCCCTGCCATTCAGACGGACGAGGAGATCGATCGCTGGATCCGGCAGACGCTGGAGACCTGCTATCACCCCGTCGGCACCTGCCGGATGGGTGCGGCCGATGACCCCGGCGCCGTCGTCGATCCGGAATGCCGCGTGCGTGGGCTGGAACGCCTGCGCGTCGTCGATGCCTCGATCATGCCCGCCATCGTCAGCGCCAACACCAATGCCTCGACGATCATGATCGCCGAAAAGGCCGCCGACATCATCCGTGGCCGGACGCCGCTGCGTGCTCAGTCCATGAACGAAGACCCCGCCCAGAACTCCACACGGAGGATCAGTGCGTGAACGCCATCTCGACCAGTGCGCACCTCTCCTAGATGCGCGCCATTCCCGACGACGAGTAACCCCAATACTGTCGAGAGGCGAGACTGTCGCATTACTAAATGGAATCTACCATTCCGATGAAGGCCCGGCCTGTGGCCGCCATCCCGACAGCAAATGTTCGGTTGCGCAGCAGATCGATCATCCTGGCCACCGAGACGGTGTCCGAAGCCGGAAATGTCGGCAGAACTGCGAACTGCTAGATCAGCGCGGCTGCAGCGATGACAATGGCAAACGCAGTGCCTCCCTAAAGCAACGTGATGGCCTTCGGCAGGTCAGACGGTGAAGCCAATCGCGCAATGATGGCCATCGACAGCGACCAGAAACCGCCGATGGAAATGCCAACGAGCGCCCTGCCTATCAGGAACACGGTGATCCTCGTGGCGGCGATTGAAGTGAACGTCCCGGAACTGGTTGTCGCCCGCACAGCTATTGGCGACTTCCAGCCCATGATCTGCTCGAAGACAGCAGAAAAGCTCAATGGACGGCTTGAAACTGCTAAGAAAAGCCTGGTTGGATCGTTTGCCAGCGGTGTCGAGAAGGACATTGCTGCCGTCCGAAACGCTATCGTCTCACCCTGGTCGAATGGGCAAACAGAGGGTCAGATCACGCGGTTGAAACTCATCAAGCGCGAGATGTATGGGCGAGCGGGACTCGATCTACTGCAGGCGCGATTGATCGGCGCAACGTAGGAGTTCCACGTCAGCAAATTTGCGTCAGACCCACTTCTCAGAAATCCCCACCGGGTCAGTTCGTCGCGGAAATCAACAAACCAGCCTCCATCATCGCAAACGAACGTTGAATGCGGGATCAGGATAGGAGACAACCGGATTGCATCATTGGTGGCACGCGGAGAAATTTCAGCTTGAGAGATCGGTTGACCAGCCCAACGCGACATGGGGTAGATCTAGCTTGAGTTCACCGCCTTTTATGAGATTGAGGATACGAGGCGGTGTCAGCGGCAATTCCGAGACACCGTGCCCGATAGCTCTCGTGACCGCGCAGGCGATGGTGGCTCCTACATTCATGATCGGAATTTCGCCGGCTCCCTTGGCTCCCATCGGTCCGATGGACGGCGCACCTTCATACAGCACGATCTCGACTGGAAGGACATCCTGCGCGAGCGGCAGCAGATATTGCTCGAAGCCCGGCTGCTCCATGCCGCCGTGATCGCCGATGGTGATTTCCTCATGCAGCGCGTAGCCGATTCCCTGGGCCACGCCGCCCTGGATCTGGCTGCGAACGGCGCGCGGGTTGATCGCAAGACCGACATCTTGCACGACCTTGTAACTCAGGATCTCGACATGCCCCGTGTCCGGGTCGACCGCCACCTCGCAGTCGTGAACGTTGAAGATCGGGATATCGATCGCCTCGATAAAATGGCCCGCCGCGCATCCCGGCAGCGCCGGCACGCCAGGCGCCGTGAAATTGCCAGTGCCGGACAGTGGGCCATAGAGCTCTTCGGCCCTTTGCACCACCTGGGTGATCGCCATTCCGGCCCCGGGCCGGCCGTCGATCTCCACGCGACCGTCCTTGAGCACGAGCCGGGATGCCGGCGTCTGCAACATCTCCGAGGCAATTTCCAGGATCTGCTCGCGGATCTTCTCGGCCGCCATCTTGCTCGCCGCACCAATGGAAACGGTAGTCCGGCCACCGCCGACGCCGAGGTCACGGCCGGCAGCATCGGTATCCGCCGTCTTGACGATGACATCCGAGGGGTGAATGCCGAGGATCGCGCCAACGATCTGCGGCAGGGACTGCATCATCGTGCCCGAGCCGATCTCGACGCCCGAGGTGACGAGGGTCGCGCTGCCGTCCGCATTGAGATTGATCGTCGCCGCTGACGGTCCGACGAAGACAAACCAAGTGCCCACTGTCGTCGCGCGGCCATAGAGCCGGTTTCCGACGTCGGCCCGCTTGTCGGGTGTGGAGGCACAAAGCGTCTCCATCTGCTCCAGCATCGGCCTTAGCACATCGCCGCGGAACACCTGTCCGGTCGCGCCGAGACTGCCGTCCCCGATGACGTTGCGCTTGCGGAAGTCCAGCGGATCCATGCCGATCGCGGCGCAAATATTGTCGGTGTGCCGTTCAAGGAAGAAGGTATTGTAGACCCCGTTGCAGGCGCGGAAAGCGCCATTGGGCGGAGTGTTGGTATAAACCGCACGGCTGTTGAGCCTGACCGAGCCCAGCCGATAATTGCCGCCGAGTGTGTGTGCGGTCATGGTGGAAAGGAATATCTGCTCGCCGCCATAGGCGCCGCAATCCATGAGCACCGTTGCCTCGCGGCCAACGATCTCGCCCTCGGCGGTCACCGCCGAGCGGATGCGGACTTCCGCATTCTCGCGGCACAGGCAGGAGAGGAATTCCTCCTCGCGCGAATTGAATAGCGACACCGTCCGCCCCGTCTTGCGCGCCAGGACCGCCGCTATGGGTTCGATCGTGCAATCGAACTTCAACCCGAAGCCGCCGCCCACGGCCGGAACGGTGACGCGGACACGGGACGAAGCAACGCCCAGCACCTTCGCCGTCACATTGCGGACCGTCCAGGGAACTTGGGTCGAACACTGTATGTGGAAGCGACCATCCTCAAAGCGCGCAATCGCGCAGCGCGGCTCGAAAGGCACATGGCTCTGACGACCCACACGGAAACAATCGTCGACGATGGTGACATCGCTTCGCGCGAAGGCTGCATGCGGATCGCCCCTGAGGACACGCGCTTCCCAGGCAACGTTGCTGCCGCGCGGCGCGCCTTCCTTCAACACCTCGTAGTTCTGCCAGTCGAGATGGATCAGCGGTGCGCCTTCGGCCAGCGCCTCCGCCATGGTGAGGAGCTTCGGGAGCAGTTCGAGTTTGACGACAACTGCAGCGGCCGCGGCTCGTGCGATCTCCAGCGTATCGGCGGCGATCGCCGCCAATGGCTCGCCATGGAAACGGATTACGTCCTTGGCGAAAAGCGGATGGTCGGCGATGCCGATGCCATGCAGACCCGGCGCATCCTGATAGGTGACGACGGCGCGGACGCCCTTCATCGCCAGCGCTTCGGAGGCGTCGATCTCGACGATCCTGGCCGATGCCACCTCAGAGCGAACGATGACGGCATGCAGCATGTCCGGACCGATATTGTCGATCGTATAGCGCGTGCGGCCAGTCAGCTTGTCGAGAGCATCGCGTCGCGGCAGGTCCATGACGACCGATTTGGGGTCGAGCACAGCGTTCATGGAGCACACACCTTCCTGATATCATCGAGCGACATCACCGCATCGACGATCCGCTCGTAGCCGGTGCAGCGGCAGACATTGCCGACCAGCGCTGCCTTGATCTCGTTACGCGTCGGCGCGGGTCTCGTTTCGAGAAATTTCGTGAGCGTCATCACCATGCCCGGAAAGCACATGCCGCATTGCACGACATCGTGGTCGAGCATCGCCTGCTGCAGCGGATTGGGCGCCTCGAAGGGGGCAAGCCCCTCGATCGTCACGATCTCGCTGCCATCAAGCATGCCGACGGGCCGAAGACAGGAGGGCGCCGCCTCGCCGTTGATGATGACTATACAGGCACCGCAAAAGCCCTCGCGACAGACGGATTTCGCGCCGGTCAGGCGACAGTGATCGCGAAGCACGTCAAGGAGCGGTGTTCGCGGATCGACCGCGAATGCGTTTGTCTCGCCGTTGATGGTGAGTTCCACCGTCATTGCGGGCTCCCTGTGAGATCGGCCTGGATCGTCGCAAAGGCGCGCCGCACCAGTACCGGCAAGACGCTCGTGCGGTACCAGCCCGGTGCGTCTACCGCTTCGCGTCCGGTGAAGTCCTTGATCAGGTCCCGCGCGACCTGTTCCGCCTGATCGGGCGCCGGCAGGCGACCGGCCAGTGCTTGTTCCAGCCCATGCCATCGGCGCGCGACCGCTTCAACGGCTCCGATGCCGATCCTGATATCCCGGATCAAGCCAGCGCCATCGAGCGCGACCGAGACGCTGACGATAGCGCAGGGATAGTCACCAGCCTGCCGCATGGGCAGACGTTCATGCGCACTTCGCCGTTCCGTCAATGGCACGATGATGCGCGTCACGAGCCAAGGCTGTGCAAACGTGGCGCGGCTCGCCAGGAAACGCTCAATGGAAAGTTCGCGCGAACCCTCGGCATCGGTGATTTCGATTCGAGCATCGAGGCTGAGCAGTGCGGGTGCAAAATCGGATGCCGCGAAGGCAGAGGTCGAGATATTGCCGCCGATGGTGGCGATACACCGGACGCCTGGATTGGCGGACCGCCCTGCCGCCTCGCGTAGGACTCGCAGAGCCGTCGTTTGCGGCAGAGTCCGCGCCAGAACATCATGCGTCGCGAGCGGTCCGATCAAGAGCTCGGCTTCGTTCGTATCCAGCCGACCGAAGTCCTGTATCCGGCTGAGCGCCACAAACCGCGCCGGCTGTCTTTCGTGCCGCAGCGTCCCACGCATCACCCAGGTTGCGCCGGCGACTGCGACCGCATCACCGTTCGCGGCTGCGAGGTCTTGCAACGCCTCCTGGACGGATTGCGGGCGGGTCATCCCGGGAGGCATCGGTTCTTGCTGCACGGCCATAATGGTCTCCCTTGGAGGAACGCCTGGGCGGTTGCGCCCCGGCGCGAAGTCTCGCGGAGCTAGCGGCTCTTTCAGGCCTTGCGGGCCGGCACCACATGGCGCAGCAAGGGCAGCAGGCAGGCGCCGAGAGCGAGCTTCAGGGCATCGCCAGCCAGGAACGGGATGAGGCCATAGGCCAGCACCGGCTTGTCCCAGCCGATCACGCTGCCGAGCCAGAGGACACCCGGCACATAGATCGCGATATTGCCGAGCACGAGTGCGAACGCCGCCTTGGGCAGGCTGCGATCGAAGCCGCGTTCGGCGAGCCAGCCCGTCAGTGTGGCGGCAAGGATATAGCCGAGCAGGTAGCCGCCTGTCGGACCCATCATATAAGCGAGGCCGATGCCCTTCTCTGGCGTGCCGGCGAAGACGGGCAGGCCCGCCATGCCCTCGGCGAGATAGAGCGCCAGCGTCGCGAAGGCCAGTCGCGAGCCAAGCGTCATGCCCAGTACCAGCACCACCAGCGTCTGCATGGTCACCGGCACGGGATAGAACGGCACCTGCAGCTTGGCGGAGATGGCGAGCAGGATAGAGCCTGCGACAGCGATCGCCACTTTCACGGCAAGACTGCGCTCGCCGGGTAGATGGGCGATCAGCGGCGGTTGAGATGCGAAGAACTGGGACATAACGAGATCCTTTCTGGATTGAACGATGTCAACGCGAGCCGGTGAGCATGCGGTAGCGGAACTGATCGGTGACCACGGCGAGAATGAGCAGGCTGCCGAGCAGCACCATCTGCATGTAGGAGCCGATCTGCATCAGGTTCATGCCGTTCTGGACCAGCACGATGAAGAAAGCGCCGAGCACGACGCTTTCCACCCGGCCGATGCCGCCGCGCAGCGATACGCCGGCGATGACGCAGGCAGCGATGGATTCGAGCGCGATCGTGCCGCCGAGATTGGTCTCGCCGCTCTCGACCCGCGCCGTCATCAGAATTCCGGCGACCGAGGCGAGGAAGGCGCAGACGATATAGGCGACGAACAGAGTGCGCTTGGTGTTGATGCCCGAAAGGTTCGCGGCCTTGATATTGCCGCCGATGGCATAGATGCGGGCACCGGTGCGCGTGCGGTTCATCAGCACCCACATCGCCACGATGGCGACGATGGCGACCAGCACGGGAACCGGCACGCCGAAGATCCTGCCGAAGCCGAAGAGTTCGCCGAAATCATAGGGCAGGTTGCCCACCGGCACACCGCCGGTGATGAAGAGTGCGACGCCCGCGCCGACCGACTGGACGCCCAGCGTCATGATGAAGGGAGATACGCCGAACTGAGCGATACCGATGCCGTTGAGCGTGCCGATGGCCAAAGCTGGCAGAAAGCCGGCCAATACGCCGAGCACGATGACGAGCCATACCATGTCGGGAAACTGCGCGGCGAAATAGACCATCGCCGTCGCCGAAACCACCGAGGTCAGGGCAATCGAAGTGCCGACCGCAAGGTCGAAGCCACCGGTCACCAGAACCAGCATCTGCCCCAGCGAGACCAGCACGAGATAGACCGACTGGCGCGCCACATTGGTGATGTTGTCGATCGTCAGGAACTGACGCGAGGCGATGGTGAACAGGATGAGAGCCGCGACGAGGAAGAAGGGCAGAACGCCGAGCTTGATGAAGGTCGCCCTCAGCAATGCCACGGCTCCAGTGGGCCGGCTTGCTTGGACGGATGCGGCGGTATCTGGCTTGCTGGTCATGCGGTCTTTCTTTCCTGGTCGAAGAAGGCGGCGAGGATGGCTTGTTCCCTTATCGCCTCGCCTTCGAACTCGCCTGATATCCGGCCGTTGCGGAAGGCGATCAGCCGGTGGGCGAGATGCATGACCTCCGGCAGATCGGAGGAAATCACCACGACCGCCTTGCCGGATTCGGCAATGGACTTGATGATCCGATAAAGCGCGGCGCGCGTGCCGACATCGACGCCGACGGTCGGCTCGTCGAAAATATAGATGTCGAAGTCGCGCCCGAAACTCTTGCCGAACAGGATCTTCTGCTGGTTGCCACCTGAGAGTTTCGACGTGGCACGGGCGAGAAAGGCCTCGGTAAGATCGACACGCTTGCCGATCTCGCTCGTCATCGTGCGGATCGCCTTCGGCGAAACGAGGCCAGCATTGTTGCGTGCCTCCGGCCTGTCGATCACCGAAAGGCCGATATTGTCGCGCGCGCTGGCGGAGAGCATGAGGCCTTCCTCCTTGCGGTCGGACGGCAGGAAGAAGACGCCGGCCTCCATCAGCGCCCGGGTCGGCGCCCCCGTCAGGTCGCGGCCCTCAACGAAAACGCTGCCGTCCTGCACCGGAAGCAGGCCCATCACGGCCCGGAAGGTGCGCGATTTTCCGGAACCGACGAGGCCGGCCACGCCGAGGACTTCGCCCTTGCGAACATCGATATTGACACCATCGACGCCCCAGGCCTTGAGGCCCCGGATCGCCATCACTGTTCGAGGCGACGGATCGCGGGCGATTGTCGGATAGATCTCGTCCATCTTGCGCCCGGTCATCATTTCCACCAGCGCTTTCTCGGACAGGTCGGCGGCCGGAATCGTGCCGATCAGTCGGCCGTCGCGAAGAACCGTGATCCGGCTGGCGATCGATTTGAATTCCTGGATGCGGTGGGAAATGTAGACGACGCCGACGCCATTCTTCTTGGCCGCGGTGATGAATGCGAACAGCTTTTCCGTCTCGCGTTCGGTCAGCGACGCGGTCGGCTCGTCGAGGATCAGGATCCGCGCCTTCTGGTGCAGCGCCTTGGCGATCTCGACCATTTGCTGCTCGGCGCGTGACAGCGACATGACCGGACGGCGAATATCGATGGGGAAGGACAGGCTTTGGAAAAGCGCTCGCGCCTCCTCCCGCATCCGCCGCTTGTCGACGAGGCCGAATGCGCGCGGTTCCGCGCCGAGGAAGATGTTCTGCGCCACCGACATGGTGGGTACGAGCGAAAACTCCTGAAACACCGCGCCGATGCCGGCGGCACGTGCTTCCTTGACCGACTGGAAGGTCTTCTCCTCGCCATCGATCCGGATCGTGCCCTCGCTCGCGCCGGTCACGCCGGCAAGAATCGAAATGAGCGTCGACTTGCCCGCGCCGTTCTCGCCGAACAGCACATGGACTTCCCCCGCCTCAAGCGTGAAATCCACGCCGTCGAGCGCACGGACACCAGGATATGATTTGGCGATACCGGTCATTGCGACCAGCGGCGGAGCGGCAGTCATTCCCCATGTTCCCACTTTATTTTTGCTGGTCAAACCCCGGCGCTTTCACGCCGGGGTCGCTCGGGAGGCGGTCAGTTGACCGAGAAGACCGGCTTGTAGCCATCCGGCGGCAGGATGTTGGTCTGCGGCACGGTTGCGATGTTGGAGGGATCGACCACGAAGATCTTCGGGCCGACATGCTTGACCAGTTCCTTGCCTTCAAGCGCACGCACGGCCTGGTCGATGGCGATACGGCCCTGGATGACCATCGAGTCCGCCGGGGCGGCGAGGATGAAGCCGCGCTTGATGCCTTCATAGACACCCGGGGTCATGTAGAAGGCCAGGAGATCGACCTTACCCTGGAGCCCGCGCTCGCGGACGAGGCCCTGCGCCGCTTCGGCGGTGACGGCGGTGCCGGCGATGTAGCGGATGTCGGGGGCGGCCTGCAGCGCGTCCTCGACCAGCTTCAACTGCGCTTCCTTGCCGGTGTCGCCATATTTCGGCTCGAGGGCCACGACGGCCGAACCCTTGATCGCCGCAAGGAAGCCCGTGTTGGCGGCTTCCACCCAGCCGGCGCCGGCCGGACCAGGGAACCAGCCGACCTTGACCTCTCCAGAGCCGGCCGGATGCTTCTTGGCGAGATAGGCGCCGGTCTCATAACCCATCGTGTAGAAGGAGACGAGCGACTTTGCAGTGACGTCAGGCGAGGAAATGCCATTGATCACGTCGATCACGGGGATGTTCTTCTTCTTGATTTCGCTGACCAGGTTGTTGAGGCCATCGAAGGAGATCGCGCCGATCACCACGGCCTGCGCGCCACCGGCCACGCAATCCTCGATCTGGCTGATCTGCTTGTTGAGCTCGGTATAGCCGCCGGCTTCGACAAGGTTCATCTTCACGCCGAGATCCTTGGCCTGCTCAGCCACGCCATAGTCGACGCCGAGCCAGTAGGCATCCTTCATATGCGGGAAGGACACGCAAATATTCCAGGGCTTCTCCGCCTTTTCCAGCGGCGAATAGGTGACATCGACGGACTTGCCGTCGGCGGCGAAGGCGGGCTCGATCGCCTGCGCCGGATAGGGATACCAGCTTTCGGCGAAGGCCGGTGCCGCGGCGACAAGCGCGAAGATCGAGCTTGCGAGGGTCAATGCGATTTTCGGTGCGATTTTCTGTTTCATGGTCGTTCCCCGGTTCGTAGGTTTTTGGTCTCTTGGATCAGAAGAGCGCGCGGATCTGGTTGATCAGCGCGGCCCTGTCTTTGCGGGCTGTCAGTGCGGTCTCCATGTCCACCTTGACGAATTTGGTCGGCGTGTGCGGCTGGAGCTGGCCGATCAGGTCCATGTCGGACGAGATCACGGTACCGACCATGAAGTAGCCGCCGCCGGAAACGGCATCGCGATGCAGGATGATCGGCTCGGTGCCGCCGGGCACCTGGATGGAGCCATACGGGTAGCAGCTGTCGACGATGTTGGACGGGTCGGAGCCGGCGCCGAAGGGCGGGGTGCGCGGCTCGAAATCGAGCTTGCGGCCGCCCCGGAAGCGATAGCCCATGCGGTCGGCTTCGGGCGCGACCTTCCACTCATCCTCGAAGAAGTTGTTGCCCGACTCCTCGGTGATGCGGTGCCAGTAGAGGCCGGGCAGCACGCGGAGAGCGGCGGGCATTCCCGGCCGGCGGCGCAATGCCTCCGGGATCGATTTGCCTTCCGTCGCCTTGCCCGCATTTCCCACCGGCAGTTCGTCTCCCGCCGCGATCGGCCGGCCCTTGAAGCCGCCCAGCGCGCCAATGGCATAGGTTGAACGCGAACCAAGCGCGACCGGCACGTCGATGCCGCCGGACACCGCGATATAGATGCGGGCCCCGGTCTTGAGGAAGTCGAACGTGAGAACCTGCCCCGCCTTGACCTTGAAGGCGGTCCAGCCGGGCTTCTCCTCGCCGTCGACCTTGATCGGCATCTCGGCGCCGGTGACCGCGACCATGGTGTCGGCGGTGAATTCGAGCTTGGGGCCGATGAAGACCGCCTCGAGGCCCGCGGCTCCCACGTCGTTGCCCACAAGCAGGTTCGCGGCCTTGAGCGCCAACCGGTCCATTGCGCCGCCCAGCGGAATGCCGAGATGGAAATAGCCGGGACGGCCGAGATCCTGGACCGAAGTCGCCAGACCGGGATGGAGAACATTAATGGCCATGGAGAACGCCCTCCAGCTTCGCGTTGTAGCCGTCGATATCTTTCCGGAATTCGGTGAGGTCGAATTTCACCTCGCGGATCGGCGGGGCGAAACGGCCCTTGTCGACGTCTTCGACCGCCTGGTCATAGGCGTCGCGGTCGACCGGCTTGAATTTGACGATGTCGCCCGGCCGGAAGAACACCATGAAGTCCTTGAGGTAGGAGGTCGTCTGGGTCGGGTCGTAGATCGGCATCGGTGTGATGCCGAACATCTGGTAGCCGCCCGCGCCGCGCACCGAATAGATGCAGCCGAAGCAGCCGCCATGGCCAACCGTCAACTTGGGCGTATCAGTGCGAGGGCGGAGATATTTCGGCACCTCGATCTGCCGCTGGCGCTCCACCATCTGGTACATGAAGGGTAGGCCCGAGACGAAGCCGACCATCGAGACAAACCAGGGCGAGCCGGCATGGGCGCTGACGAAATCATCGACCGAGCCGAAATTGTTGATCCGCGCCGCATAGTCGAGGTCAGTACCGGAGGGGTCCTGATGCCGCTCGCGGAAACGCATCAGCGTCTCATGCGTCCAGGGGTCGTTGTAGAAAACCGGAATCTCGACGATGCGGGTGGTGATGACGGGTTCCGACCTCGCCGCCGCGACCTCGATCGATTTCACCTCCCTCATTATGTCGTCGGGGTGGATGATGTCGGGGTCGAACTTGATCTGAAAGGAGGCATTGGCCGGGCAGATCTCGGTGACGCCCTTGATCTTGGATTCCCGCACGCCGTTGGTCATGGAGAGCGAATTGAAGAATGCCTCGAGCGACATTTCCTCCGAGCATTCCACGAAGAGGTGCTCGTCACCTCCGAACGTATAGCGCATGGGCATCAGGCAACCTCCTTGGATGCGCAAAAGGCCGAGAAGTCCGTCTCCAGCCACGGCTCGAGAAAGCGGGTGTGAACGTCGCCGGACGCGACCGACGGGTCGGCTGCCAACGCCTGGTGCAACGGGATCGTCGTCGGCAGGCCGCGAATGGTGAAATTGTCGAGCGCATCGGCGAGCCGCCCTATGCAGGCCTCGCGGGTCTCACCCCAGACGATCAGCTTGCCGAGCAGCGAGTCATAGAAGGGCGGCACCGTGTAGCCCTCATAGAGCATGGTGTCGAAGCGCACGCCCTCGCCTTCGGGGACATCGAGCTTCTCGATCGTTCCCGGCCCGGGCAGGAAGCCGCGCGCGGGATCTTCCGCATTGATGCGGCATTCGATGGCATGGCCGTGGACCATCACGTCCTCCTGCCGGATCGACAGTTTCGCGCCACCTGCAATGCGGATCATCTCCTGCACGAGGTCGATACCGGTGATCATTTCCGTGACCGGGTGCTCAACCTGGATGCGGGTATTCACTTCGATGAAGTAGAATTCGCCGCTCTCGTCATCGTAGAGATATTCGACCGTCCCGGCGCCACGGTAATTGACCCCCTTGGCAAGCCGTACAGCACTCGCGCAGAGTTCCTGCCGCGCCTTTTCCGGCAGCCGGAACGAAGGCGCCTCTTCCCACACCTTCTGGCGCCGGCGCTGCAGTGAGCATTCTCGCTCGAAGCAATGGATCGCGTTCTCACCATCACCAAGGATCTGCACCTCGACATGACGCGCGCGGGTAATGACCTTCTCGACATAGAGCCCACCATCGCCGAAAGCGGCCAGTGCCTCGGCGGAAGCCTGGGGGAAATGGCGTTCGAAATCTTCCATCGTGTCGGCGATGCGGATGCCACGGCCGCCGCCGCCGGCGGCGGCCTTGATCATGACGGGAAAGCCGATCTTCTCGACCACGTCCCGCGCGGCATCGATCGACTCGACGCGGCCGTTCGAACCCGGGACGGTCGGCACGCCCGCCGCGATGGCGACCTTGCGCGCCTCGACTTTATCGCCGAGCAGGCTGATCGCCTGCGCCGTGGGGCCGACGAAGATCAGGCCGGCATCCTCGACAGCCTGGGCAAAACCCGCATTCTCGGAGAGGAAGCCGTAGCCCGGATGGACCGCATCGACGCCGGTTTCCTGGGCCGCTTTCAGCACGGCCGCGATATTGAGATAGGATTTCGCCGCAGACGGTGGCCCGATCTCGATCGACTGGTCGGCCAGCTTCACCGCCAGCATGTCGCGGTCGGCCATCGAATGAACCTGTACGGTGCGGATGCCGAGCGCCTTCGCCGCGCGGATGATACGGACGGCAATCTCGCCCCGGTTGGCGATGAGGAGCGACTTTATGGTCATCCCTCGACCTCGGCGATCACCTGGCCGGCCATGATCGGCTCGTTGTCGTCAGCGATGAAGGCAATATTCTTGCCGTCGACACCGGCATGAATCTCGTGGAAGGTCTTCATCACCTCGATGAGGCCGATCACGTCAGCGGCGGAGACACTGTCGCCATCGGCCTTGAACGATGCGGCATCCGGTGATGGCTTGCGGTAGAATGTGCCGGGAAGAGGCGATTTGATTTCGAGCTTGCTCATCAAGGTCTCCGGTGCTTAGCGGACGATTTCGGAAATAGGTGAAATGCGGATGCCTTCGGCGATAAGCGCCTCGCGCATGTTGCGGACGATATCCAACGCACCCAGCGTATCGGAATGGAAGCAGATCGTCTCGAAGGGAACTTCGATGTCCTTGCCGGTGATGGCGGTTACTCTGCCCTCCTTGCAGGCCCGGACGACCTTGCGGGCGATCGCCACCGGATCGGGCCGGCCGGCGTCGCGGGTAAAGACGATCGAGCCGCTCTCGTCGTAGTCTCGATCGGCGTAGAACTCGCGGGCAACCGGGTGACCCGCTTCCTTAGCGGCTCGCTCGGTCGCCGACCCGGCCATGCAGAAGATGTAGGCGTTGGGCGCGACGGTGCGCATGTAATGAACGAAGAGCTGCGCGAGCTCGGGATTGACTGCCATTTCCATGTAGAGTGCACCATGCGGCTTCACATGCTGGAGCTTGGCGCCGTGGCGGCGGGCGAATTCGCGGAGCGCGCCGACCTGATAGACCATGTCGTTGACAAGCTCGCGCGCCGTGCCGTTGATCTTGCGCCGCCCGAAACCCTGCAGGTCCTGATACCCGGGATGAGCCCCGACGCCGACGCCGTGTTCGACCGCGAGACGCACCGTCTGATCCATCAGGTTGGGGTCACCGGCATGGAAGCCGGTGGCGATGTTGGCGGAACTGATAAGCCCCATCAGCGTAGCGTCTTCGGTGTCTCCGACCCGCCAGCGGCCGAAGGCCTCGCCCATGTCACAATTGATGTCGACGACCTCGAGTGTCACTATTCTTCCCTGATTTGCTTGCTTTTTGTGCAATGCACAAAGTGCCGTTCTTTTTGTCAAAAAGACTGTAGGAAAAATTCTTTCATTTGAAAAATTCTATTTTCAAAATAGTTATATCGTATTTTTCTATGGCGATGCGGAAACCGCGATCTCCAGAAAGGCATTTGTTTTCAATATATTTCTGTTAGATATGGCGCGATTAGCTTCGACGAAAGCAAGTTTAAACTTACTATTTCTGATTTTCAGATGGACTGCATCGATAAATCAGATGGGAGATGAGCATGTCATTGAGCTTGAGGCAGATCCGCTACTTCATAGCCACCGCCGAGGCGGGGCAAATCTCCCAGGCAGCGGTTAACCTGGCGATCTCGCAGTCGGCCGTGACAACTGCAATCAAGGATCTCGAGGACATAGTCGGCGCGCCGCTTTTCGAGCGGACACCGCATGGGGTGGAACTCACTCCGGCCGGGCGCCGCTTTCTGTCCCAAGCCTATGAAATCCTTCAGAAAGTTACAGAGGCTACGCAACTCTACCACGTTACCAGTGCGGTCAAGGGCACACTCAGCATTGCCACGACCTACACTGTCATGGGCTATTTCCTCCCCTTCCATATCGAGCGGCTGCGGCGGCAGTTTCCGGGCATCGGTTTCCAGCTGTTCGAGCTGCCGCGTGAAAGCGTCGAGGAAGGCATGCTGTCCAACCGCTATGACATCGCTGTCATGCTGACGTCGAACATCCTAAATCTGGAACTCACGACGGAGAAGCTGCTGAGTTCGCAACGGCGGCTCTGGGTGCCGGCACGCCACAAGCTGCTTTCCGCCGGCTCCATCGGATTCAGGGAAGTCGCGGAGGAGGACTATATTATGCTCACCCTGGACGAGGCATCGCATACGTCGATGAAATACTGGAGCCAGACGCCGTATCTGCCGAGGATCACCCTCCGGACCTCATCCGTCGAGGCGGTACGCTCGCTCGTCGCCAATGGCCAGGGCGTCGCGATCCTGTCTGATATGGTGCACCGGCCATGGTCGCTAGAGGGCCGGCGAATCGAGACGATTGTGCTGCATGATTCCGTGCCATCGATGGATGTCGGCCTCGCCTGGCGGCGGAACGTCGAATTCACGCCTGCGATGCAGGCGTTCAGATCTTATTTCCGCCGCGCATTTCACATCCCTGAATAGGCGCAGGTTTACGCGGCAGCCCGTGCCGCTGCCACCGAGGGCGAGGCGATCTCTATTCCGCTGGCCGTCAACGCTTCTCTTATTGCGATGAGGAGTTCCACGGAACCCGGCGTGTCGGAATGCACGCAGACGGACTCCAAGCCAACCACAATGTCATCACCGCCCACCGGGCGGACCTTGCCCTCGAGGCAGGCGCGGACCACCCGTTCAGCGGCCTTCTGCGGATTGTAGCCGTCCGGCTTACGCGTGAAAACGATCTTGCCGGTCGTGTCATACTCTCGGTCGGCGTAAAATTCACGGACGACAGGCTGACCGACTTGCGACGCGATCTTGTAGGTTTCCGATGCGCCCATGCAGTAGATGAAGGTGTCAGGGGCGACGCGGCGCATGGTGTTCACGAACAAGAGGGACGCGGCTTCATCGGCAGCGAGCGCCATATAGAGCGCACCATGCGGCTTCACATGCTGTAGCGGCTTGCCGTGTAGCCGGGCAAACTCCCGCAATGCGCCCATCTGGTAGACGATATCGTTCAGCATTTCCGTGGCGCTGGCATCGATCTTGCGGCGGCCAAAGCCCTGCAGATCCTGGAAACCAGGATGAGCGCCGATCGCGACATTGCGCTCTATCGCCCGCCTGACCGAAAGATCCATGAGGTTTGGGTCGCCGGCGTGGAAACCGGTGGCGATGTTTGCAGAGCTGATAAGCTTCATTAACTGCTCGTCGTCGGTCGAACCGAGTTGCCAACGGCCGAAGCCCTCACCCATGTCGCAGCTTATATCGATCGTTTTCCGGCTCATACCTGTGCTTCCCTTGTCGCGGCTGGAGAGCACAAGGATACGGACTGACGTCGCCGTTTGATAATCGAATTGCAGAATACTGAAATTCGGGATTTGCGATAATGAGCGGCTCCAATGTCCTCCGGCCGCCTCAATGCGGCTCGTCATATTCAATTCCGCCCAGGATACCGGAGCCCGAGCGGCACACGTCGATAAACACTCTTGCGTCGCGGCTCAAACCCGAACTCCGGTTCCAGGCCAAACCGATATCCATGCTCGGAATGGCGTCGGAGATCGACGCCGCTGCGAGCCGCACACCATCAAGCGACCACGGCCGATAGACCATGTCGGACAGGATGGTCACGCCGAAGCCCACGGCAACCACATTGCGGATGGCTTCCATCGAGGTCGTGCGGAACACGACATTCGGCTCCAAACCTGCCGCCTTGAAATAGGACATAGTGGTCTCTTCCGCATCGTCGACGGCAAGCATGATGTATGGTTCGGCCTGGATGTCGCGCAGCGAGATGCTCTTACGGTCGAGCAGCCTGTGATTTGCCGGCAGCCAAAGGCGTCTTTTGGACTGAACCAGCAACTCCGTCTCGATGTCTTTGCCGCGCTCGAGCGGGGAAAGCAGGCATACGGCCAAATCAACTTCCCCCGACAGGATTCGCCGCTCGATCTCCGGGCGGTCGAACTCGACGAGATTGACCTTGATTGCCGGAAAGATCCTGCGGAATCGCAAGAGCAGAGGCGTGACGAAATAGCCTGCGACGGTGTGGGTGCATGCAAGCGTTAACTCGCCGGCCATGTCGCGCTGCACCTGCTGGGGCGCCAGCATCGCATCGACCGCGGCTGCGAGCACGTTCTGGGCATGCTGGAGGAAAATCGCGCCTTCATAGGTGAGCGTCACACCCTTCGGGCTACGATTGAACAGCTTTACGCCTATGTCGGTTTCAAGCCTCTTGATGGCTTCCGTGACCGCGGGCTGCGACGTGAACAACGCCGCGGCCGCCTTCGACACTTGTCCTGTTTCGGCGACAGCAACGAAGAAGCGAAAGTGACGAAGGGAAACTCGCATCTATGAACTCTATCGGCCGCACGTTTACGACGCCTCACCAGACGGTCGCGTCAAAGGTTAGATTATGGCCCTCTCCCACACACCGGTCGAGACTAAAGTTTGTCTGCGCGTGCGCGGGCAAGCTGTCCTGAATGATATTCCAAATGAGGCGGTAGCAGCGATCGGACCGCGTGACATATAGGAAAAGCAAATAGCAACATGATGGGAAATCCGATTAGGAATGACGCCGCCAATCGAATAGCCTCTCCTCGAATGTCAATTCGACGAATGGCTCTCTGCGTAACTGTGCCACACCGTCTTGGGAGAAGAGATCCAAATGCCCTTCATTCGTGTTGATTGGTTTCCAGGCCGAACCCTGGAACAGAAGCGCGAGTTGGCTGAGGTGCTGACCCGGGAATTCGCACGTATTGCCAAATGCAAGCCCGAAACAATCAATTTCATTTTCACCGATGTTAATCGGGAAGACTGGGGTCGGAACGGAAGGTTGTTCTGCGATTCCTATGAATACGAAAACGACCCTGAGCTCGCGCGAAGCGAAGACGGGCTTCAACACGGTTGACAGCTAGGGGCGTGGAACGGCGCAATTCTGAGGGGTCTCGGTTTGCGGCTCTACGTATCCCTTCGCAAATACGGGCACGCCGTGCCTCCACCCCTCTCCCGCGAGGGAGAGGGGTATCACGTGGCCGTCGACCGAGCTGCGCGACCTTGTCTATCAGGCCACATTCTCGATAAGTCGAACTCAGGCAGCGAAGAGGAAATCCTGCTCCCCGAAATTCAGGTCGAACGTCTGGTCGTATACATCCACGCTGCCGAGCGGGAAATTATCGTTGGCCGAGAACACGGGTCCAAGATCCAGCGATCCGCTGTCGACGACAATATCGTAGCTGCCACTCAGCTTGAGAACGTCAAACTGGTAGCCGAAATTGAAGCCGAGGTCGGTATCGTTGTCCAGCGTCGCATTGGGCGCGAGCTCCAATGTATAGCCAATCTGCCCATCATGATTGGAGTCACGGGTGGAGGCATCGGTCAGCGTGATATCGCTGTTGAAGTCGAAGGCTTGGGACGACCCATCCTCGAATGTGATGACACCCGTCAGGCTGCTTACGGTGAGTGCGAAGTTCTGCAGGAAGTTCAAGCCGGCGGCCAGGTCAAGGTCGAGCAGATCGATGCTGCCGTCCGCGACCTCGATATCGAACCCGATGCTGAGCGGATTTGGTATCCCCAGAAGCGTGAAGACAAGATCGTCAACGTCCAGGCCAAGCTCCAGGAAGTTGTTGCTGGCGCCCGAAGACGTGATGACATTCGTCGCGGACACGCTGCTCGTCGTATCGACGTTCGGCCATTCGAAGCTCAGCGAAAAACCCGCCGGCAAAGGAACCTGCGCGCTGAGATCGGAACTGTCCAGATCGAGAATGTTCTGATCGACATCCCAGGGGCCGACCGTGGTGCTGAAGATGTCCCAGCTTCCGAGGTCGCCGAAATCGAGACCGGCGCTGGCGTTCATCAGGAAGCTGAAAATGAAGTCGAGGGCATAGCTGCCTTCCGGCCCCTCCGTCGCAAAGGACGCCGCTCCGAGCGTTGCATCAGCGGTAAGAAAGAGCACGTCCGTCGTCTTGTTGTAGCTTGTCTCCACTGTGATGTCGTAGGGCACGGAAGCGTCGATCTCGCCGCCTTCGAAGTTGAGCGTGGACTGGAAACCCGCCTTGAGATGGCCGTCCGTGGCACCGTAGACGAAGCCGCCGCCGGAGGTATTCCAGCTCGTGTCGATGCCGAGGAAGCGGTCGTCCGTGAAGGTGAACTGGTTGCCGGTGTTCCACATGCTCTGGTCGGTTGCCTGGAAAGCGGCATCGACATTCGTGACGGTATGTTCAAGGACGATCGGAACGCTCACGGAGGCGACTTCCTCGTCACCGTTTGACGTCTCCTGGGACACGGCTGTGATGCCGAGATCGAAGTTGACGTCCGTATCCGCCGGCAGCGTCAAGATGAATTGGTGAACGAGTTGGTCAGGCTGATCCCCGGGATTCACCAAGGCCTCGGAAACAATGACGCCGGCCGGCAGGCCGGATAGAACGATGCGATCGACGAACTCGGAAGAATCCAGGTCGGTCTGCGTGGCGGTGACGGTCAGCCTGATTTCGTTGACCGCGTCTCCGGCCGCGATCTCATAGCTCAGGAGCGGCGTGTCGGCGACCGCCGCGATCGCAACGTTCACATTGGCGAAATCGGTGCCGCCATGGTTGTCGGTGATGCAATAGGTGAAGCTGTCCGTGCCGTCATAATCCGTGTTTGGCGTGTAGAGGACCGCATCCCCAGCCAGGAGATCGGCATCGTCGCCATCCACGATCTGTACCGTGCCGCGCTGGTTGCCTTCGACATGGGTGATCGTCAGCGTGTTGCCATCCGCGTCCGTATCGTTGGCGAGCACCTGGAACAGCACCCCCTGCGGAACGTGGGACGGAGAGGTGAGGCCGCTTTGCCCGTCCTCGAAAATGCTGAAGGTATCGTCGCGCGCGTCCGGTGCGGCCGGCGCGATGAAGGTCAGCTTCTGGCCGCCGCTTGTCGTCCGTGCGCCGAACACCACGTTAGCTATGTCGTCGAGCGTAAGATTGTGGGCGCTGTTGTCGAGCGTAAACGTGACCGGGTCGATGACGTTCCCGTGTCCTTTTCCAATGCCAGGCAGGGCGAATTCGAGCCCCACATCAAATCCACTCTTCACAGCCCCGTGCATGTTCGCACCATGGCCAAGGTCGATGACCTTGTTCGCCTGCGCCTGAAAGCCGGTGATCAGATCGCCCCCGCCGCTGAAGTGGAGACCGGCGAGCTTGGCCTCGTCGGCCAGTTGGAAAAACAACCCGCGCAGGTCGGCCGGGCGTCCTTGGTCATCCGCGACATCGACGGTGAATGTCAGCGTACCATCTGGGTTCTCAACGACCAGGAGATCAATTCCCGCTTTTCCTGAAGATCCCGGTATGGTGAATGCAATGCTCCTTACGCAGTCCATGGCGCATCTCCTTAAGATTATCAAATCGGATGGATATATTTCATGAACCCCGGGCGGGACACGGCGGCGATTCTGTCGAATACCGGCAACGCTGAGGCAGATCGACTATAGAGAAGTATGCGGGCGTTACGCAAGTGAAATGTGGTGTAATGTTGGCAATTATCCGGCAATTTTTCGGCAATACCTAGATTCAGGTGGATTAAATACGCATACATATTAAATATTGCGTAAAATTTTCATTTTAATCATCGCTAATACTAGTATTGGCATCACAAGAGTATAAAGAATAAATTTTTCAATTTAGGCTAGAGCGTAATGTATGGAAATATCCAGATTGATTGCATTATTACCTTGTTCCAAAGCCTCCGATCTCTTGGCGCTCATGTTGTAGCAATCTCCAACTAAGTGGCGGACGCTGGCTCGGCAGTCTGCAATCTCGACTCTCTGGGCGGGTTCAGCGTGCGTGGCAGGATGCGCTGTCTCCAACTAATACCAGACCTTCCTAATGCAGGCTCACGGGTTTCCCTTTTTGGGCAAATCATGATTGACCATTGCAAACCGAAGCGTTTGCATTGGCCACGTCCGACTCTCCCGGTCGTGAGTATCTCCAACGAAGTCTCCATGCAGGAACTCCCTTTCGTCATCCATGGAATGCCGATCACAGATCACAGAGGCCAAGACAACGTGGGGGCAGAACACCGTTTACATTGCCGACATCCCGTGATGCCACAAGTCACAGGTTTATGGCACTTTGTCTTGCGGGCACGTAATGGGCCGGAACCTGATTTCGGGCAACGTGTAGCTTTGCGAGATGAGTCGAGCGACGCCCGCCTCAAGACCGTCGTGTCGGACGTCCGTTTGTGACAAGAGCGTCACTGCACCATAAAGCGTGAACTGAATGGCACACTCGCGACACCGACGGCCTTTGGGGAAAACCCGATCGCTCCAGGTAGAGCCGTCAAATCAGGAATTGCTGTCTTCAATGCTTCGCAAACCATCTTGCAGGTGCTTGTGGGTGAGAATGATGAAAGCACCACGGTCCTAATGTCCACGAACTGCCTCAGTGCCGTTACCGACTCAACCAGTTTTTCCACGCACTCCGCCTTCCATTTGTCGATCGACGCGCCCAAAGGCGGCCAATCGGCTTCTCGCTCCCAGACAAAGCCGGCGGGAAGGCCATCCTGGGCAAGCAACCGTTCGGCTCTAAACAGGCCGACATCGTAACTGATATTGGAATTCCCGTGGAAAATCTGGTGGTTGAGAATCAGGCGGCTGCGCAGCTTCCCACCAAGAAAAAAGAAGAGATAGTCGTTCAGGGATTTGGCCACCCCAAACATGCTTTCACCGCCCGCCGCGGCCGTGATGTCATTCTGGACAAAAACGGGAAGCCCGAGTTCGACTTCCAAGTATCGCTGGAGCGCCGCAGCCTCAAGTGCTTTGCCACCTTCAACGAACTTCAGTGCGTCCAAGTCGTCGGGAATAGCCAAGCCCACACCTGCGATACGGCTCCTGAGCATGATCGGCGTTGCGTCAAGAGCCTCGCGAACGGCGTTAGCCAGGACACTGGAAAGATCAGACCCCGCAGCAACAGGAAGTGGGAAAGACGCTCGGTGGCGAAGCGAACCGACGAAATCGATCAAAACGACGTCGATGAATTTCGAGCCCAGGCTAATGCCAACAGAACATGCACCCTCGGGGTTGAGGGAAAGCGGAATAGCCGGTGGGCCTACGCGGCCACGCTGGGCTTCTCCGCGCGCGATCAAGCCTTCTTGCTCCAATGATCTCACGATAACGGAGATCGTCTGTGCCGAGAGGCCAGTCTTTTCTCCAATCTCCATGCGTGAGGTTCCCTCGTTTTGAAGCAGGAGGGAAAGCACCAGCCGTTCATTGTGGCTGCGCACACTGAGCGAGTTCAGGCCGCTCGCGCGGTCCGCGATCCGAAGGGGATTCGGCGGGGCAAATCTCATATCAGGCAACGGGGGCCTCGATTCGTATGGTCGTCATCTGTCTCATCCGTGTTCCCGCGTCCAACCAATCGCCTCGACTTCCTGGGCGAGCGCAATCCCAAGCGACCTGTGCGCCTCGGCACCCAGATGGAAGCCATCCGCTGGATCGCAGCTCGCAACGGTGCCTGCGTCGAAAAAATGCACCTCAAGAGAATCCGCAATGATCTCGAATTCAAGTGCGAGCTTGTGCGATTTCTCTGAGGCACCGGCAAAGATCGAATGCCATTCCCGGATGTCGTCCAAAATGGGTGGCGGCGCGACGATCATGATCTCCGGCACCGCGCCGCGCGGTCCCGACGCAAGTTCCTTGATGTCGTAGACGAGGCAGCCGATCCCCATCGCGACCTCGGACGGAGGCTGATTAAATCTTGCCTTGAGATCATTGGTCCCAAGCATGATGATCACCAGATCGAGCGGCGCGTGGCTCTGCAAGCAGGGCTTCAGGTATCGTCGGCCATTCTTGTGCTCGCCCTCTATCGGGTCGTCGCGGACTGTCGTGCGGCCGCTCAGGCCTTCTTCGACGACGTACCATCCGCTCCCGAGCTGTTGTCGAAGCACGCCTGACCATCGTGCGTCAGGGCCAAAGCGGTCAAGTGGACCGCTGCCGGGCACTTGCCCGTATGTGTTTGAATCTCCAAAGCAAAGTACGGTTCGCATGCCTCCACCCATTCTTGCCCCCGCCGTGGGCATCGCGAGGTTTCTCCATTCTTTACACGCTGGAAATGGAGAACGCTATCGGAATACGCAGACACTCTGAATATTCATTCAACATGAATAACTGTTGACAAGGACGTAATGCATGTGTTGTTTTGAGCCTCGGAGGAAATCCAAAGCAGATTCTTGATTTTCTGGAGGTGGCGGCTGCGAGTGGCAGCTCGCAGCCGCCCGCGGGGGAGGCTTGTCCTCCGTCCGATCTGCTGACCGCAACGAGCAAAGGAGGATTCGCTCATGGTCTCTACTCTCAGGAAAACCGCGTTGGTATTTGCCCTAGCTGTGTCGACAGTTCTGTCGGCGACGTCGGCGTTTGCCGAGGACGTGAAGCTGATGGACGGTATCACGCCACGTGAAGGTGACACCGAAATCGTCGCCGCCGACAAATACAAGAAGGAAGCGCCTTGGGTGATTGGCATGAGTCACTTCGGTGTCAACGCCAACACCTGGACCGTGCAGATGGCGCATGACGCTGAAGCTGCCGCCAAGCTCGATAAGCGCATTTCGAAGTTCATTCTTCTCGATGCGAATATCGACCAGGCTAAGCAGGTTTCCGACATCGAAGACCTCATTGCGCAGAAGGTCGATGCAATCATCGTGACGCCTCTTACCGCGACGTCAGCGGATGCAGGTATCAAGAAGGCAGTGGCGGCCGGTATCCCGGTGATCGTCCATACCGGCCGAACCGAAACGCAGGACTTCACGCTCGACATTCAGGGCGGCGCCGAGCATTTCGGCAAGGTCATGGGTGACTGGCTCGTCAAGGAACTCGGCGGCAAAGGTAATATCTGGGTTCTTCGCGGCCTTCCAGGACATCCCGAAGACATCAACCGCTACAATGGCCTGTTGCAGGCGCTGAAGGGTACCGAAATCAAGATCATCGCCGAGGATGCAGGTTCCTGGCAATACGATAATGGCAAGAAGGTGTGCGAGACGTTTTATCTCAACAATCCGCAGGTCGACGGCATCTGGTCGTCCGGCGCGGACATGACCCGCGCCTGCGTCGACGTGTTCAAGCAATTTGGTGCGGCCATTCCGCCGATCAGCGGCGAGGGCAACAACGGCTTCTTCGGGCAGTGGATCAACGACGGTTTCAAGTCGATCTCGCCTGAATATGGTCCGGAACAGGGCGCGGCCGCTGTGAGGGCTGCCATCGCTCTGCTCGAGGGCAAGGAAATGCACAAGCGCTATGTCTACAATCCTCCGGGTTGGGACCTTGAGAAGGTGAAGAAGTACTATCGCGCGGACCTTTCGGCGAACGCATGGTTCCCCACCAGCCTCACCGAGGAAGACCTGCAGAAGTACTACGGCAACAAGTGATGGAACGGGCTGCGGCGTCCGCGCCGCAGCCCTTCAATGCCGGATACACAGGGAGGCGCGATAATGGACACATTGGTGACGATGCAGGGCATCTTCAAAAGCTATGGCAACAGTCGCGCCCTGGAGAACGTGTCGCTGGAACTCAAGCGCGGGTCCGTTCACGCGCTGATGGGTGAGAACGGCGCTGGCAAATCCAGCCTCATGAAAATTCTCGCCGGGGTCGTACATCCAGACGCTGGATCGATCACCAAGAACGGTGTCCCGCTCATTGTCCGCAATCCTCGCCAGGCTCTTGAAAATGGGATTTCCACCGTCTTCCAGGAACTGTCCGTCCTGCCGAACCTCACGATCGCGGAAAACATCTTCCTCGGCAAGGAACCCCTGACCAACACGCGCTCTATCGACCGTCGAAAGATGGAGGCGGAAGCTGCCGCCATACTTCGTTCGCTCGATCTTGATCTCGATCCCCGTACGTTGATCTCGGAACTTTCAATCGCGGAAAGACAGTTCGTCGAAATAGCCCGTGGCATCTCGGCGAACGCCGATATTGTTATTCTTGATGAGCCCACGGCCGCATTGAACGCAGCCGACGTCGAAAAGCTGAACAGGCATATCCAGCGGCTGAAATCGCAAGGCAAAGCCATCGTCTACATCTCGCACCGGATGGAGGAGGTGTTCCAGGTGTGCGACACCGTCACGGTCCTCAAGGATGGCCGCAACGTCGATACACGGCCTATGGCGGATGTCACGCCCAAGGGTCTTGTCGCGATGATGGTCGGCCGCCAGATCGAAGACCTGTATCCAGCGCGCGCCGCAGGGACAGGCGATGCCGTGTTGGCGATCGACGGGCTTCGTCTGACCCCGGACTCCAAGCCTATCTCGTTATCTCTGCGACGCGGCGAGATACTCGGTCTGGCCGGCCTCGAGGGGCAGGGCCAGCGAGAGATTCTCCGCAGCGTGATCGGCGAATTCACCCCTCATGAAGGCAGAATCGGCGTGAAGGGAACCCCCTTCAATCTCCCCCTGTCGCGCGCGGCCGGGGTCCGGCGGATGCAGGCGCTGGGCGTCGGTTATATTCCCGAAGATCGAAAAGACGAAGGGCTGCTTTTGTCCCTGCCGATCAAGCGAAACATCACCATCGGCCTGCATGCAGGCCTGAACATGCTTTCCTTCGCGCCCGGCTATCAAAAGATCGTCGAAGCTACGATGGGAAAGCTCAACGTGAAGGCGGCAAGTTCCTCCGCGTCAGTGTCGTCGCTCTCCGGGGGCAACCAGCAGAAGGTTCTGCTTGGGCGATATCTCGCCAAGGAAGCCGACATTCTCCTCATCGAAGAGCCGACCCGCGGCGTCGATATCGGAGCCAAGGTGGAAATCTACAAGCTTCTACGTGAATTCGCCAGCAACGGCGGCGCTGCGATCGTGCTGTCACGCGAGACCATCGAACTGATTGGTCTGTGCGACCGGATCATCGTTGTCCATGCCGGCACCGCCGCGAGTGAGATGGCTGCGCAAGACGCCACCGAACATAAGATTCTCGATGCAGCACTCGTTGCGTGACGCAGATACCAGCAGGCAAAAGATGACATACGGGTTTTGGAACATACTTATAGGGCGGAATTCAAGGCAGGGGCTTTGGTCCGTTCCGTTGCTCCTGGCCGTGCTCGGCTGCCTTTGGCTCTCATTCCAGACGAGGGACTTCTTCAGCGCAGGGAATCTTCTCAATCTTCTCTCCCAGTCTCTGCCGCTGATCATTGCGAGCATCGGCCAGATGATCGTCGTTCTGCTGGGGGGACTCGACCTCTCGGTCGGCTCCGTGATCAGCCTGACCACGGTCATTTTGGCGGCTGACGCTCCTTCGTACGTGGTTATCCCCGGCGTGTTCATAGTCGCTTTGGTGATTGGCTCTGCGAACGGGATCGCGGTGACGCGTCTTAACGTCAATCCGATCATTGCTACGCTGTCGATGCAAATGCTTGTCGAGGGCCTTGCCCGACTGATCCGCCCAGTGGCGGGCGGACAGATACCTTGGCTGGTGACGCATGCTGTCGATGGCGTCGTGTTCGGCATTCCGACCGCAATCGTCTGGATAGTGGTCGTAGTTCTTGTCGGATGGAAACTGCTTTACGGGTCCAGGCTCGGGTTCCACCTGTTCGCCGTGGGCGGCGGCGTGGCGGCTGGCCGCGAGGATGCCGCGCATACTTTCGGCATCGCCGACAAGCGCACCATTCTGACCGCCTATGTACTTTGTTCGGTGTTTGCGGCGCTGGCCGGCGTGTTCCTCGCTGGTCGGATCGTGTCGGGCGACCCGAACCTCGGCCCTCCCTTCGCATTGGACTCGATCACCGCGGTCGCGCTCGGTGGCACTCAGCTGGCGGGCGGCGTCGGCAGCCTCCACGGCACCGTGATTAGCGCTTTCGCCATGGCTCTGCTCGCCAATGGCATGAACCTGATGAACGTGTCGGCCTTCATGCAGACGGGCATCAAGGGAGCCATCCTGCTCCTGGTCGTCGCGATGCAAACCCGCAAGAAGATGGGGCTCTGAGATGGCGATTGCATCCAATATCGCACGTAGATTGACCCGAGTGCCCCCGGCCTATTTCGTCTTCCTGGCGTTGTTCCTCGTCATCTGGGCGACGCGTCCTCAGATGGTCAGTGTCAATGTCCTGAGTATCTTCATCCGGCAGGTTGCGCCCCTTGGCATCCTGGTTCTGGGTCAGTTGCTGGTCATGCGCGTCCGTTCGATCGATCTGTCCGGCGCGGGCGTCATTCTGCTCGTCAATTACGTCATTTCCTCGGGCATGTTCCGTGGTGCCCCGGTATGGGAGTTCGCGCTCATTTCAATCGCGATGGGCCTCGTGATCGGTTTGTTCAATGGGCTGATGGTCGGCAAGCGGAAGTCGTCCGCCGTCATCGTCACGCTGGCGGTCAACATCATCCTAATCGGCGTCGTTCAGTTCCTGGCAAGCGGAAAGCCGCCCGGAGATGTGCCAAAAATCTTCGCCGACCTCTATAACAGTCGATTGTTCACCATCCCGATGCCGATCGTGATCTGGGTCATTCTCGCGGCGATCATGGCGCTGTTCCTGTCACAGTCGGTCTATGGCCGATATGTCGATGCCGTCGGTGAAAACCCTCAGGCGGCGCACTTTTCCGGCGTCCCAACGGAGCGTGTCGTCATTGTCGCCCACACGATTGCTGGTTTGATGGCGGCATTGGCCGCACTGGTCCAGACAGCTTCCATAGCGGTCGGAAGCATCAGGTTTGGCCTCGACTTCCCACTCAACGCGGTGGCCGCAACCATTCTCGGAGGCGTCATCTTCGGCCGCGGCGAGGGAGGCGTACTTGGACCACTCTTCGGCGTGCTGTCGTTCGCACTGCTTTTCGTGGTGATGACGATCTTTGGCGTGCAAGAGCCGGGCAAACTCATGGCTCAGGGAGCAATCATCATGCTCGCCGCAATCTTTTATGGCCTTCGCACATCGAAGGCCTGAACCCAAACTTCAACAGATCAGGAGGACTTTCAGTGGCTGATAAGAAACGCATCATGTGTTTTGGGGACTCGCTCACGTGGGGGTGGATTCCCACCGAAGATGGTGCGCCTACCTTGCGCTATCCGTTCGAGCAGCGTTGGGCCGGAGCTATGCTCAGCAATCTTGGATCCGAATACGAGGTAGTTGAAGAAGGTCTGAGCGCGCGCACCACGGATCTCGACGACCCTGTCGACCCGCGGCTTAACGGGAGCGCCTATCTGCCGTCCGCGCTGGCAAGCCATCTTCCGCTCGACCTTATCATCATCATGCTCGGCACCAACGACACCAAGTCCTATTTCCGGCGGACGCCCTACGAGATCGCAAACGGCATGTCGAAGCTGGTCGGCCAGGTCATGACATCGGCGGGCGGCGTCGGAACGCCCTATCCCGCACCCAAGGTCCTGGTTATCGCGCCACCGCCCTTGGCTCCGATGCCGCACTTCTGGTTCCAGGGCATGTTCGCCGGTGGCCACGAGAAAACCAAGGAACTCGGCAAATACTACGAGTCCCTGACGTCGTTCCTGAAAATCGATTTTCTGAACGCGGGCGAATTCATAACGACCGATGGCGTGGACGGCATCCATTTCACAGCCGAGAACAATGTTGAACTCGGCAAGGCCATTGCGGCTAAGGTGAGGTTGATCTTCGATCTGGATGACATCAACGCTGCAGCTTGAGACTTGTTGGGACCTATGAAGTCAACGCCTTTTTTGGCGTTGGCTTGAATCGCTTCCTGACCGCTTTTGGCGAAATCCTGCCGTCATACTGATCGTGGAACAACAGCGTCGGAAGTTCGGTTCCCATCAAGACCTTAATCTGAAATGACGTGACCGCTGGTTCAGATCTCATTCAAAGACCATGACTGGCGCCCAACGTGGATATAATTTCCACGTTGGGCCGCCGCGATGAAGCCTATATTTGGCGGTCATTGGTGTATCGCCCGAACCAACTATCCCGTCTATCACCCGACGTGGAGTATTCCGCAAGAGCGCTAGTCGATGCCCCTCTCATAGACTGAGTGCTCAGGCCTCGCCCGTCGTTGGCCGAGGCAGCGTGGCGGGCAGAGGCAGCGGCTTCAGCGCCACCATCATGCGGCGACGGATCTGCCACCTCGTACGATGTTGCGTCCGTAGCTGCGTTGATGAAGGCCGAGTGCGTCGAGATGTCGATTGGTTCCCCCGCGTATTCGAGCGAACTGAAGGAGATTCGCCGACAAGCGCGACACCGAAAGCTTCGTCCGGTCGCTGTCCTGGCAGCCCGTGTTCGACCATCCACCACCATAAACGCCAGACATGTCTGCATGCGAATTTCAAGCTGTCGCGCCGGTCCCTGGTAAGGGTCCAATTACAGAACTAGCGTTTCCCCGATTTTCAGCGCCTTCAGGGACAGCTGACACCGTTCCGGACATAGTGCCGTACGGGCGTTGCCGGACGCAGAAGGGCGCGCGTCTCAATAAGCTCCCGGCCAAAAGCTGAAGCGAGAGGCTGAACTGCGGGTATGTGGTAGGCAATCGGAGGCATGTCCCCTTTCGATGCTACATGAAAAGCTCCCCATAGCTCAGGTAAGGTAGCACCTACCGAATATCCGCCCCGCAAGGCGCCGCAAAGGCCGTTGCAGCGGTACCTTGGCTCCAGAGGTTCCGCATTTGCGGTGGAGAGGACAAATCGAATGAACGATATCAAATTCACGTCGGGACTGTCGGCCGTGGCGGGGGCCCGGGTCGCATTTCGCGGCACGCCTTTCGTGGAGCGCACGGCTCCCCTGAACCAGCAAGCGCTCTGGATGCGCTGGGACAGGAACATGGTCGTCGACGCCTATACCGACATGGTCGAGGAACTGGCCGCCATCCGCACGCGGGTTGCCATGGGCGACATGTCGCCTTTGTCGAAATATGTCATTGCCGGCCCCGATGCCGAAATGCTGATGGACAAGCTCATCCCGCGCGACATCACCAAGTTGAAGGTCGGCCAGATCTATTATGCGCCGTGGTGCAATGAAAATGGCCATGTCGTGGGCGACGGCCTTGTCTTTCGCATGGATGAAACCACGTTCCGCGTGTCGGCCGATCCCGGTTTCACCTGGTGGAAGCAGCATGCCAGCGGTCTCGACGTTGAGGTAACCGACATCACCGAGGCCTACGGGATCCTGACTTTGCAGGGCCCGCGTTCACGCGAAGTCCTTCAGGCTGTCACCGAAGCGCCTTTCGAGGAGTTGCCTTTCTCTCGCCTCGCCATGGTCACCATTGCCGGCCGGCAGGTCGAAATCCTGCGCCAGGGTTTTACCGGCGAACATGGTTATGAGCTCTGGGTCAAGGCCGATGACGGTGTCGCCGTCTGGGACGCGGTGCAGGACGCTGGCATGCCCTACGGCATTCTCCCTGCCGGGGCGTGGGCGCTCGACATTGCGCGGCTCGAAGCCGGTCTGCTGATTGTCGGCTACGATTATACCAGCGCAGGACCCGATGATGGCGGCGCCGGCATCCAGGCGGACGGAAAATACCGCGCTTCGCCCTTCGATCTCGGCCTCGGCCGGTTGATCGATTTCCGCAAGAGCGATTTCGTCGGCAAGGCGGCACTCGAGCGCATGCAAAGCGCGGGCGATCACCGACAACTCGTCGGCCTCGACATCGATTGGTCCCAGGCGGCTGGCGGCGCCGGTCTCGAAGGTGGCTCGCCGGGCAATCTCCGCCGGGTACAATGGTATCCGGTGCCGGTGTTCCACGGCGCTGCAGAAGTCGGTCATGCCAGCAGCGTCGCCTGGTCGCCCTCGACAGGCAAGATGATTGGCTTCGGCCACCTCAGCGGCAACATTGCCAAGGTCGGAACGCAGTTGACTCTGCGCTGGAACAAGGACGGCACGACGATCGATGTCAATGCCCGTGTTGTCGCCCTGCCGTTCCTGTCGCTGAAGCGAGCCGAAAGCAGCTGATTTGACGCTGCTATGCGCGGCGACTCTGCGGTCGCCGCATCCTCCTGAATGACGCGCCGGGTGGTTTATCCGCCCGGCCACCGAAGCTTCCATACGTCGCTCACCAAGGCGGCGCACGCCTCCGGCTTGTCTATCGAACCCCAGGGAAGACCATGACGAAAACCAGCGAAACGCTCGCCGAAAGACCTGCATTGTCTACCGGGGCCGCCCAAGCCGAGACGTCTATCGAACTGGCTCCGGAGCAGGTGCGCAATTTCGCACCGCGTGCGGTGCACCTTCCCCTCGGGTCGCGCGTCTTCCTGACCCATCTGACCGGTAAGCCGGAAGCGATGCAGGTCGAAGCGGCCCTGCGCGTGAAAGAGATGGGTTATATTGCCGTTCCTCATTTTGGCGCGCGAAATTTCAAGACCGAGAAGGACTATGTCGATCTCGTCGCTGCCCATAGTCGCAACGGCATCACCGAAGCATTGTTTCTCGGCGGCAATCCACCCCTGTTTGCCGGACCGATGGGCGAAGCGGCACAATTGCTTGCGCATCCGGTGCTGAAAGACAGCACGTTCAGGACTGCCTTCGTCTCCGGCTACCCCGAGGGACATCCCGATATCGACGAGGCCAGCTTGAAGGACGCCCTGTGCCGCAAGATCGACATCTGCAAGGAAGCATCGCGCGACGTGCGCGTCGCCTCGCAATTCGCCTTCGACGGCAACATGATCGCCGCCTGGGCGCAGAGCCTGCATGATGCCTATCCGGGGCTTCCCGTTCATGTCGGTCTGGCTGGTGTCACCAGTCTCACGAAACTGATCAAATTTTCGATGATGTGCGGGGTAGGGCCGTCGATCGCAGCGCTCAGGCGGTCTGCGAGCGGCCTCTTCAACATCATAGCCGATCGCAACCCCGCTGAGGTTCTCGATGCGATGTGGGCGAGCTATCCCGCGCCCGTTGCGCCACTGCACCTGCATTTCTTCCCGTTTGGAGGATGGGAGAAGACGCTGTCCTGGTTTGCCGATTATCAGGAGGCTCGCGGGCTGCGGGCAATCGAAACATGAATTGCGCGACGTTTCTGCAAGCCTTTGTGCTGACGCTGTCTTGCGATGATCAGGCGGGCATCGTCGCCGCGGTGACGACTGAGCTTGCCAGCATCGGCACCAACATTGTCGAAAGCAACCAGCATTGGGATCAGGCGTCCAACCGCTTCTTCATGCGCATCGCATTTTCGATCTCGGCCCAGGCGTCAAAGGCCTCCATCGAACAATCTCTGAGCCCGGTGATGGAACGGTTCGGCATGCAAAGTGCGCTCGTCGACCGCGGACGAAAGCCGAAGATGGTGATCATGGTCTCGAAGTTCGACCATGTCCTGCTACATCTGCTTTACCAGATCCGCGTTGGATGGCTGGACGCCGAGGTCGTCGCGATCATCTCCAACCATGAGGACAGTCGGGAAACGGCCGAGTGGGCAGGGGTTGCCTATCACGTGCTGGCGGTGACGAAGGACAACAAGCAACAGCAGGAAGAGCGAATTCTGGCTGTCGTGGAAGACACCGGCGCTGATCTGGTGGTGCTCGGCCGCTATATGCAGGTCTTTTCGGACAACCTTGCCAGACGATTGTTCGGCAGGGTCATCAACATCCACCACTCGTTCTTGCCGAGTTTCAAGGGCGCGCGACCCTATCACCAGGCCTGGGAACAGGGGGTGAAGCTGATCGGCGCTACGGCCCACTATGTCACCGCCGATCTCGATGAAGGTCCGATCATCGAGCAGGAAACCGAGCGGGTGACACATGCGATGAGTGTCGACGACTTTGTCGCTACGGGCCGCGACATCGAAAGCCGTGTGCTTGCACGCGCCGTCAAGCGGCACATCGAAGGTCGCGTCATGCTCAACGGACGAAGAACAGTCGTGTTCGCATAGAGCTCGCAACAATGAACGCAGCGAAAAGCCATGCCTGCCCGGCCGCCGTCGGGCGCCGATGCGAGAGACGATCGCAGATCGCCGTGAAATCAACAGGAGGAACACGTGATGAAAAATGGAACAACGCATCTTTTTGTGCCCGGTCCGACGAATATCCCGGAGGCCGTCCGCCGCGCCATGAACGTGTCGATGCAGGACATGCGCGCCCCGGATTTCCCGGAACTCGTCCTGCCATTGTTCGCTGACCTGAAGCGCATCTTCAAGACCGAGACCGGCACCGTCTTCATCTTTCCCGGCTCCGGCACCGGCGCCTGGGAATCTGCTATTTCCAATACGCTCAATCGCGGCGACCGGGTGTTGATGTCGCGCTTCGGCCAGTTCTCGCATCTGTGGGTGGATATGGCCCAACGGCTCGGCCTTGAGGTCGAGTGCGTCGATGTTGAGTGGGGCGAGGGCGTGCCGGTCGAAGAATTTCAGCGCCGGTTGAGCGACGACAAGGGCCGCAAGATCAAGGCCGTGTTCGTCACCCATAACGAAACCGCGACGGGCGTGACCTCAGACGTTGCCGGCGTGCGCACTGCGCTCGACAGCACCGGCCACGACGCGTTGCTGTTCGTCGATGGCGTCAGCTCGATCGGATCGATCGATTTTCGCATGGACGAATGGGGTGTCGATCTCGCGGTCACCGGCTCGCAAAAAGGACTGATGCTTCCAGCAGGGCTCGGTATCCTGACCGCCAGCGAAAAGGCACTTGAGGCGCACAAACAGTCACGTATGGAGCGCTGTTATTTCAGCTTCGAGGATATGAAGGCACCCTCGGCGACCGGTTATTTCCCCTACACGCCGCCGACCCAATTGCTGCATGGCTTGAGGGCGTCGCTTGATCTGATCTTCGCCGAAGGCCTGGAAAACGTCATCGCCCGCCATCACCGCCTTGCCGAGGGCGTGCGCCGCGGCGTGCACGCCTGGGGCCTGAAACTCTGCGCCAGGGAAGAGAAGTGGTGGTCCGATACGGTGTCGGCGATCGTCGTTCCTGAAAACATCGATGCCCGGCATGTCATCGCCAACGGCTATGCCAGATACCGCACCTCTTTTGGTGCCGGTCTCAGCAAGGTTGCGGGCCGGGTCTTCCGCATCGGCCATCTCGGTGACCTCAACGAGGTCATGTGCCTGGCTGCGCTGGCATCGGCGGAAATGTCGCTTCGCGATGCCGGCTCGCGCATCGAGGCCGGCTCCGGCGTCGCCGCGGCTCAGGAATGGTATCGGTCCGAGATCGCCCGCAACGAACAATCGCTTCGCGACCGCGCGGCTTGAGGGGAAACCAATGACAAAGCCAAAGGTAATCGTGACGCGGCGCTGGCCGCGCGAGGTGGAGGCCCGTCTCGCCGGGATGTTCGATGTGACGCTCAACGAATCCGATCGTCCGTTCAGCCCGCAGCAACTTCGCGAGGCACTGCTCGAGGCGGATGCCGTGTTGCCCACCGTAACGGACAAGCTCGGCGCCGACATTCTGGAAGCCGGCCTGCGTGCAAAGATCCTCGGCAATTTCGGGGTCGGATTCAACCATATCGACATTCCCGCAGCGCGTTCGGCGGGGCTGGTGGTGACCAACACGCCGGCGGTGCTGACCGACGCAACGGCGGATCTGGCAATGACGCTGCTGCTGATGTGTGCACGGCGTGCGGGGGAGGGCGAACGGGAACTGCGCTCGGGCGCATGGAGTGGCTGGAGGCCGACCCATTTGTGCGGCACACAGGTCACCGGCAAGACGATCGGCATTATCGGAATGGGTCGCATCGGCCAGGCGATGGCGCGGCGCTGTCATTTCGGTTTCGGCATGGAGGTAGTGTTTTTCGACAGTTATCCGGTTGCCAATCCGGGCGCGCCGGCGCGCCAGCTGGCGACGGTCGAGGATGTTCTGGCAGCAGCCGACTTCGTGTCGCTACATTGCCCGGGCGGCGGAGAGAACCATAACCTGATCAACCGGCAACGCCTTGCCTGCATGAAGCCGACGGCCATTCTCGTCAACACCGCGCGCGGCGATGTGGTCGATGAAGAGGCACTCGTGGAGGCTCTGGACAAGGGCGTAATCGCCGGGGCGGGACTGGACGTGTTCAAGGGCGAGCCTGTCGTGCCGAGCACCCTGACGGGGCGTCAGGATGTCGTGCTGCTGCCGCATCTCGGAAGCGCCACCAGCGAGACGCGTATCGCCATGGGCATGCGGGTCATCGACAATCTGTCGGCATTCTTCGAGGGACGCAGCCCGCCGGACATGGTGAGCTGAGCAAGCGTCCAGCAGTCCAATCACAACGAAACGGGCGGACGCCAATTCGCGTTCGCCATTTTTGCCAGGAGACAACAGAATGTCCGGCTTCTTCCAACGAAACCTCGAACATCAGGATCCGGTGATCGCCAATGCGATCGCACGGGAAATGCAGCGCCAGCGCTCCGAGATCGAGTTGATAGCGTCAGAAAACATCGTCTCGCCCGCCGTGCTGGCCGCGCAAGGTTCGGTGATGACCAACAAATATGCCGAGGGCTATCCCGGTCATCGCTATTATGGCGGTTGCCAGTTTGTCGACGAAGCCGAAACCGCCGCGATCGACCGCGCCAGGCAATTGTTCGGCGCCGCTTACGTCAATGTCCAGCCGCATTCCGGTGCCCAGGCCAATGGCGCCGTCATGCTGGCCATGCTCAAGCCGGGCGACACGTTCATGGGCCTTTCGCTTGCCGCTGGTGGCCATCTTACCCACGGTGCCCGGCCGACTCTGTCCGGCAAGTGGTTCAGCGCGGTGCAGTATGGCGTGCGCCAGGACGATTGTCTTATCGATTATGAAGAGCTGGAGCTCAAGGCGCGCGAATCCCGGCCGAAGCTGATCATCGCGGGCGGCTCGGCCTATCCGCGTGTCATCGATTTCAAGCGCATTCGGGCAATCGCCGATTCCGTCGGCGCGGTGATGATGGTCGACATGGCGCACTTCGCCGGCCTGGTCGCCGGTGGCGCGCATCCCAATCCGGTTGGTATCGCCGATATCGTCACCACGACGACGCACAAGACGCTCCGCGGTCCGCGCGGCGGCATGATCCTCACCAACAACCCGGATATTGCCAAGAAGCTGAATTCGGCGGTGTTCCCCGGCTTGCAGGGTGGTCCCTTGATGCATGTCATCGCTGCCAAGGCGGTGGCGCTGGGCGAGGCTCTCGAGGACGGTTTCAAGGATTATGCACGGCAGATGGTCGCCAATGCGCGCGCGCTTGCCGCCACGCTCAGCCAGCGCGGTTTCGATATCGTTTCAGGCGGAACAGACACGCATCTGCTGCTGGTCGACCTGCGCAGCAAGGGCATTTCCGGCAAGGACGCCGAGGAAGCACTCGGGCGTGCGGGGCTGACCTGCAACAAGAACGGTATACCGTTCGATCCCGCGCCGCCTGCAGTGACATCGGGCATTCGGCTGGGTACGCCAGCTGCCACCACGAGAGGTTTCCGCGAGACCGAGTTTGCCCAGGTGGGAACTTTGATTGCCGACGTGCTCGATGCCGTGGGCAAGGAGAGCGCTGCCGAGCAGCAGTGCGCGGCCCACGCTAGCGTAAAGGCGCTTTGCGCGGCGTTCCCGATCTATTGATTGACTTGCCATGCCCGGTGCCGCTGGAAAGGCGGTGCCGGGTACTTGCATCGGGAGGTCGTTGCTCTGATGATTGTTTTGCGAAACGAGGGTTGACTAAGATATGAGATAGGCTCTGCGAGTTTCGCAGCCCGAGAACTGAAAGTGACATGATGCGCCTGCCCCCGATTGATCTAGGCCGCGAAAACACGTTTGGCGAATTGACCTACGAAAATGGCGGTGAATATGGCCCGATAAAGGGGGACTATCTCGCCTTTATGCTCGTCCATATCGGTTCGGTCTCCATACAGGCGGATTCGAAGATCACGACGTTGGAGGCAGGCCAATGTGCGATGTCGCTGACGCGCGAACACTACATATGTACGGCGCAACCTGGAATCCTGACGCATGTGAGCTGGTGCGACAGCCGCCTCGAGAACGCTGGCTGGCTGTATCAGGAACGCGAAAAAATTGCTGCAAGCATCGAAACGTCGCGACAGGTGGAAACCATCGTGCAACTGGGCGTCGACCTGGGTCTCGGGGACCAGGAAACCCGCAGCGGGCTTCGCGAGGCACTGACGAATGCCCTGCTCAACGCTTATATCTATGCAGCCGAGGTTGTCGAGGCGGAACGCCCGATCCCTCAAACCATCCTTCAGGCGCGTCGATTTCTCGACGAAAATTTTGCCGGCGACATTTCCATCGAGAAGGTGGCGCGGCAAGTGCGGGTCAGCCCGCAATACCTCGTCTCGGCGTTCAAGAAGCATCTGGGTGTCACGCCGGCCAGATATCTCTGGCGCTGTCGTCTCGACTATGGCGCCCATCTGTTGCAGCGATCCGGGTTGTCGATCAGCGAGATTGCCTACCAGGTGGGCTACAAGAATCCTTATCATTTTTCCCGCCAGGTAAAGCTTGCCTTCGACTGTTCGCCAACCGAACTGCGCGAGCACAAGCGCGACGGATAGGGCGAGCGAGACGCGCCGCCGATCCGTGACGTTTCTACCGAGCGCGTGCGCAGATGAACTGGCGGTATGCGTTCTCCAAGGACAGGCATGGTTCTTTCCCGCCTGTGCCGTGACAATCCGAGTGGTTCGAATGCAGGCAGATGTGAAACGGCGACGAGCCGGCATGTGTGGTCCCCGCATCCCGGGCAGATCGAAGATTGCACGCCGACCTCCCATGGGTGCCCTCAGGCAGGTCGCGAGCCAAGCATTGGCTGGATGGCACGATGGAAGACTTTTCCCGAATTGACAGCATAACCCTCGATGAATGGCATGTTGTCGGCTCCCTGCAGGAACTGCCCAGCGCGGGCCTGCATCCGACCATTCTGCTTGGCGAGAGGATATTGGTCGGGCGACACGAGAACAGGCTCGGTGTCTGGCGGCGCTGTTCCTGCGCCGGCGCGGGAAACGACGAGATCGTGCCTGGCGATGAACTGCGGATGATCGAGCGGTTCGGTTATATCTGGACGACGCTGGGAAACCCGACACGCGATCTTTTCGAGATAGTCGAATTCAACGAACCGGACCGGAATTCGGTGGTCCAGGGCGTGACACGGATCAGCGTTTCCGCTCCCCGCGCGGTGGAAAATTTCCTGGACATGGGGCATTTCCCGTTTGTTCACACGGGATTTCTGGGTGAAGAGCCTCACACCGAAGTCAAGCCCTACAAGGTCAACGTGTATTCCGAACCGCCGGAAATCCTGATCACCGAGTGCGAGTTTTACCAGCCGCAGGCCAATGCTGATTCAGACACTGGCGCCGATACCGAATATACCTATCGGATCCCGCATCCGTTCTGCGCTGTGCTCTACAAGACCGGTTCGACGATCGCCGAGCGGCGCGACGTTATCGCGCTGTTCGGCCAGCCGGTCGATGAAGATTGTGTGCTCGTGCACATCGTCATCTGCCTGGCGACTGAAATCAATGACCTGCCTGCGATGCGAAAGTTTCACCAAACCATTCTCGGTCAGGACAAGCCCATTCTGGAAAACCAGGTGCCCAAGCGCCTCCCGCTGGATTCGCGTTCGGAGGTGCCGATCCGCGCCGACGCGGCCTCGGCCGCCTATCGCCGCTGGCTGAAGGAACGGGGCCTGCGCTACGGCGTGGTGATCGGAAGTCACTCCCAGGCAATGTGATCTTTCAGTCCTGGACTGATTAACCAGAGATATCAGGAGGTGGAATATTAGCCATTGTTGCCGTGCATCGTTCATGAAAGCCTCGGCAACGGATTGGATACCTCGCTCAGCGACGACAAGAAATCTCAAAGGGGAAGTCGTGGGCGTGAAAATCCGGTTTGTCCGAACGTCGTCTGTACCGATGTGCAGAGCAGACGTCGCGGCAACCGGCCGTGAATTGAAACTGAGAGGAACTGACATGGTAACGACCTTTACGCGGCGTGCAACGCTGCTTGGAGCTGCAGGCACGATCTTCTTGTCCTCCTTCGCGCGGTCCATGGCCGCCGAGCGGCAAAAGCTGAAAATTGCAATTATCATGGAAAGCAACCTCGATGTCGGCTGGTCGAGCACGCTGATCGAATCGCTGGAGAAGGTCAAAACTCAGTTGGCCGGTACCGTTGATCTTTCCTGGGAGCACACCGACCCGATGTGGGGCGATGACGCCGAAAATGCGATGCGATTTTATGCCGAGAGCGGCGAGTACGATATCATCTGGGGGCATGGCCGCTATTCGGACCAAATCAAGAAGCTCAACGCCGAGTTCCCAGATATCCTGTTCGTGGTCGCGGGTTCAGGCAACCTGCCTGTCGGCAGCAACCAGTATTGGCTCTACAAACGCCAGTACGAGTCCTCCTACCTGCTCGGTATCCTGGCCGGCCGTACCACCAAGACGGGCGTCATCGGCCTGGTCGGCACGTTTGCGGCGGATGACGTCAACGACGAGATCAATGCGTTTTTCGACGGTGCGCGTTCGGTGCGGCCGGATATCAAGCATCGGCTGTCCTTTATCGGCTCATGGTCGGACAATGCGCTGGCGGCGGAACATGCCAATGTCCAGATCGCCGCGGGCGCCGACGTGGTGTTCATGCTGACCGACAATTTCAAGCCCTGCCAAGAGCACAAGATCATGTGCTTCGCCAATATCAGCGACCAGAGCAAGACCGCGCCGGATGTAATTGCTTCGAGCGCGACCATCGACTGGCAGCCCGATCTGCTCTGGCTCATCGGGGAATGGAAGAAGCACAAGGCGGGTGTACCCTTCAGCGGCAACGCGGAACCGAAATGGTTCTCGATGGCCCAAGGCGGCGTCGATATCGCTCCCTTCCATGAATTCGACGCGAAACTGCCGGACGCGGTCAAGACGGAGATCGCAACGATGCGGCAGAAGATCATCTCGGGAGAATTCGTCGTTCCCATGAACACGGCCGAGCCGAAGTAACACAGACTACAAAGGCGGCCGGTACGATCGAATGGAAAATCTTCTCAGCGTCCAAAATCTTACAAAACGATTTGGCCCCGTCATCGCCAATGACGGTGTCAACCTGGAGATACGAAAAGGCGAGATTCACTGTCTTTTCGGTGAAAACGGGGCTGGAAAGTCCACGCTGTCGTCCTGCCTGTACGGCTACTACCGCGCCGATAGCGGGGTGATCCGTTTCAAGGGCGAGGTCGCGGAGTTGAATTCCCCGGCCGATGCGCTTCGTCTCGGGATCGGCATGGTGCACCAGCATTTCGTGCTGGTCGCCAATTTCACGGTCCTCGAAAACATCATCGTCGGCAGTGCCGACGCTGGCATGTTTCTGACGAAATCCAATGCTCGCCGGAGGATCGGCGAGCTTTGCGATGCCTGCGGAATCAAGATCGATCTCGATCGTGAAATCTGGCAGCTTTCGGTCGGCGAACAGCAATGGGTCGAAATCCTCAAGGCACTCTATTTCGGCGCGGAACTGCTCATTCTGGACGAGCCGACGGCGGTGCTTACACCGCAGCAGTCGGACCAGTTGTTCCGCATCCTCGATGGCATGCGCAGCCGGGGCCTGTCGATCATCCTGATCAGCCACAAGCTGCGCGAGGTCATGCAGTCGGATCGGGTGACGATCCTGCGCAAGGGCAGGGCCATCGCTACGGTGGAAACATCGGACACCACCGCGGAAGCAATCACCTCTCTGATGGTTGGCCACAAGGTCAGCAAGCACGTGAGGGACAGATCGGTCGAGCCGAGCGGGGAGGTTCTCGCAGTCGATCGCCTCTGCGCGACCGGAGATTGGGGCGAAGACCTTCTAAGGGATGTCAGCTTCAATATCGGACGCCATGAAATTCTGGGGCTCGCCGGCGTTGCCGGCAACGGCCAGAAGGAATTGTTCGAGGCTCTGATGGGGGTTCGCACTCTGCGCTCGGGTACTTTTGCTCTCGAAGGGGAGGTGATTACCAAGCCGACGTCGCGCGAAATGCTGGACAGAGGCGTTGGCTTCGTGCCGGACGACCGGTTTCTCGAAGGGCTGATACCGGAATTCGGCACTGCCGAAAACCTGATCCTGGGGTGGCAGCGTGCGCGGGATTATCGTCGCGGTCCATTCCTCGACCGGCGCAAGATGGAAGACCTGGCTCGCCGGAAAATCGAGGAGTTCAAGGTGGTGACCGCGTCGGCCGAGTTGCCGGTGGAGCGGCTATCGGGCGGAAATGCCCAACGGGTTATCCTGGCGCGCGAGTTCCTTCATTCCAAAGGCCTGTTGCTCGCCAACCAGCCGACCCGCGGGCTCGACGTGGCGGCATCGGAATTCGTTTACGAAAAAATCCTCGAAAAGCGTTCAGCCGGCTTTGCTGTTTTGCTTGCCTCCGAGGAGCTGGACGACCTCTTGCGCCTGTGTGACCGTATCGCCGTTATCTTCAAGGGCCGGATCATGGGCATTGTGCGGCCCGAGGAAACGACGCTCCTCGAGCTTGGAATGATGATGGCGGGTGACGCCAAAGACCTGCAACGGACAGTTCAATGATTTCGATTCAAAGACGTACGGGCAGCAGTCCGGGATGGAATGTTGCCTGCTATTCGGCAGCACTGGCGGGGGCATTCCTGTCTTCCGCATTGTTGCTTGCGCTGTCGGGCGGCGATCCGGTGAAGGCCTTCTCGGCGTTGCTGGTAGGTGCCTTCGGCAGCCAGAATGCCCTGCTTGGCTCGCTCTCGAAGGCGACCCCGTTGCTGTTGGTCGGCCTTGGCACACTCATCGCCTTTCGCGCGAAGATCTGGAACATAGGCCAGGAAGGCCAGGTGATCGGCGGCGCAATGATGGCCTATTGGGCGAGCCTCATGGTTGCCCCGCTGCCTTATTGGATGGCGCTCAGCATCATCGCGCTGGCGGGATTGCTTGGCGGCGCCGCTCTCGGCCTGCTGGCCGGCTACCTGAAGACTCGATTTGCGACCAACGAGATCATCTCGACGGTCATGCTGAACTACATTGTCATCTACTTTCTCGCCTACCTGCTGGACGGTGGACCATGGATGGAAACCGGCGTCACGGTTGCCTACCATCAATCGCCACCGGTCAATCCGGCGCTGGAATGGCTTGTGCTATTGGGTCAGGGTACTGGCAAGTTGCATATCGGCTTTCTCTTCGCACTTGCTGCTTCCGTCGTCTGTGCCATGCTGATCGAGCGGACCTCGCTCGGCTATGAAATCCGGGCCTTTGGCTCGAACCCGACAGCCTTGCGCTTCCGTGGCACAAACATCCGTCGTTTGTTGCTGGTGGTGATGCTGATGTCGGGTGCACTCGCCGGACTAGCCGGCGCGGGAGAGCTCTTCGGCACATCCCATCGTTTGCGTGCCGAAACACTGCTGGGCATTGGCAGCTCGGGCATCGTCGTGGCCATGGTCGGTGGCTTGCGGCCGACCGGCGTCCTGCTCGCGGCGCTGTTTTTCGGTGCGCTCAAGGCCGGCGCCATCTACATGCGCCTGAAAAGCGGAACCCCGGCCGGACTGGTGTCGGCCATGGAAGGTCTGGTTCTGCTGTTTTTCCTTTGCGGCGCGGTGGCGACCAAATTCAAGATTGTAAGGAATCTCGCGCATGCTTGAACTTCTGCAAGGCCCGATGCTGATCAGTATTCTGGCCGCCATGGTCCGAATTGCAACTCCACTGCTGTTCTCGGCTATGGGAGAGCTTGTGACGCAGCGCGCCGGTATCTGGAACATCTCCGTTGAGGGCACCATGTTGCTCGGTGCGGTAGTGGCTTATGTCGTCGCCTCAACGACCGGATCGCCATGGCTTGCCTTGCTGGTCGCCATTCTTGCCTGCGCCCTGATCAGCCTGATCATGTCCTTCGTGACTATTGTTCTGAAGGCCGAGCAATTCGTCGCCGGTCTCGCGCTCAACCTTCTTGCCTCGGGCCTCACCCTGTTCTGGTTCCAGACCTATGTCATCGGCCGGGAGCCGCCGAAATTCGCCGGCTTCGAGCAGGTCGATATTCCGTTTCTCTCGGATATCCCGGTTCTGGGCCCGGTGCTGTTTTCCCAGCGTTTGTTGACATATGTCAGCTATCTCATGCCGTTCCTGGTCTGGTTCTTCCTCTACCGGACGAGATACGGACTGGAAATCAGATGCGTCGGCGAGAACCCCAAGGCACTTGACGTCAAAGGGCTTGGCGTCGGTCGTCGCCAGTGTCTGGCAATCATGTTCGGCAGCCTGATGTCCGGCTTCGGCGGCGCCTTCCTGATGCTCGGCTATTCCGACCGTTTCGTACCAGATCTCATTGCCGGGCGGGGATGGCTGGTGGTCGTCGCCATCATCGCAGGCAACTGGATGCCGTTCAGGATCGTGGGGGCGATCTTCATTTTCGCGCTGCTCGAGGCCACGGGCATCCATGCCCAGGTTGTTGGTGTCGCCATACCCCATCATGTCTTCCTGGTGTTGCCCTATGTCGCCTCGCTGATATTGCTTGCGGGCCTCAGATCGCGCACCCATCAACCGGTGGCGCTCGGGATACCCTACAGTCGCGAATGACGCGATGTGAATTGCCGGCATGTGATGCCGGCTCCTCCCGGACCGGCCGTGCCATCATGTACGGCCGGTTTCGGCGTCTGCGCCATCTCCAGAACGCGTCGTCGCCGTGTCTGCTCGCCCTGCGAGCGGGCGACGACAAATGAGGCCACGGTCAATCCTTCGCTGGGCCACAGATGTCGAGCTTAACTGCGGGCATCCGCGAGGCAATGAGAGACATTCTACTCTGGACGTGGGTGTGGGACCGTACCTGGAGGCTGAAACACGCCCACGACCCTGAAGCCGATCACGCATGTCGGCCGTTGTGACAGAGAGAACGCCATGATGGTACAACCTTGTAACGACCGCATTCTGCTCGATGACTGGCATGTCGTGGCTGATTGCTCGACGTTGGTTTCGGGCGTGCCCTTCGCAACGCGGCTGATGGGGGTTGACCTGATCATCACCCGCAACAGCGATAAAAGGGTGAGGATAGAGCGCACCGATACCGGCGAGAAGGTGTGCACCGAGAAGCGATATGGTTTTACTTGGGCCTGTCTCGGCAAGCCGGTACGAGACCCGTACTATGTCAGGGAATCGGACGAGGGGGACCGACATCTCGTCAGCGGCGGCTCGATCGCGGTCAAGGTGTCCGGGCTGCGCCTGGTCGAGAACTTTCTCGATATGGGGCATTTCCCATTCGTCCATACAGGGTGGCTGGGCGAGGAGCCGCACACCGAAGTGCTGCCCTACAATGTCGCGGTCACTGAGGAAGACGAAATCCTTGCCACCGAATGCAGGTTCTACCAGCCGATTGCATCGCCGACCGCGACCGAAGGGATGCTGGTCGACTACACCTACAAGGTTATCCGGCCCTATACGGTCGCGCTCTATAAAAGCAATCCTGTCGATCCGACGCGCAAGGATGTGATCGTGCTCTTCGTCCAGCCGGTCGACGAGGACAACTGCGTCGCGCACTCCTACCTCTGCTACCTGAAGGATGGCATGGAGGCGGCGACGGTGCGCAGCTTCATGCAGCTGATCTTCGCGCAGGACAAACCGATCCTCGAAAATCAGGTTCCCAGACGGTTGCCGCTCAATCCGCGCGCAGAGACGCCGATCCGCGCCGATGTCGTGTCGGTTCACTATCGCCGCTGGTTGCGCGAGCGTGGCGTCACATATGGCGCGATCGCGACGCTTGCTTTGCCCGGACCCGAAATCAACGGCCGCATTGAAGGATGAAAAAGATGCAACAGCAGAAGAGGTGTTCAGACCCGGTTGCCCTGAACCTCTGGCATCCGCTGGGTGCGGTGGCGGAAGTGCCGGCCGGTATCGTCGCCAACACGGTGTTGCTGGGGGAGGACGTCAGCTTTGCAGTCGGCGCAGACGGCGCGGTTTTCGCCTGGCGCTCACGCGCGGGCCTGCGGACCGGCGACCGGTTCGAGCCGTCGGCCGTCGACACTGCCCTGCCTGCCAAAAGCGCCTATGGCTATGTATGGACGTCCCTCGGGGTGCCCACCGAAGACCTTTTCCCGATCCCCGAATATGCCGAATCCGATCGGCGCAAGCTCAATGCCGCAACCTTTGGCGTCAATGTCTCCGCACCCCGGGCGATCGAGAACTTCCTCGACATGGGCCATTTTCCGTATGTGCACACCGACATTCTCGGGGTCGAGCCGCACACCGAGGTGAAGGAATACGATGTCGAGATCTCTGTCGGGCGCGACGAAATCCTGGCGACGCGTTGCCGCTTCTATCAGGCGATGGCCTCCGTCGCGTCGGGTGGCGGCGCGGATGTGGAGTATGTCTACCGCGTGCCGCATCCCTTCTGCTCGGTGCTCTACAAATCGAGCCCGCTCGACGAGACCCGCATGGATGTCATTGCCGTTTTCCTGCAGCCGCTCGATGAGGAGCGCATTCGTGCGCACATGATGCTGTGCGTGCTGGACGACACGAATGCCGACAAGATCATCAAGCGTTTCCAGCAGACGATTTTCGGTCAGGACAAGCCCATCCTGGAGAACCAGTTTCCCAAGCGCCTGCCGCTCGATCCACGCGCCGAAACGCCGATCCGCGCCGACAAATCCGCCATCGCCTACCGTCGTTGGCTCAGCCAGAAGGGCCTGACCTACGGGGTCATCCCCGCTGCGAATTGAGCACACGACCAACGACGAAACTTGACTTTGAATGGGAGAAACAGATGCTGAATGACACTCGGGGCGAATGGCATCCGATTGCTGCGACGACCGATCTTGCGTTGCGCCACGTATTCCATGGCCAGCTTTTCGGCAGGGAGTTTGCTGTCTGGCGCGCCGACGACGGCTTCGTCAACATTTGGGAAAATCGCTGTCTGCATCGCGGCGTGCGGTTGTCGATCGGGATCAATGACGGTCGCGAACTGAAATGTCAGTATCACGGCTGGCGCTATTCCAACCGCATCGCAGGCTGCACCTATATCCCTGCCCATCCCGCCGATGCACCGGCGCGCACGATCACCAACCGTACGTTCCCGGCCGTTGAGCGCTATGGCCTGGTATGGTCGTCGGAACAGGCGCTTGGCGAGGTTCCGGCTGTTGCCGGGCTGGACGAGGCGAGTGCGCTGGCCTTGCGCGCCATTCCGGTCAACGCGCCCGCCGCATTGGTCGTCGAGGCGCTTCAGGACTATCGCTTCCAGCCAAGTGCCCGCGTTGAGGGTCAGGGTGCCGACGTTTTGGTGGAAACCATGTCGGCTACGGCAGTCGCGTTGCGAGCCCGGTTCGATGGCGCCGAGACGCTGGGAGTGTTTTTCGTGCAGCCCGTCGATTCCAACCGTTCGGTGATCCGCGGCGTGCTGGATGGGGGCGTGGAAGGTGCCCACCGTACTGCCGCTCTGCGCCACCACAACGAACATCTGTCGGCGCTGCGTGTGGCTGTCGAACGCAAGGCGTCGGCCATGCCCGCGCCGGCACCGATCGAGCCCGTCTTCGAACCGGTATCGGAAGAACTGGCGACCCTGCCGGAGCTGAGTGCTCATGGCCGCAAGGCCGGCATTCGCGTCCAGGTCGCCAGAAAATGGCCGGCTGCCGACGGCATCATGGGTTTTGAACTCCGGCCGATCAAAGGCCTGCTGCCGACCTTCCAGCCTGGCGCACATATCGACGTGCACATGCCAAGCGGCGATATCAGGCAATATTCGATCATCAACGGTCCCGGCGAGACGGATTCCTTCACCATCGGCGTCAAGCTCGAGCGGGATTCGAAGGGCGGTTCCAAATGCATGCACGAGGTCGTGCGCGAAGGCGACGTCCTGGCGATTTCGGAACCGCGCAATAATTTCCCGCTGCGCCGCGATGCGCTGAAAACCATCTTCGTTGCAGGTGGCATCGGTATCACACCGTTGCTGGCGATGGCACAGGCGCTCAAGAATCAGAACCTGGCGCACGAGTTGCACTATTTCGCCCAGAACGAAGGCCAGATCGTCTTCCCCGAGCGGATGAAATTTCTCGGTGAGGCCGTCAAGCCGCATCTCGGCCTGTCGCCGGACCAGACCGTCCAGCAACTGCGCGCGCTGCTGACGCCCTATCGCCGCGACACCCATCTTTACATCTGCGGTCCCGGACCGATGCTGGAAGCCACGCGCGCCGTGGCGGCCGAAGCCGGTTGGCCCGAGGAGACCGTGCATTTCGAGTATTTCAAGAACACCAAACCGATCGATGACAGTTCGAGCTTCGAAGTGGCGCTGGCACGCTCTTGCCTGACGCTCAAGGTGCCAGCGGGAAAGACCATTCTGGAAGTAATGCGCGAAGCCGGAATCGATATGCCGTCCTCCTGCGAGCAGGGAGCCTGCGGCACCTGCCTTGCGACGGTGATCGAGGGCGAGCCCGATCACCAGGACGTCTATCTGAGTGCGTCGGAACGGGCAGCCGGAACCAAGATCATGACCTGCGTTTCCCGCAGCAAATCTGCCCGCCTCGTGCTCGATATCTAAGGAAGACATGATGATTACCCTCTACGATTATGAACTGTCGGGCAATTGCTACAAGCTCCGCCTGCTGATGGGCTTTCTGGGCATCGACCATAAGACGGTGCCCGTCGATTTCTATCCCGGCCGCGAGCACAAGTCTGACTGGTTCCTCAAGCTCAACCCGCTCGGCCAGCTGCCGGTGCTTGAGGACGATGGCCTTCTGCTGCGCGATGCCCAGGCAATTCTGGTCTATCTCGCAGCCAAATACGACAAATCCAACAACTGGTACCCGCTGGACAATCCGGCCCTGCTCGGCGAGATCAGCCAGTGGCTGGCCTTTGCAGACGGGATCACGGGCACGGCATCTGCGGCTCGTCTGCACGACGCGCTGTTTTACGATTTCGATATCGAGGCCGCGCGTGCCGGCGCTCACCGGCTGTTTCGCATTCTCGACGAACACCTGTGGTTCGGGGAGCAGGAGGGGCGCGACTGGATCTGTTCGGCGCCGCAGCCGACCTTGGCGGACATCGCCTGCTTCCCTTACATCATGCTGTCGGAGGAGGGCGGCATTCCGCGCCAGGACTATCCGGCGATCCGGCGCTGGTGCGATCGTTTCAAACGCATCAAGGGTTTTGGCGTCATGTCCGGCGTTTTTCCCGCAGGCCCCGCCCGGGTCGCTTGAACAAGCCGTTGCCCCAGGCAATCCCGAACTGAATTTGGAGAATAACTATGGATGTTCGCGCCGCCGTGGCCGTACAGGCCGGCAAACCACTTGAAATCATGACCGTGCAGCTCGAAGGCCCAAGGGCCGGCGAAGTGCTCGTCGAGGTCAAGGCAACGGGCATCTGCCACACCGACGACTTCACGCTTTCGGGCGCCGATCCCGAAGGCCTGTTCCCCGCCATTCTCGGCCATGAGGGCGCGGGCATCGTCGTCGATGTCGGCCCGGGCGTGACCTCGGTCAAGAAGGGCGACCATGTCATCCCGCTCTATACGCCGGAATGCCGCTCATGCCCGTCCTGCCTGAGCCGCAAGACCAATCTCTGCACCGCGATTCGGTCGACCCAGGGCCAGGGCGTCATGCCGGACGGCACGTCGCGCTTTTCGATCGGCAAGGACAAGATCCACCATTACATGGGTTGTTCGACCTTTGCACAGTTCACCGTGCTGCCGGAAATCGCCGTTGCCAAGGTGCGCGAGGACGCCCCTTTCGACAAGATCTGCTACATCGGCTGCGGCGTCACCACCGGCATCGGCGCGGTGATCAACACCGCCAAGGTGGAAATGGGCGCAACGGCGGTCGTTTTCGGCCTCGGCGGCATCGGCCTCAATGTTCTACAGGGCCTGCGCCTCGCTGGTGCCGACATGATCATCGGCGTCGACATCAACAATGACCGCAAGTCCTGGGGCGAACGCTTTGGAATGACTCACTTTGTCAATCCGAAGGAAGTCGAAGGCGACATCGTCGCCCACCTCGTCAACCTGACAAAACGCGGCGCCGACCAGATCGGCGGCGCCGATTACACATTCGACTGCACCGGCAACACCAAGGTCATGCGCCAGGCGCTGGAAGCCTCGCATCGCGGCTGGGGCAAGTCGGTCGTCATCGGCGTTGCCGGCGCCGGCCAGGAAATCTCCACCCGTCCGTTCCAGCTGGTCACCGGCCGCACCTGGATGGGCACCGCCTTCGGCGGCGCGCGCGGCCGCACCGACGTGCCGAAGATCGTCGACTGGTACATGGACGGCAAGATCCAGATCGATCCGATGATCACCCACACGATGCCGCTCGAAGACATCAACAAGGGTTTCGAATTGATGCATTCGGGCGAAAGCATCCGCGGCGTGGTGGTGTTTTAGCCGAGCGTTCGTCTTAAATTCCGCTGTGGCATGATTGTGCCACGCGAGATCGGCCGGACCGCTGCTTGTGGTTCGGCCGTTTGACTTTAAGACCATGCTTTGATGCCACACGAAAGAGGCCGACTACGAAGGGTCGGCCTCTTTCGGCGGCGTCTGACAGGGTCAGCCGATCAGATAGTGCTTTTCGTAAAAATGCTCCTCAAGATTGACGCCTTCGCCGGCCCGGTCGACAACGGCGAAGTCGGAGGTGGCGTCGAGAGGCGTGAGAATTCCGTGCCAGACGTTGCGGCCAATATTGACGCCCTGGCCGGGAGCAGTCCTGAAGGCGATCGGTTCGCCGGGGCCTTGCTCCGTTTGTTCAGCCACGACAACCAGAAACGGATTACCACTCAGTGGAATGAAGGCCTGGCTGCCGAACGGGTGCCGCTCGACCATCTTCAGTTCCAGCGGCAACGCATAATGCTCGGCGCGGAGCAGGCTGATCATCGGACGGGCCTTCTCGCCTGTCGTCTCGATCTTGGCGAGGTCGTGGTAGCGCATGCATTTTCCCCCATTGATGGGGAAGCTTGCGGCGCCCTCGGTTTCGAGGACTTCGCCAAAGGGGGCGAATGCTTCTCGGGTCAGTGGCTGGATGGCGATCGTCTTCATGAGGTACTTCCTTTTTTGATCTGGCCCGACGCCCTCAGTTTGGCAGCATCCTGGACAGGCGGAGAAGAGCGATCCTCTCCACCTGGCGGCAGGCGGTGTTGAACTCGATTTTGTGGTCATTGCCGATGCGCCTTTCGAAGGCAGCAAGGATATCGTCCTTGCTCAGGCCCCTGACCGCGATGATGAACGGAAAGCCGAAAATTTCGACGTAGCGGCTGTTGAGTTGGGTGAAGCGCGCGCGCTCCGCATCGGTCAGGGCATCAAGCCCGGCGGAGACCTGCTCGCTGGTCGAGTTTTCGGTCAGTCGTCTGGCCTGTGCGAGCTTGCCGGCAAGGTCGGGATGGGCGTTGAGCACGCGGAGACGCTCTGCTTCGGTCGCGCTACGGAAAACTGCGGTCAAGGCTGCATGCAAGCCGATTGCCGTGTCGTTGGCGGGGCCGAGTTCATCGGCGAACGCGCGGCGGGCGATCCACTCCGAGTGTTCGAAGATGCCGCCGAAGCGGGACACAAACGCTTCCTCGGAAAGTTGCGATGGGCGATCCTTATGTTCCCGAAAGGGATGAGCCCGGACCCAATGGTTGGCGATGTCGATCCGCCGAGCAAGCCAGACCTTGTCGTGGTTCTTCATATAGTCGATGAACCGACCAAGGGCCGCAATACGCCCCGGCCGTCCAGCAAGTCTGCAATGCAGGCCGATGTTCATCATTCTCGGTGCACCGGCGCGCCCCTCGGCATAGAGCACGTCGAACGTATCCTTGAGATAGCTGAAGAACTGGTCGCCGCTGTTGAAGCCCTGCGCGGTGGCAAAGCGCATATCGTTGGTGTCGAGCGTGTAGGGAATGACAAGCTGGTGCTTCCCATCGTGTTCGTGCCAGTAAGGCAGGTCGTCGGCATAGCTGTCGGAAACGTAGGCAAAGCCGCCGTACTCGGTGATCAGATCGACGGTGTTTTCCGAACAGCGACCGGTATACCAGCCGAGCGGACGCTCGCCGGTGACGATTTCATGTAGCCGGACCGCCTCGGCGATCTGCCGGCGCTCTTCGTCAGGCTCCATGTCCTTGTGCTCGACCCATTTCAGCCCGTGTGACGCGATCTCCCAGCCGGCCGCCTGCATGGCCGCGACCTGCGCCGGTGAGCGCTTCAGCGCGGTGGCCACGCCGTAGACTGTGACCGGCACCGCGCTCTCTGTCAGCAGCCGGTGCAACCGCCAGAAGCCGGCACGAGCGCCGTAGTCGTAAATCGATTCCATGTTCCAGTGCCGCTTGCCGGGCCAGGGTTGCGCGCCGACTATCTCGGATAGAAATGCCTCGGATGCGGCATCGCCATGCAGCACGCAGTTTTCGCCACCCTCTTCGTAATTGACGACGAATTGCACGGCGATATGCGCACCATCAGGCCAGGCGGCATCCGGCGGTGTGGCGCCGTAACCGTGCAGATCCCGGGGATATCTCATGCAGCCGTTCCTCCCAAACTTGCGATTGGTCGATTCCTAGCCAGAAAACGCGCAACTCATTCCCCTCGAAAAATTTGAAAGTCTCGAACGACCAGCCGGCTACTCAGGGGAAGTCAGGTCACGGATAGTGATTGATGGAATGCAGTCCCGGGAGGTGAAACCATGCAATCGCAAGCGGCAGGCGGAGGTCGGCTGACGACCCATGTGCTCGACATCGCGTGCGGCAAACCGGCCGCGTGCCTGCATATCGAGCTTTTCCAGATTATAGGCGAACTGGCGGAGCCACTCGGCTCGACCAGGACCAATGACGACGGTCGCTGCGATGCACCGTTGCTCAGTGGCGATCGGATGAAACCAGGTGTCTATGAGCTCAGGTTTCATGCCGGAGATTATCTCGGCCGCACCACCGGTGGCGTGCCGTTTCTCGACGTCATCCCCATCCGCTTCGGCATTGCCGACAAGGCGGCGCATTATCACGTGCCGCTGCTGCTTTCGCCCTACAGCTATTCGACTTATCGCGGGAGCTGAAGCATGGCCATCGACATTCGCAACACGATCCGCTTCCTGCTCAATCACCGACTTGTCGAACTGTCCGCTGTCTCGCCGGTCCAGACGCTTCTCGATTTCCTGCGTATCGACCGCAATTTGCGTGGAACCAAGGAAGGGTGCGCCGAAGGCGACTGTGGGGCCTGCACGGTCCTGGTCGGCCGCCTGTTCGACGGGCGGCTGAAACACGAATCGGTGAATGCCTGCATCCGCTTCGTCGGTTCGCTCGATGGCTGCCACGTTGTCACTGTGGATTCGCTCGCCGCGGCCAATGGCCCGCTGCATCCCGTGCAGCAGGCCATGGTCGACATGCACGGCTCGCAATGCGGCTTTTGCACGCCGGGCTTCGTCATGTCGCTCTATGGGCTGTGGATGGAAAACACCAGGCCTTCGATCGACGAGATCGAGAAGGCGCTGCAGGGCAATCTCTGTCGCTGTACCGGCTATGCCGCCATCGTCCGCGCCGCCCAGGCGGTCTCGGCTATCGGCGAGCTCGATCAGGACCCTTTGGTGATCGAGCGCGAAGAGATCAGCCGACAGTTGGAAGCATTGAAGGACGGAAGGCGCGTGATGATCGGCGAAGGCGCCGAGCGGATCATCCTTCCCGCATCCGTCGATGATCTGGCCGCGCTGTTTGAGGCGGAGCCGAAGGCGCGGATCGTCGCCGGCTCGACGGATGTCGGCCTTTGGGTGACGAAGTTCATGCGCGACATCACACCGGTCATGCACATCAGCCATCTCGACGAGCTGCGCCGCATCGCACTGGACGAGACCGGCATCACGCTCGGCGCCGGCGCCACCTACACCGAGGCCTATCCGGTCATATCGGAACATTTCCCGCAGCTGCGCGAGCTTTGGGACCGCATCGGTGGCCAGCAGGTGCGCAACATGGGCACGATCGGCGGCAACATCGCCAATGGCTCGCCGATCGGCGACACACCGCCGCCGCTGATCGCGCTCGGTGCTTCCGTCGTCCTGCGCAAAGGTGGTGGGCGTAGGGTCATGCCGCTCGAGCGCTATTTCCTCGAATATGGCCGGCAGGACCGGTTACCCGGCGAGTTCATCGAGGCGGTGCGCATTCCCTACCTTGACGAGGCGGCCCGCTTGGCGGTGTACAAGATCACCAAGCGGCGGGACGAGGACATTTCCGCAGTCTGCGGCGCTTTCCGTGTTGCGTTCGACGGGCAAGGCAAGGTGGCCAGCGCGATCATCGCATTCGGCGGCATGGCTGGCACGCCCAAACGAGCCACCAATGCCGAAGCTGTTCTGGTCGGAGCTCCCTGGAACGATGCGACTATCGAGGCTGCCGCGGCGGCACTGGGTGACGACTACTCGCCGCTCACCGACTGGCGGGCCTCGGCGGAGTATCGGCTTCTGGTGGCGCAAAACCTCTTACGCCGTTTCTATCTGGAAACGCAGGGCGACGAGCGGGTGCGGCTGGATGACAAGATCACGCTGGCGGTGTGAGGAGATGACACGATGAATGTGATGCAGCCCATCGAAAGCATCCGCGGCGGCGTTCATGAAAACGAACGCCACGAATCCGGCCACAAGCATGTGATGGGCACGGCCGAATATATCGACGACATTCCGGAGCCGGCCGGCACGCTTCATGCCTATCTAGGCCTGTCGCAACGTGCCCATGCCGAGATCCTGTCGATGGATTTCGAGGCGGTGAGATCGGCGCCCGGCGTCATCGGCCTGCTGACTGCAGCCGATATTCCCGGCGAAAACGATGTCAGCCCGGCGCACAAGCATGACGATCCGGTCTTTGCAACTAGCAAGGTCGAGTTCCATGGCCAGCCGATTTTCGCCGTCATCGCGACCACACGCGATGCGGCCCGGCGTGCAGCAGCAAATGTAAAGATCGAATACCAGGATCGTCCGCATGTGACCGATGTCCTGGAAGCGGCGGCGGCCAACTATCCGCTCGTGATCGATCCGCTGAAGCTGGAGCGGGGCGATATCGCCGCCGGTTTTGCACGGGCGAAGCATATTATCGAAGGCGAAATGCGCATCGGCGGGCAGGATCATTTCTATCTCGAAGGCCAGATCTCGCTTGCCATTCCCGGCGAAGATGACGAGATCACGATCTACTCCTCGACCCAGCATCCGAGCGAGACGCAGCATATGGTGGGCCAGGTGCTGGGCGTTCCATCCAATGCCGTGACGATCAATGTGCGGCGGATGGGCGGTGCTTTCGGCGGCAAGGAAACGCAGGCAAACCTGTTTGCCGCCGTCGCTGCGGTCGCTGCCAGGAAATATCGCTGCGCGGTCAAGATCCGCCCCGACCGTGACGACGACATGACGGCGACCGGCAAGCGACATGACTTCCATGTCGGCTACAAGGTCGGCTTCGACACCGACGGCAGGATCGAGGCGGTGGATGCGGTGTTTTCGGCGCGCTGCGGATTTTCGGCCGACCTCTCCGGCCCCGTTACCGACCGGGCACTGTTTCACGCCGACAACTGCTATTTCTATCCGCATGTCCGGCTACGGTCGCGGCCACTCAAGACCAATACGGTATCCAACACGGCGTTCCGTGGGTTTGGTGGGCCACAGGGCATGGTCGGCGGCGAACGGATGATCGAGGATATCGCCTATACCCTGGGCAAGGATCCGCTCGAAATCCGCAAGCTCAATTTCTATGGTGGCGAGGGGCGCAATCTGACGCCCTATCACCAGACCGTCGAGGACAACATCATCGGCCGCATCATCGAGGAGCTGGAGACCTCCTGCGATTACGCGGCGCGGCGCAAGGAGGTTCTCGCCTTCAATGGCAAAAGCCGGGTCATCAAGCGTGGCATCGCGCTGACGCCGGTGAAATTCGGGATCTCGTTTACCAAGACGGAATACAATCAGGCCGGAGCGCTGGTGCATGTCTATGCGGATGGCTCGATCCATCTGAACCACGGCGGCACAGAAATGGGGCAGGGGCTCTATACCAAGGTCGCGCAGGTGGTTGCCGACGAGTTCCAGGTCGATCTCGACAGGATCAAGGTGACAGCGACGACCACCGGCAAGGTGCCGAACACGTCGGCGACCGCTGCCTCCTCCGGCTCGGACCTCAATGGCATGGCGGCTGCCAATGCCGTGCAGCAGATCAAGGCGCGGCTGGTGGCGTTCGCCGCCGAGCGCTACGGCGTCAGCGAGTCGGAGATCGCCTTTGAGCCGAATACCATTCGCGTCGGCTCCCAGCGCTTTGGCTTCGCCGAATTCATCAGGATTGCGTATGGCGCTCGGATCCAGCTTTCGGCCACAGGTTTCTACAAGACGCCGAAGATCCACTGGAATCGCGCCGATGGCCGCGGTCGGCCGTTCTTCTACTATGCGTATGGGGCGTCCTGCTCCGAGGTCAGCGTCGATACATTGACCGGCGAATACAGGGTCGATCGCGCCGACATCCTCCACGATGTCGGCCGGTCACTCAATCCGGTGCTGGATATCGGCCAGATCGAAGGCGCCTTTGTGCAAGGGATGGGCTGGCTCACGACGGAAGAACTCTGGTGGGATGCCAAGGGCAAGCTCAGGACCCATGCGCCATCGACCTACAAGATCCCGCTTGCCTCCGACCGGCCGCGCATATTCAACGTCAAGCTGGCTGAATGGTCGGTCAATCCGGAAGAAACGATCCGCCGGTCCAAGGCGGTCGGCGAGCCGCCCTTCATGCTGCCGATCTCGGTGCTGGAGGCGATCTCGATGGCGGCGGCAAGCGTTGCGGATTATCGGATACCGCCACGCATCGATACGCCGGCGACACCAGAGCGGGTGCTGATGGCTGTCGAACGGCTGCGGGCTGCCGGCAGGGGTAGATGCGATGGCGGCGCTGCGTGAGGATATCAGGAGCTTCCTGCGTCGAAATCCGCAATGCATGCTGGTCAAGGTGACGGATGCCGCGGGTTCGACGCCGCGCGACACCGATGCCTGGATGCTGGTGGCGGCAGATTGCATCTTCGGCACGATCGGCGGCGGCCAGCTCGAATACATGGCCATCGATCAGGCTCGACGCGCGCTCCGGCAATCGACACCGGCGGGCAAGATGAGCGTCCCCCTCGGGCCTGAAATCGGCCAATGTTGCGGCGGCCGTGTCGGTCTGTCGTTCGCCGCCATGGACTCCGCACTGGCAACACGCCTGATCGCAAGCAGCGACGGGGAACTGGCCGTGCGTCCTCATGTCTATGTCTTCGGCGCGGGCCATGTCGGCCGTGCGCTGGTCATGGCCCTGTCGCTGGTGCCGTCGCGGATCACACTGGTGGATACGCGGGAAGAAGAGCTTTCGGCGTCAAACGTGCCTGGCATCGAAACCTGTCTGACGGCGATGCCTGAAGCGGTGGTGCGTACCGCGCCGGCTGGCAGCTCGTTCGTCATCCTCACACATGACCACGCTCTCGACTTCCTGATCACGGCTGAAGCGCTGGGCCGTACCGATGCCGCTTACGTCGGCATGATCGGCTCGGGGACCAAGCGCGCGACCTTCAAGAATTGGCTTTCGCGAGAGGTCGGTCACTCCGACCGCTTCGCCGGCCTGACCTGTCCAATCGGCGGCACAGCCTTAAAAGACAAGCGCCCGGCGGTGATTGCCGCATTGGCGGCCGCCGAAATCACGGTGGCGGCGTTGAGCTATCAGGCGCAGCAGGTCGATGGCGCCCACGGCCGACGCTGGGAGGCGACGAGAGCGTCGTAGCGTCATTCCAGCATCTCGCCGATCATCCGCTGGCAGCGCTCTGCCATGAAGTCGATCATCAGGCGGACTTTGGGATCCTGAAGGCGCTTGTGCGGATAGATGGCGGCCAGTTGCACGCTTGCCGGCGGCGTATCTTTCAAGATCTCCACCAGAGTGCCGTCGTTCAGATGGGTTTTCACCTCGAACAGCGGCTTGTTGATGATGCCCCGGCCTTCGAGCGCCCAATCGGTCAGCACGTCGCCATCATCGGAATCATAGGGGCCGCCGATCTCGAACTTGCGGATGCCATCCGGCGTCCGCAGGTTCCAGTAGTATTCCTTGGAGCCGGGATAGCGCAGCAGCAGACAATCGTGCTGGTCATCGATCAGCGCGTGCGGGGTCTGGGGTGTGCCACGCTTCTCCAGATAGGCGGGGGCTGCGCAGACGACCCGCTGGCACGTCAGAATGCCGCGCATGCGCAGGTTGGAATCCTCCAGCACGCCGAGCTTGAAGGCGACATCGACACCTTCGCTGAGGATGTCGACATTGTGGTCGGAGAGACGAACGCGCACCTCGATGTCGGGATACCTGTCATGAAACTCCGGAATGCCCGAAGCGATCAGCCGTCGCCCGATGCCAAGCGGCGCGGTGATCCGCAGCGATCCCCTGGGATTGTGCGAGAGATCGGCCACCGCCCCTTCCGCCTCGTCCACCGCCTCGATGATCTTGATCGCACCCTGATAGAAGACAAGGCCGTGTTCGGTCGGCGAAAGCTTGCGCGTGGTGCGGTTGAAGAGGCGAACCCCGAGATGCCTTTCGAGCTCCTTGATGCGATTGCTGGCAACGGCGGGCGTCACGCGCTGGTCGCGACCGGCGGAAGAGAGTGTCCCAAGTTCGACGACCCGGACGAAGACACGCACATTATCGAGATAAGACATGAAATTCTCTTACCATATCGGAAACCTACCGCAGCCCGATCGATCTTATAGATTTTTTTGAAAGTGTTGAGGATTAACCGGCATTTCGGAGAAGATCGCCGGATGGCATTAGTCTCCCGGAAGGGGGAGCCACCATGTATGAGTATGCCATTGTCTGGGACTGGCTGACGTTTGCCGTCCGTTGGCTCCACGTCATCACGGGCATCGCCTGGATCGGTTCGTCGTTCTATTTCGTCGCCCTTGACCTCGGTCTGCGCAAGCGACCGGACCTGCCTGACGGAGCCTATGGCGAAGAATGGCAGGTGCACGGCGGTGGCTTCTATCACATCCAGAAGTATCTGGTGGCGCCGGCCAACATGCCTGAGCACCTCATTTGGTTCAAATGGGAATCCTACGTCACCTGGCTTTCCGGCTTCGGCATGCTCTGCATGGTTTATTATGCCGGCGCCGACCTTTATCTGATCGACCCCGCGGTGCTCGATGTTTCCAAGACGACGGCAATTGCCATCTCGCTCGCTTCCATCGGCTTCGGCTGGATCTTTTATGACCTGATCTGCAAGTCGCCGCTGGGGCGCGACAATACGCGGCTGATGGTGCTGCTCTACGTCATCCTGGTCGGCATGGCCTGGGGGTACACACAGCTGTTTACCGGTCGGGCGGCGTTCGTGCATCTCGGCGCCTTCACCGCGACGATCATGTCGGCCAACGTCTTCTTCATCATCATCCCCAACCAGAAGATCGTAGTGGCCGATCTCATTGCGGGCCGCACGCCGGATGCCAAATATGGCAGGATCGCCAAGCAGCGGTCGACGCACAACAACTACCTGACACTACCCGTGCTGTTCCTGATGCTGTCGAACCACTATCCACTGGCATTCGGGACCGAGTTCAACTGGATCATCGCCTCGCTGGTCTTCCTGATGGGCGTGACTATCCGGCACTATTTCAACACGCGTCATGCCAATGCCGGCAACCCGACCTGGACATGGCTGGCCACCGCGCTGCTATTCATCGTCATCATGTGGCTCTCGACCGTGCCCAGGGTGCTGACCGGTGAACCGGAGCGGCTAACCGAAGCACAGCGGCATTTCATCACCGCGCAAGCATTTCCCAAAGTGCGCGACACGGTGCTCGGGCGTTGTTCGATGTGCCATGCGAGGGAACCGGGTTGGGATGGCATCGTGGTCGCGCCCAAGGGCGTGATGCTGGAGAGCGACGCCGAGATCGTCGCCCATGCTCGGGAGATTTATCTACAAGCGGGCCGCTCGCATGCCATGCCGCCGGCCAATGTCACCGCCATTTCGGATGAGGAACGCCGGCTGCTGGTCTCCTGGTATGAAACGGCCGTCAAGGGAGGAAACGCCGAATGAACGAGTTGCTGATCCGCGGACGCGTGCTCACTTTCATCGAGGAGCCACAAGGCATCGATGACACCGCTTCCTATCGCTATTTCGAGGACGGCGCCGTTCTCGTCCGGTCCGGCAAGGTGGCCGCGATCGGCGACTATCCCGATGTCCGCAAACGTGTGGACGCCGACGTGGCAGTTGCCGACCATCGGCCTCACCTTGTGCTTCCCGGCCTCATCGACACCCATCTGCACTTCCCCCAGACACAGGCGATCGCCTCCTATGGCGCGCAACTGCTCGAATGGCTGAACACCTATATCTTCGTCGAGGAGCAGAAATTCGCCGAACCGGAGCATGCCGCCTTCATCGCGGGGCGGTTCATGGACGAGCTGCTGTCGAACGGCACGACGACGGCTGTCGCCTATTGCTCAGTTCATCCGGAAAGCGTCGATGCCTATTTCACCGCCGCCGAACTGCGTGGCATGCTAATGGTCGGCGGCAAGGTGATGATGGACCGCAATGCACCGGAAGCGCTGCGGGACACGCCTCTGCAGGGGTATGACGAGACGAAGCGACTGATCGGCAAATGGCACGGACGGGGCAGGGCGCATTACGCCATCAGCCCGCGCTTTGCAATTACTTCGACACCGGAGCAGATGGAGATGAGCCGGGCGTTGGTGCGCGAGCATCCCGATTGCTACGTCCAGACCCATCTTTCCGAAAACAGGGACGAGATCGCCTTTGCGACATCGCTCTATCCGGACGCCAAGGACTACACCGACATCTATGCGCGCTATGACCTGCTGGACCGCAAGACACTGCTGGGCCATTGCATCCATCTGAGCGACCGCGAAATTTCCGCTCTGGCCGAAACCGGCGCCGTCGCTGTCTTCTGCCCGACATCCAACCTCTTCCTCGGCTCCGGGCTGTTCGACCGCGATCGTTTCGATCGGCTCGGTGCACGTTGGTCGGTGGCCACCGATGTCGGGGCTGGCACGAGTTTTTCGATGCTGGAGACGATGGACGAGGCCTACAAGGTGCTGCACCTGCAGGGCCAGCGGCTATCGCCGCTCAACAGCTTCTACCGCATGACACTCGGTAATGCGCGGGCGCTTGATCTCGACGATCGCATCGGCTCTCTGCACGCCGGTGCCGACGCCGATATCGTCGTTCTCGACAGCCGTGGCAAATCGGCGATGGAACTTCGGATGCGAACGGCGAGGTCGCTGGCCGAAGAGCTGTTCATCCTGCAAACCATGGGTGACGACCGTTGCGTTGCCGAGGTCTATGTTGCCGGCAAGGCGATGAAGGGACGGTTCGGCAGGGCGGCCACAGCTGACGGCGACGCGGCCGGAACGCAGCGGGCAACGGCCTGACGCTGGCCTTCCTTCTCTTCAGGGGGAGGGAGATCCGGCTTTTTGATGACAAAAGGGTAGAGATATGCCGGCAATTGCGAATCCGAAAGCTTTTCTCGAAACGCATGTTTCATGCGGCTGTCGCTGCCGCCGATCCAGCCAAGGTTCTGGCTGCCATTCTGCCCGATAAGCCCCGTGGCCGCACCGTCGTGATCGGCGCCGGCAAGGGGGCCGCCCAGATGGCACAGGTCTTCGAGCGGCTATGGGACGGGCCGCTCTCGGGCGTCGTTGTGACGCGTTACGGTTATGCCACGGCCTGCGAACGCATCGCTGTCCTGGAAGCATCCCATCCGCTTCCCGACCGGGCTGATGGCTGCGCGGCGTCTGCTCGATGAAGTTGCCGGGCTCGGTGAGGACGATCTTGTCGTCGTCCCTTCGCATGGAACCATTCGAGACAAATGTTGTAGCCCGGGTTCGTGCAATGATTATCCATCCAATGCGTCGCGAATGGCATGCACTGCGGCGAGTGCTGTGCGCGTGCGTTGCGTATTCAGGAATTCTGGCCAGCTCGATAGTATAACGACAGCGAAGTCAGAACTCGGATCGATGTAGATCAATTGGCCAAAGACGCCTCTCGCCATGTACGCCCGACGATGCGGATCCTCGATCCAAAACTGATTGGAGTATGATCCTTGCGGCAGCGTCTCTCTATAGATGTCTCCAAATAGTCCTTTGTTTCCAATGCGGGTTTGCTCGATCCAGGAGGCGGGCACCACGCGGCGCCCATTGATCTCGCCGTGTCCGAGATGCATGAGTGCAAAGCGCCCGTAGTCGCGCAAGGTGGCATTGAAGCCACCGTCTCCCAGCGCATAGCCAGCGCGGTCGACGGTAAAATAGGCATCCTCCTCGGCGCCAATTGGCCCCCAAAGTTCATGGCTGACCAGGTCGGCAAGTGACATCCCGCTGGCACGCTGCAACACGAAGGCCAAGACATCGGTTTCGATCGAACGATAGCGGAACGAGGCGCCATGTTCACATTCGGCCTGCTTGAGAGTCAGAATCAGCTCCCATACCGTTCCAGGCCAGGCCGGTTGGCGACCTTTTTTCCAGCCGCTGGCAACATCCAGCTGGGCCATGTGGGAATCGAGCGCAATGTAGGTCTCATCGAATAGCACGCCGCTCGTCATGTCCAACACGTGCTGCACCGTTGCTCCGCGATAGGCGGTGGTCTCCAGCTCTGGGAGATACTGGGTAATTGGAGCGTCCGGATCGATCTGACCGCGCTCGATAAGGATCCCGGCTATTGTGCCAACTATGGACTTTGCCACCGATTGCGACAAATGCGGGGTCCTGGTGGCCATTCCATTCAGGTATCGCTCGGCAACGACCTTGCCGCGATGCAAAACGAGGAAGCCGTCTGTGTAGTTCGCCTGCAAGAAGCCAGCGATCGTGTCAGTGTGACCGTCGATTTCATATGCGATGCTGTCGACGTCCTGAAGCGCTGTCGGTAGCGGGGTCACTGGACCCGGACCGCGCCAGACCCGGGTCGTGGGCAGGATGTCGCGCACATTCTGAAAGGACCAGCGGTTCCAGGGCGCGCGATCCCAATCTTCCCGTGGAATGAGGGGGGCGCCCGGAGTATTCGGATCACGGAATGCAAAATCACCGTCAAATTTCATATTATCTTGCCTTCATTATATTGAGCCGCCTCAATCCTTGCGCCGCAAATAGCTTCCACCGACGAACTCGCCGAAGAGGGTCCCAAGTTCGCTCATCGTTGCAAAATTGCGCTTGGCCTTTGGCCCGAGCTTTATGGCGACCGAGTCGATCATCAGGTTGAGGATGACGCCGAGGCTGGCTGTTGAATCCCAGAATGTCTTCACATGCGTGTGGCCCTCGAAGACGAGTGGCGTGTAGGTGAAGCCCCAATGACTGTACTTGTCGGTAACGATCACTAGCGGCATTTCCAAAGCCTTGAGCTTTTCCGCCAGCTTTACGCCGCGCGTCGCGTAGGCTGCGGTATCCACCAACACGACAAGGCTCTGCTTGGTGTCAGCTGCGATAATCTCGCCAAAAGTCCCGGTTGCGTTCTCCACGAAGATGACGTTCGGCCGCGCCCAAAGCAATCGGCTGGCGAAATCCATTGCCAAGCCTTTGGAGGCCTGGAAACCCACAACGTAGATGGTTCGGGTCTTGGCGATTGCCGTGGCTGCCTCGTCCCAGAGATCGGTGGCGGCGAGAGCATAAGTCTTCACGATCGCATCCAGCTCCAGCCGCAGGCTGTCCTGCAGTTCCTGCTGACGGCTGTTGCGCACCTGGAAGCGCGCCATGTAGTCGTCTATTTCTCCGTCCTTCTCTGCAACGGAATCGCGCATCCGGCCTTTGAGATCGCGCAGGCTTTCGAAGCCAAGTCCGCGCACAAATCGCGTGACGGTCATCTCGCTGACGCCGACGGCGCGCGCTATGCTGCTTCCGGTCTCGAAGGGCAGAATCTGGATGTTGTCGAGCATGTATGCGCAAAGGCTCTGTTCGGATGGGGATAATTCGGTCATGCGAGCGCGCAGCAGCGCCTCGATATCGATTTTGTCTCCGCTCTGCTCCTGGCCGTCAGCCGGCTTTTCACCATTCGTCATTGCCACGTCGATTGCTCCTGGAACTTACCTGCATGCACGGCGGGCACTCCCTGTCCCCAGATGCCCTGACCATGCCCCAGAATGTCCTCAAGTTGCCCGGCAACTGCAAGCAGCAAATCCTCGCGGCCGTACCTGGCGACGAACTGGCCGCCGATGGGCAAGCCGGTTCCTGACCGACTGATCGGTAGCGAAATGGCCGGTTGTCCGGTGGCATTGAAAAGCGCCGTGAATGTCTCTTTCGGTTCGAGATCCGCAAAGACATCATCTGCATCCATGCCCGGTCGGGCCGGATCATAGGCGCCAATCGGCTCGGGAAGGATCGCGCTCGTCGGGGTGAGCAGCAGGTCATAGTTGTCGAGGAACCGGCCCAGCTGCCGCGTCACCTGATCATAGACCGCGAGAGCATTGACCAGATCGGCGCCGGTCACAGTGAGGCCGTATCGATAAAGGGCGAGCACGCTCGCTCCCACGGCGTCCGCGTTGATTTCCCGCCTCATATGCGCAGCCATCGCCGGCAAACCGGCGGCACAGTCGGCGGCCCAGATCATCTTTTGAGCCGAAAGAAATTCCGCATAGTCGAATTGCGGCACGGCTTCTTCGACATGGTGGCCGAGGGATTCCAGCCTGGAGCCGATCGTTCCGACCGCGGCAGTAATTTCCGGCGCAACGCGGCTCCCTGACCAGGACTCCGTGCAGAGCGCGATGCGTAGGCCTTTTGGTGAGCGTTTCACCGCGTCACTATAGGTTTCCGCCTGCTGAACGATCTCATATCCATCGCCAGCATCGGGGCCATGACACAGATCTAAAAGAAGGGCAGTGTCGCGCACCGATCGCGTCAACATGAATGCCGATGCAAGGCCGAGCAGCGGCGCATTGGCGCGCGGCGAGCCTGTCACGCGTCCACGTGAAGGCTTCAGGCCGATGAGACCGCAAAATGCGGCCGGGTTGCGGATCGATCCGCCGCCATCGCTACCCTGCGCGAAGGGCACGATACCAGCAGCAACTGCCGCCGCGGCGCCGCCACTCGAGCCGGCAACGCCGCGCGCGGGATCCCACGGATTGCTTGTCGCGCCGTAGAGCAGCGTTTCCGTCGTGGCAGGCACGCCGAACTCCGAACTCGCAGTGCGGCCGACATTGACAATTCCGCCGTCCCGCAGGCGCTGCCAATACACGGCATCGTGGGCGGCACGGTTTCCCTTTGCGAGCTGACTGCCGAATTCGGCAGGTCGGCCGGCCTCAATGGGGAAATCCTTCGTCAAAGTGGGAATGCCGTAAAAGGGCCCCGCACGGGGTGTCTCAGGAAGGCTGTCGATGGCATCGTCGTAGAGCTCAACCACGGCGTTTATTGTCGGGTTGACCGCTGAAACCGCCTTCTGGACACAGACACCAAGCTCTCTAGGCGTCACGTCGCCTTTTGCCAACAATTGAGCGAGGCCAATTCCGTCATACGTAACATATTCATCAAGGCGCATGGCCTATTCCTTGCTGTGCATGGCTATTGGAAAAAATGTGCGTTACCGAACCCACGAGTTCGCGCGTGTAGGGATCTTGCGGCCGGCTTAGAACCTGCTCGGTCGACCCGTTCTCGACGATCCGGCCGCCTTTGAAGACGTAGACCCGCTGGCAGATGCTGTTGACGACAGCAAGGTCATGGGAAATGTAGAGAAGCGTCAGCTTCTGCTCGCGCTGCAGGCGGCCCAGGAGTTCAAGAATCTGGGCCTGGGTGGTGACATCAAGTGCGGATGTGATCTCGTCGGCGATCAGCAAACGTGGTTGCAAGGCTAGCGCTCTCGCCAGACCGACACGCTGGCATTGGCCACCTGACAACTGGCGCGGCTTGCGCTCTCGCAATGCGCTCGGCAGCTCAACCATATCAAGCAGTTCATTTGCGCGAACAAGCGCCGCACGACGATCTGCAAGACCATGCCTCCACAGTGGTTCGGCGACCGCTTCGCAAACGGTCATCCGTGGATTGAGCGAGTCGTAAGGGTTCTGAAAAACCATCTGAACCTGCTGCCTGAAGCGGACCAGATCCCTGCCTTTCAGGGCGTGAACGTCCTGTCCTTCGACACGGATGACGCCAGCACTCGGTCTGTTCTGGAGCACGATCGCCCGAGCCAGCGTGCTTTTTCCTGATCCGCTCTCTCCGACGATCCCGATCGTTTCGCCAGCGGCAATCTGTAGATCAATCCCATCGAGAGCCAGAAACGAAGATGCTCCCTTTGCCGCAACGCCTGCGAAAATGCCGCGTGCGGCAGAGAAGGATACCGAGAGCTTTTCGACACAAAGCAACGGCGCGGCGGCCTCCGAGATGCTGGTTGCTTCAACAGAACCTCTCCCACGCCCAGGCTGGGAAGCGATCAGAAGCCGGGTATAGGCGTGCTTAGGCCGATTGATGATCTCCTCAGTCGGGCCTTGCTCGACAATCTCGCCATGACGCATCACCACGACGCGCGAGCAGATTTCCGAAACTGCGGCGAGATCATGGGAAATCAGGATAATCGCCAACCCGCGCTTCTGGCTCAGGTCCTTCAAAAGTTGGAGTATGCGTGCCTGAACCGTGACATCGAGCGCCGTGGTCGGTTCGTCGGCAATAAGCAATTTCGGGCCGCAGCCGATTGCCGCCGCGATCATCGCCCGCTGCTTCATTCCACCGGAGAATTCGTGCGGATAGGAGCGGGCACGCGTTTCGGGATCGCGGATGCCGACATCCTCGAGCAGCCTGATTGCCCGGCACATGCCTTCCCGTTTGGAAAGCCCCAGATGCCGAACCATGGGCGCGGCGATCTGCTTTCCTATGCGGCGCAACGGGTCGAGATGGGAAGCGGGATTCTGGAAGATCATTCCCAACTCGCGCCCTCGAATGGCGCAGAACTCATCCTCAGCGAGGCCGAGGAGCTCGCGGCCCTGGAATTTCACCCGTCCCTCCGCCTTGGCAAGTCCGGGCAGGAGACCCATCAGGGCGCGGCAGGTCATGGACTTTCCTGAACCGCTTTCCCCGACGATACCGAGAATTTCCCCGGCCCGCACTTCGAACGACACCCCCTTCACGGCGGCAACCGATCCGAAGGCGACCATGAGGTCTTCTACCTTAAGGAGGGGCGGCACATTGTTGGACATGTTCATTGGGCAACCTCACGGCGCTGCATCTGCCCCAGGCCATCTCCGAGAAAGGCAAAGCCCAGTCCAAGCGAAATGGCGGCAAGACCGGGAAACAGGCAGATCCACCAGGCTTGCTGCACGAAGGCTTGCCCATCGGCGATGATCACCCCCCATTCGGCGAGTGGCGGCTGGGCGCCCATGCCGAGAAATCCGAAGCTCGCACCGGCGAGCATCACGAGCACCGCGTCGCTGACAGCGTAGGCAATGATCGGTCCGAAGGCGTTCGGAAGCACGTGACGAAAGAGGATAGCTCGCTTTGGATAGCCGAGGCACTCCGTGGCCCGTATGTATTCGCTCTCGCGAACGGTTAGCACTTCCGCCCGGACCAGACGCGCATAGCTGACCCATCCGACAAGCGTGAGGGCAATGACGAAATTTACGAGGCCGGGTCCCAGGACGCCGACGATCGCGAGAACAAGAACGAAGAACGGGAAGGCCACGGTCAAATCGTAGAGCCGCATGAAAAGGCTATCGATCACACCACCGAAATAGCCGCTCAGCAGTCCGACGAAAGTACCGATAAGAAGCGGCGGCAGCACCCCGATCACGCAGAGGAAGAGATCGACGCGCGCCGCATATATGACCCTTGAAAAGACATCGCGCCCGACCTGATCGGTGCCGAACCAATGCGCGCTATCAGGCGCTGCCAGCATGCTGCTGATGTCGATGGCATCGGGATCGTAGGGGGCGATGAGCGGCGCCGCCAACGCAACAAGGAGCCATCCACCGAGTATCGCGATCGCGATCATCATCATCGGGCTCAGATGGATGGCGTGTCGGGATGCTGGGGGTGAAGCTGAAACGTATGACATGGTGGCTTTCCTCACAGTCGGATGCGCGGATCGATGAACGCCGACATCAGGTCGACTGCCAACGTGACCAGAACCGTCGAGCAGGCAAAGACAAGGGTTAGACCCTGGACGACGTAATAGTCCCGCCCGAGAAGCGCCCCAACCATCAGCGAGCCGAGGCCGGGGACCGCGTAGACGGTCTCGACGATGATCGCCCCACCGATCATGAAGGCGATCATGACCCCAAGCAGGTTCAATGTCGGCAGAACGGAGTTCGGCAGGATCGTATGCCAGAATATTTCTCGTTCGTTTGCGCCTTGTGCGCGAGCGGCCGTGACGAAATCGGCGGTCGCCTTCTCGATCAGGGCGGCACGAAGACTCTGAATCAGCACCGGAACAAGCCAGATCGCGGTAGAAAGTGCGGGCAGGAACAGGTGATGCAGATGCTCGGTGAATCCTTCGCCGTAACCCGAGACAGGAAACCAGCCGAGGCCCACACCGAAGAACCGCGACATCATGATGCCGAGCCAGAATACCGGAATGGTCAGCCCGACGATGCCGATGATGCGGACCATCTGGTCAACAGTGCCTCCGGGTTTGCGGGCGCTGGCGATGGCGAGTGCCACCGTCGGAGGGACGGCAAGTACCACCACGTATCCGGTGAGAAACAATGTCGGCCACATGAACTGCGATATCAGTTCACTGACCGGCCGCTGGAAGCGCAATGACTGGCCGATATCGCCGCTGAGGAGGTTGAGAAAATAGGTCGCATATTGTCGCCAGAGCGACTGATCCAGCCCGTATTCAGCGCGGATGGCTGCGATCGTCTCGGCACTCGCCCGATCACCAGCAAGCAAGCGTGCTGGATCGCCAGGGGCGAGATGCAAAAGCAGGAATGTTACGGCGCTGATCCCGATCAACACGCCGAATAGCTGCAGCAGCCGCCGCATCACAAGTAGCAGTAGGTTCAAACTCATTCTCCAACGAGGGGGAACGGCAGTGTGCTTTCTGGATCAGCACACCGCCTTTCTGTTTCCGCTTACTTGGCGACCGTCGTGTCTTCGAGCGTCCACTGCAGTGTCGGGGTGAGTTTGATCCCTTCAAGGCGTTTGGAGTAGGCGACCGCGTTTGGAGCATAATAGAGCGGAATCTGCGCAACCTCTTCGGTCGTAATCCTCTGGATTTCCTTGTAGATTTCCGCGCGCTTCACTGGGTTGGCTTCCTTCGTTCCCTGCTCGACCAATTCATCCACCTTAGGATTGGAGTAGAACGTGTTGTAGGAATTCGAGCCGCACGAGCCGCAAACCGCCCAGCGAACGGCGAGATCCGGATCAGGCGTTTCGTTGTACCACCAGTTGGCCGCCGCATCGTAGTCGCCCTTGCCGGTCGCATCCCACCACGCACCGGAATCTACATTCACGATCACCGGCTTCAGGCCAATTGCCTGCCACTGTGCCTGAAGGAGGAGAGCCATTTGTTGTTCTGTAGCGCCCGAGGTCGCAAGGATCTTGACTTCGCGACCTTCCATGCCGGACTCGGCCAGCAACTGTTTTGCCTTCGCGATATCGACGGGAATGCCCGGATGGTCCTTGTCATGGAAATCGATGCTGCCCGGCAGGGTCGTGTTGGCGGGTTGGGCATAGCCCCGTGTAATTGCCTTCGCCATGGCTTTGTTGTCGATTGCATAGGCCGCAGCCTGCCTAGCCTTCATGTTGGAGAAGGGCTCGCGCTTGTTGTTCAGCAGGGTCATGTAGATCGTGGTAGACGGCTCGAGCCGCATATCGACGCTGTCAGTCGCCTTTAGATCGTCGATCTGTGCCCACTGCACCGAGCGCATCACGTCAGCCTCGCCGGCTTTCAGCATGGCGACGCGGGTTTCCGGCGAGGCCACTTCGCGAAGCTCGACGGTTGCGTCCGATTTCGGATAACCCTTGCGCCAATAGTGCGCATTGGGCTGCAGCACCAGCTTCTCGTTGGGCTTCCATTCCTTTACCGAATAGGGACCAGACGTGAGCGGAGCGGTCGCGAATGCCTTCTCTGCTCCCTGCTTCTCGACGTCGGCCTTGGACACGATACCCATGTTCCAGATTTCGAGATTGCCGAGGAATGGCGCAAATGCGGACTTCAACGTGATCACGACCGTCCTCGGATCGGCTTCAGACACGGACTCGACCGCGCCCAAAGGTGCCGGATAAGCCGACTTCTTGTCAGTGCGGATGCGCTCGAGACTGAATGTCACGTCGCCGGCCGTAATCGGCGAACCGTCGGAAAATTGCGCGTTACGCAAATGGAAGGTGTAGGTACGGCCATCGGCAGAAACATCCCAACTCTCTGCCAACCCTGGCTCCAACGCCCCGGTGGTAGGGTTCCGCTGCAAGAGGCGGGCATAGAGCTGGCCATAAGTCTCGATGTTTCCTGCTCCGGCCGAACGCATCGGATCGAGCGTGGTCGTCGGAAAAGGCGAAACGATCCGAATAACCTCGGCAGCGGTCGCCGGCAGCACCGCGAACGCGGCAACACCAACTGCTAGACTCGTCGCAATCAACCTCAAAATTTTCATGGTCGCGTTCCTCCCGGCGCTTTGTGGCATCAACTTTTTGATACCTCCGAAATCAAGCTATGTTATTTTTTCAACATACGTCAACACAAAAGATGAAAAGATAACAGTCAGGGATTTCTCGCGCCGGTTTGCAAACGGGCTCACGCGATGCAACTGGCGTGTAAGCGCGGTGCGGGCGTTGTACGCATTGCAAGTCGCACTTCATCCTTGAACCCACCCAT
>NZ_CAXUSM020000001.1:5470000-5823290 GCF_964254105.1 Rhizobium sp. LjRoot254 | reverse complement strand
TGTCGAATTCCGGTCCGCCTGCCGAAAGCTGTCGGGCCGCCGCGCGCGCCCGATCTATCCAGGTGTCGGGAGCCTCACCCTCGGCAACGATGCGACCCTGGACGATCGAAAGTCGTACTGTATCCGGCGGAGCCAGCGACGCCGTCAGCCGCTTCAACACGAACGCAGGCTCAAGGCTCTGATAGAATTGCCACTGCGGATGAACGCGGGCGGGATCGACGTCCGTTCCCGACAACAGCGACTGGGGGTCGGCAGCAAGCGGGTCTCTCAGGCCGGTAATATAGAACTGTCCGCCCTTCGTCGTTTGTTGGGCGACGATGATGCCCGGCTGGGCCTCAAGTCGCGACACATAGGCCTGCCAGCGCTGCCCGGATTGCCAGGAAAAATAGAACCACCCGCCAGCCGGAATCAAAACCAGCAGGATCGCAGCCACCACCAGCCACGGAAATCCCTGGTTTGAGTCCTCCTGCTTCAGTTCAACGCAAGTCTGCAACTGCGTCTCTATGCCGACTAACTGAGAACCGTCGCCGTCAAACTGCTCTAAAGCCTGTGAGTATTCATCATGGATGTGAAGCAACACATCGCGAACTATTTCATGTAATTCCTCTGGCGGATTTCCCCGGATCACCGCAACCAAGGTGGCAAACGGTCCAACTTCCGACCAGAGACGAAGCTCCCCAAAGCGGATAGTGTCCAGGCCGCTCTGTTCTTTCTCGTGAAATGAGTCTTTAACAAAGTCTTGAATTGCACTGAGCATCGAAGAAATGAGCTGAGGATCCTCGCTCGTCGCATTATCGGCAGTTACATGCGCGATCAAAAGCCCGGAATTTCGGTTAATGAGAAAGACATGCTCTACACGATAGACAAGAGAATGCTTCAGAACAACTTCCGTGAAGCTGGCACCAGTTCTCCAGGATTCAAATCTCCACTTGAGCCCATGCCAGGTAAATATATGTCTCAAAGTTTCATTCAGCGACTGAAAGGTCTGGTCGATCTTTTCCCCGATCGACTTGCGAATTGCCGGCAGAAACACCGGGTATAATATATCCGTCAGCGTGCGTGGGCTCTTCTGGATCGACCGTTGCACAGCCCTCTCGACGGCTGGCGCAAGGGCCTCGCCGAGCTGCGCATGAGACGCCCGCGCGGCGGCATTGGGAAGAACGCCTCCCACTGCTTCCGCAAGCTGCTCCGGTTCGCCCAGCAGATGCGTAACTCGTGAAAGCTCCGAAATTTCGCGGCCGACCAGCAACTGGCGCAGCGTTTCCATGCGACGATCGGCGGTTGGAACTCCTTCGAAACGCGCATGATGGTCCGGATCAACGTTCCGGGCAATTTCGACCAAAAGATTAGCCAGAGCCGCGCGATCGATCTCAGTATCGTTCGAGGCGGCTTTTTGAGGAAGCCTGATTGGGTCGACGTTCGACGTCAAGTTCCGATCAACTCACTTTCCAGCCACGTTCCGCGTTGCTCTTGCCACCGCCGGAATCCTGATTTATGCATTTTGCAACCTCGACAAACAGGCCGGCCAAAAGATTTCTGTCGGTCTTGACGTTGCTGAGATCGGAAAACATTTTCTCCATTAGCATCTGGATGCTTTCATTCTTTTGCTTGATTTCCTCACGCAGCAAATGATCGCTTCGACTCATCCGGTCCGCAACGTCGCGCTCAAGCTCGCTCAATTGATCCGACAACGCGCGCACCTGCTTTTCAAGTGCCTGATTGTGCTCGCGAAGATTCCGGTCAATCTCCTTGTCGGCCTCGGCTCGTGCATCTTTTTCGCTCCGCAATTGCGCCGCGAGCGACTCGACCTGCTTCTTTGCATTTGACTCGTACGTTTCAAGATTGCGCTTGGCCTCGGATTCGACATCCTTGAAGCGCTGCGAGAGCCGGTCTTCGAGCTTGGAAAAACGGCGGTCATAGTCCTGCATCTGGTTACCGAACAGCAGATCGCGTATCTTGTCGACACCTACAGCGTCACCGGACATCCCGCCCTCGCGGGCCTGGGCCGCTATGAAGTTCAGCCCGTTTCCCTCTACATTACCTATCAGATTTTCGTCCGCCTTATTGGCAGAAGAAGCGGTACTCGAAGTTTCCTTTGCCATTCTTATGCCCCTCCATTTGAACAACTGTCACAATGCAACCCCGTTAACGGGAATAATGTCAGTAAAACAGCCGACCCACAAGCCGGAATCTTCTTGACTCAAGGCGGAATCTTCTTAAATCAGGCCGATTCGTGACTCAGCCGAGCGCTACGTCACTGACGTAGCAATGGAAGTTTGGGCGATGCCATCTTAAAAGCAGGCCGCCGCGACTGTCGGGGATCAAAGGCGGCAAGCGCGCGCGGTCGTCGAGCAGTGACGGTCCGTAATCTCTACGCTTACGGAAGCACGGTTTTCAACCGAAAGGCGATCACCCGAGTAACGACGGCGGCAGGGCGCAATATCGCGCCCTAGGAGGGCGATCCGATTGAGCTCGCGACCGTTGGCGGAGGTTGATGTGGCACGATAGGGCATGCCTCGTCATCGACGGCGGACACCCTCAACCGCGACCAACACCAAAAATCAGCCCGGCAATGTCGAGCGGTTTGTCGGGGAACGGGCAGTCTGCATTTGCGTTGTCGGTCAGCTTCTGGTCGATGACCAGATGCGCATGGCCATGGGCCTGCGACCAGAGAAGGCTCTCCAGCGACCGGCGCTCGGCTTCGCTCTTGAGCCCCATGAAATCCGCCGCCGGGGCGCAGATCTCTTCCAGTTGCCGATAACCGAGACGGGCCTGCTCGCGCAGGGCCTCGTCCGTCCAGTCGAGAAGATTTGCCGTGAACATAAGCCGGAAGAGGCCGGGATGTTGGCGCGCATAGGAAAGATAGCCCCGGAAGGCGGCACGCATCTGCTCGACGGGGGTCGGCAGCGCTTGAGCCCGCTCCTCCGCCATGGACCGCGCGAACATTTCAAACCCTGCCGTGGCCATGGCGTTCATCAAATGGCGCATGGTCGGGAAATGGTGTTCGGGGGCGGCATGGGATACGCCGACGCGGGCAGCGACTTTCCGCAGTGACAAGCCTTCCAGCCCGTTCTCTTCGATAAGCGCGAGTGCGGCCGCGAGAAGGGCGTTTCTGAGGTCGCCGTGATGATAGGTTTTCTTGGGTGCCATGGCATCTCATTAGCGCGGGATACGCCACGAGTCAAAAATATCTTGACACTGACAAGATGTAGCTTCATATAATCCTGACACTGACAAGATTGGGAGAGATTGCCGATGTCGTTCGCCCAGGGATTCTCGATCGCGAGCACCGCCGCCATGGCGGGATGGCTCGCACTTCTGCTCCTGCCCCGCTGGCATTTTCTTGTCTCCGTCCTGCGTTATGGACTCATCGGCACGCTGTCGGTGGCATACGCCGTGCTCATCATGATCTTCTTCTTTCGCGTCGAAGGTGGCGGCTTCAACACGATCGGTGAGGTGCGTGCGCTCTTCATGTCGGACGGCGGGCTGCTGGCCGGATGGATCCATTATCTCGCCTTCGACCTTTTCGTCGGCATGTGGATCGCCGAGCAAGCCGACCGGATCGGGATGAGCCGCCTGCTTCAGGCCCCCATTCTGATCGCCACCTTCATGTTCGGGCCGATCGGACTTCTCATCTATCTCGCCAGTCGCACGACGCTGACGCTGCTGCCGTCACCTGCCAGGGAGCTGATTCGATGACCATCGCCCCGACACACTTTTCTCTCGGCACTCGGACGGAATACAGGTTTCCTTCCCTGAGCGACCGCGCCCGCGACCTGCTGCTTCTCGCGATCGGCGTCCAGATCGCGTTCCTGATCCCGAGCGCGATCGCCTATGCCGTCGATGAGCGCCTGCTCAATGACGTGAGCGTCTGGAGCAAGCCGGTCAAGTTCCAACTGTCGATCATCCTCACGCTCGGCACCGCGGCCTTGCTGCTTCCACTGCTTGATGAAGCAGCACGAGCGACTCGCACCGTTCGTGGCGCCAGTTTCGCCATGGCCATCTCGTCGACGCTAGAGATCATCTACATCGTTATCCAGGCAGCGCGCGGCCGCGCGTCCCACTTCAACGAAGCCACGCCTCTCGAAGCGATGCTCTACCCGGTGATGGGCGTCGGAGCAGTCTCCATCGTTGCCGGGGCCTTCGTCATCGGCTGGGTGATCTGGCGCCACGGGCGGACGGATGTCGGCGAAGGCCTGCGATCAGGTGCCGCCTGGGGTCTGATGATCGGAGCCGTCCTGACAGTGGTCACCGCCGGCGTGATGTCTAGCGGCGCCATCGCCGAACCCGGCCACTGGGTCGGCGGCATCCGCAGCGACGCCAATGGCCTCTTCCTCGTCGGCTGGTCCCGCACCGGTGGCGATCTGCGGGTGCCGCATTTCTTCGCCACGCATATGATGCAGGGCTTGCCGATCCTCGGGCTGCTGCTTGATCGCTTCGCCCCAGGTCGGGCGCGCATCGGCATCTGGGTGGGAGCCGCCGCTGGCGTCCTGATCGTTGCCGCGACGTTCATCCAGGCTGCGAACGGCGTGCCATTTCTCTAAAAGAGCGATGCCACCAGATAGAATGCAGCCGAGATGATCGCCGCAGACGGCAGTGTAATGATCCAGGCAATCAATATGTTGCTCGCCAGCCCCCACCGTACGGCGGTAACGCGGCGGGCAGCGCCCACGCCGACGATGGCGCCGGTAATGGTGTGGGTGGTCGAGACGGGGATGCCGAGCCAGGTGGCGCCGAACAGTGTCAACGCGCCGCCGGTCTCGGCGCAGAAGCCCTGCATCGGGTTCAGCCTGGTGATCTTCGAACCCATCGTGTGTACGATCCGCCAGCCGCCGAACAGCGTGCCGAGCGCCATCGCCGTCTGACAGGAAATCACCACCCAGAACGGCACGAAGAACGCGCTGCCGAGATAGCCTTGCGAGAACAGAAGCACGGCGATGATCCCCATCGTCTTCTGCGCATCATTGCCGCCGTGGCCGAGGGAATAGAGCGAGGCGGAGACGAACTGCATGACGCGGAACGTCTTGTCGACGGCGAACGGCGTCTGCCGCACGAACAGCCAGGAAACGACCAGCACCAGGAATAGCGCCAGCAGGAAACCGATCATCGGAGACATGAAGATCGCCAGCACTGTCTTGAAGAGACCCGCGAAAACAATCGCCGAACCACCCGTCTTGGCTAGCCCCGCGCCCACCAGCCCGCCGACCAGCGCATGCGACGAACTTGAGGGAATGCCATAGATCCAGGTCACGATATTCCAGATGATCGCCCCCATGAGGGCGGCGAAGATCACCTGTGGCGAGACGATCGCAGGATCGATGATGCCGGTGCCGAGCGTTTCCGCCACATGCAGGCCAAAGAAAAGGAACGCGATGAAATTGAAGAACGCCGCCCATGCCACCGCATATTGCGGCCTCAGCACTCGGGTCGATACGATCGTGGCTATCGAATTTGCCGCATCATGCAGGCCGTTCAGGAAATCGAAGAACAGTGCGATGGCGATAAGGCCGACCAGCAGGGGAAGCGCAAGCGTGGCATCCATCATACATTCTCGATCACGATGCCGCTGATCTCATTGGCCACGTCCTCGAACCGGTCGACCACCTTCTCGAGTTCCGAATAGATCTCGCTGCCGATGAGATAGGCCATGGCGTTGCCGGCACCATGATCGCGGAACAGGTTCTTGAGCCCCTGTTCGTAAAGTTCGTCGGACCGGCCTTCGACGCGCGTCACCTCTTCGGCGATTACACTCAACCGCGTGGCATTGGCGCCCATCTTGTCGAGAAGCGGAATTGCTTCGGAGATCAGCCGGGCGGCTTCAGCGATCAGTTCGCCCATTTCCCGCATACCGGGACCGAACGTTTTCTGCTCGAAGCGCCGGATCGTCTTGACCGTCTTGTGCATCATGTCGATCGCATCGTCCATCGACTGGATGAGATCCTTGATGTCGCCGCGATCGAAGGGCGTGATGAAGCTGCGGCGAACCGCCAGCAATACGTCGCGCGTAATGTCGTCGGCCTTGTGCTCAAGATCGATGATCGTCTGGCAATGGGCTTCGAGATCACCCTCGCCCGCAAGCAGGTCACGCATCGCGTTGGCGGCAGCGTTGACCGTGCGGGAATGCTGCTCGAACAGGTCGAAGAACCTGTCCTCGCGCGGCATGAGTTTTTTGAACAGGCTGATCATGGGTGCGCCCACTGTGTGAATGTCATAAATCTGTCATAAATGACGAATGCGCGAGCGGAAAGGGCGCTTTCAAAACCTTGTGGGGACAGATCAAATTTACCACACCCGGATCGCATGCAGCGCTATCTATGATGATTGACGCCGACAGACCGATTTATTTCGCCGGCGAATGAACGTAACCTTGTTTTTGCGGTTAGATTCGTAGCTGCATGAGCTTGAGGAGAGATTCGCCAGCATATGGAATCCACGATCGTCATGATCAACCTGTTCGGCGCGGTTGCGCTCTTGCTCTTCGGCCTGGCCCAGGTCCGGGACGGCGCGACGCGTGCCTTCGGCGCCCGGCTGCGTACGGGGCTCGCGAGCGGCACCCGCGGCAGTTTCCGGTCATTCTCGTCGGGTTTCATCGCGACGCTCGTCCTTCAGAGTTCCACCGCGACAGCGCTGATGATCGCCTCCTTCGTCGAGCGCGACCTGGTGGCGCCGGCGATGGCGCAGATCGTTCTCTTGGGCGCCAATGTCGGTACCGCCGTCACCGCGTGGATTGTCTCCACCGGCATCGAATGGCTGTCGCCACTCATTATTCTTGTTGGCATTGTCTTGTACCGGCGCTCGTCGACGGCGCAGAAAGGCATGGGCACAGCGCTGGTCGGCGTAGGACTGATGTTGCTCTCGCTGCAGTTGCTGGGCCTGGCGACCGGCCCAATCCGCCATTCACCGGCGCTCGCGGCCTTCATCGAGCTTCTCGACAATGCCTGGGTCGTGGCGATGATCTTCGCCGCTGTGCTCGCCGCACTGTCATCCTCCAGCCTCGCGGTGGTCGTCCTGATCATGTCGATTGCATCGACCGGCGCGCTGTCGCCGGGGCTCACGGTGGCGCTCGTTCTCGGCGCCAATCTCGGCGGCGCGGTGCCGCCGGTTCTGTCGACGCTCTCGGCGCCGGCGACGACGCGGCGCGTGACCTATGGCAACCTCATCGTCAGGGCAGCTGGATGCCTGATCACGCTTCCGCTCGCGGGCTATCTCGGCACCTTCCTTCACGACCTGCCCTTCTCGCCGGCCAAGATGCCGGTCGATGCCCATCTCGCCTTCAATCTCCTGCTCGCTGCCGTCGCCTGGCCACTGTCGCCGGTGCTAAGCCGAATGATGACGCGAATTGTGCCGGATGACCCCAAGGGTGACGACGGCCCGAAATTTCTCGATGTGCAGGCACTCGAATCGCCCGTCGTGGCGCTTGCCAATGCCACCCGCGAAGTGCTCGGCATCGGCGACCTGATCGAGAAGATGCTGATCCAGTGCCAGAAATCGTTCGTGCAGAACGATCTGGCGCCAATGCGCGAGGTCGCCGCGCTGGAGAAGAAGGTCGACCGGCTGCAGCAGGAGGTGAAGATCTATCTCTCGCGCCTCGGCCGCGCCAAGATCGACCAAGCCAACGATCGGCGTTCTATCGTTATCATCGAATACGCAATCAATCTCGAACATATCGGCGACATCATCGAAAAAGGCCTGAACGATCAGGTTACCAAGAAGATCTCCAAGGGGCTGACCTTTTCCGAAGATGGCTACCAGGAACTGAAAAGCCTGTTCGGTATGACGATCGACAACCTCCGCATCGCCCAGACGATATTCGTCACCGGGGACGAAGCCCTCGCCCGTCAATTGATGGAAGTGAAGGTGCATGTCCGCCGGCTGGAGAAGCAATCTTCCGATCGCCATCTGGCGCGTCTTCGCGACGGCCGGGCCGACAGCCTTCAGACCAGTTCGCTGCATCTCGACATGCTGCGCGACCTCAAGCGCATCAATGCCCATATCGTCTCGGTCGCCCATCCGATTCTCGACGAAAGCGGGCTGTTGATCGAGAGCCGCTTGCGTAGCTGACACCTGCGAAGGTCGCATCATCTAGCCAAATTTCTGACACGATCGTTACAAAATTGAGGAATGCGCGCCAAACCGGCGCGTGAAATTCCTATATGGCAGCGCTACCACATGGCTTCACGGCGCCTTCATGGGGATTTTCCTCACGCAAAACCACATAAACCCACATCACCGAGTGTTTCTGTATCAATTGACCGCATCTCGCGACATCGTGGTGAAACAAACTTTTCTTAATTATGTTCTCAACAAGGCGGCCGGGGAGACGGTCGAGCCGGGGACATTCAGATGAGCAACATCGGAAATCAGATCGTAGCCGTCGTAGCCACCCTGTTGGGCTTTGTCGCTCACGACTTCCTGTCTGACGCAAAAACAGTCTCCACCAACGACACCAACATGGTTGTCGCTGCAGCAAACGTCGATCCCATCGTCACGCGTTCGGTCAATATGGAAAGCCTGTCGGTCGAATTCATCGAGACTGCCGCCATCGCCCCTGCAGCCATGCCAAGCGCTCCGGCAAGCAGCGTCACGATCCGCACATCAGCCGTGAAATTCGATCATAGCGAAAACGCCTTCGCGAGCGTCAACAATGTCCGTGGAAACGGTATCCCGGTTGAAACCTCGGTCTCCGACCGCGTCGCTGGATACATCCGCTAGAATAAAGTGCCACATCCTCCCAAGGACCTGGCCAAGGAAAAGGCGCGCTGCACCCAGCGCGCCTCAGACTGCTGACAAACCCGTCGATATTTTCGGCGGGTTTTGTTGTTTTTGGATGGCGCGGTTTTTGGGTTGGGTTTTGTCGGCTGCGATGAGGGGTTTGCCCCGCTCATGCGGGTCTTGGGGATGGCTTTGGGGCCATTGCCATGGCGATTTTCTTGATGTTCTGGGCGCAAGCGGCCAGCAGGCACTGGCAGGTGACGCGGACCAGACCTCGGAAGCGCGCGTAGCGATGGCCGTGAAGCTGCTTGGCATCGGCAAAGGAGCGCTCGACCGTCTCCTTTCGTCGCTTGTAGATCGCCTTGCCCTTCGGGGTCAGGCGGTGGGCGTCGGTTCGCTCGCGGGCGTCGGCCCAGACATGGCGGGTGATGGTGCGGATCGCCTTGGCATTGGATGTGCAGGAGGCAAGCAGCGGACACGTTTGGCAGATGGCTGGATCGGAGGTGTAATGCCGGTAGCCGTTGCGGTCGGTGGTGGCAAAGGTCAGTAACTGTCCCTCGGGACAACGATAGCCGTCGGTCTCCGGCTCAAAGGCATATTTCGACTTGCGCATCATGCCCGGCTTGGGCGGCGTCGGGTTGCGATAGCCGGTGATGCCGGTGATCTCGCGATCTTCCAAGCCCTTGGCGATGCCTGCCGCCGCATAGCCCGCATCCAGGCCCACCGCCTGGACGTCGAAGTCGAAGCGCTGACGCTGCCGGTCGAGCCGGGAAAGATAGACGATGCTGTCATGGACATTGGCCGGCGTGGTGTAAGTGTCGGTGATGATGGCGAATTTGCCATCGACCGTGCGGTGGTCGAGATAGAAGAAGCCCTTCGGCTTGCCATCCCGCACCATGTAGCCGCTCTCCGGGTCGGCGCGAGACACCTTGGTTTCCTTCACCTCCGGCTCACGTTCCTTCTCCTTCAGCGGCGACTTGCCATGGGCGATGCGATCCGCGTCGATGGCAAGGTCTAGGTCGTCCCAATAATCAGCGCGCGACTTGGCGACCATCGCAAGATCATATTTGCCCTTGTTGGCATTGGCTTTGAGATGCGTGCTATCGGTGTAGAGAACCCGGCCATCGACCAGGCCGTGACCGATCGCCTGCTCGACGATCGCATCGAAGATATCCTGGGCCACCGACGCATCCTGATAGCGCCGCCTGCGGTTCTGCGACAGCGTCGAGGCATCGAACACCGGATCGGTCAACCTCAGCCGCAGGAACCAGCGATAGGCGACATTGACTTCGATCTCGCGCACCAGTTGGCGCTCGGAACGCACGCCATAGAGATAGCCGATGAACAGGGCCTTGAACATCAAGGTCGGATCGAGCGGCGGGCGGCCGTTGTCGGGGCAGTAGAGCCCCGCAACGCGATCGTGAATGAAAGAAAAGTCGATCACCGCATCGATCTTGCGAAGCAGGTGATCTGCGGGAACCAAACTCTCGAGACTGACCATCTCAAGCGCGGTCTGCTGGGGCGCTGGTTTCTTCAACATGTCCCAGTGAATCACAAACCCCCAGAAATCACCAGGGGTTTGTCATCAGTCTGAGGCGCGCTGCACCCAGCGCGCCTTTTCTCATTCTGGAAGAGCAGATTTTAGTTGGCCGGTTCGAAGACGTAACCTTCGCCACGCACGGTCTTCAGGACCGGGGGCATGGAGGGGTCGGTCTCGATCTTCTTGCGCAGCCGGGCGATCCTGATGTCGAGGCTGCGATCGGCCTGTGACAGGGGCCGTCCGAAGGCCAGTTCGCAGAGCCGGTCGCGCGACAGGATCTGCCTTGGATGCCGAGCAAATGTCTCGAGCAGGTCGAAATCCATGCTGGACACTTCGACCTCTATTCCCTCGGGTCCGAACACGCGTCGGCCTTCCATATCAAGTTCATAAGGGCCGAGATTGAGAACCTGCCGGGTTCGGGATGGCTTCTCCACCTTCGCCGGCATGCGGCGCAGCACGCTGCGCACCCGCGCGAGCAGTTCCCGCACTTCAAAAGGCTTGGACAGGTAATCGTCGGCGCCGTTCGAAAGGCCGCTCACCTTGCTGTTCTCATCGGCATTCGCGGTCAGCATGATGATGCCCATGCGCTCGCCGGCATTGCGGAGCCGCTTGACGATCGACAGTCCGTCTTCGCCTGGCATGTTCACATCCATCAGGATGATATCCGGGCTGGTACTCACCAGCAGCCGATCGAGCGCCGCGCCATTCTCGGCGGCACTGACGGCGAAACCCTGCATGGACAGGTAGTCCTCGATCATGCCACGAAGGCCCGCCTCGTCATCGACGACGATGATATTCACGTCTGACATTACACATTCTCTCTTTGGTCTTCCGCCGCGTCCTCTTCGTCCGCGGCAAGTCTTTCGTTTTTGTCCAGCATCGGCCGCAGCGCCGAACGCAGGGCCGATAGTTCGAGTGGCTTGACGATCACCGGGACATCGCTCGAATTGGTGTTGATTTCCGGGCCGAGCGCATCGCCGGTCATGATCACGACACGATCCGCGAGATCCGGACGCTTTGCCGCGATGAAGGCCATGAGCTTGTCGCCGCTGACATCGGGCATGCGCAAATCGGTCAGCACGGCGTCGAAGGCCGTGCCCTTGCGCAACAGGGTCTGCGCTTCCCGGCCGCTCGAAACCGCCGTCACTTCGACGCCCTCAACCGTCAGATATTCGCTGACATAGCGGCCGATGGCAGGTTCGTCATCGACGACGAGAAGCTTGCCCGAAAGCCGGAACGTCGCCTCTTCGAGGCCCGCATCGGGTCGTAAGCCCACAGCAGTGACGGGCAGCCGAATCCGGCAAATCGTGCCGCCGCTATCGGCATTGTCGAGGAAGATCGTGCCGCCATGCGCCTGCACGATGCGAAGGCACACGGAAAGGCCGATGCCTGTGCCGACGCCCTGCGGCTTGGTGGTGAAGAACGGCTCGAACACCCGCTTCCGGATGTCTTCGGGAATACCGTGGCCGCTGTCCCTAAGGTCGATCGCAATCTGCTCGCCCTCAAACCGGCTTTCGACATCGAGCGTGCGGGCACCGTCAATGCCCATCATCGCCTGCTGTGCGTTGAGCACGATATTCATGAACACCTGATGCATCTGGTCGGGATCGGCCAGCGTTGCGGGCAGCTTGTCCGCCCGCTTCCGCACCACGGTCACGCCATTGCTACGCAGGCCATAGGCGGCGAGTTCCAGCACGTCGTCGATCACCGTATCCATATCGACGCTGCGTTTTTCGATCGGTTTGGACCGGGCCATCGAGAGGAAGGTCTTGACGATGCGTCCGCAACGTTCGGCTGCCGAATGAAGCTCGCGCGTCCTGCGTTTCGTCGCCTCGTCGGTTGCCATTTCATTGAGCATGCCGGCATAGCCGACCACGATCGACAGGGGATTGTTGAGTTCGTGCGCCACGCCCGCCAGCAGCGAGCCAAGTGCGGCGAGCTTCTCGCTCTGGTGCAACGCGCCGCGCTGCTGGTCGAGTTCGAGCTCGGCAAGTTTTTCGCGCGTCTGGTCGACGACAAAGACGCCCGCCCCGGTGATCTCGCCGGTATGCGCGCGCAGTGGAAAGCGGATGAAGAGACTGTAAAGGAACGGATCGAGCGAGGGATGATGCTGCTCTTCCAGCTGCATCGTGCCGGTTGCCAGCACGCGCGCGATGGACCTATCCATCGCTTCGGCTTCCTCCGGCGGCAAGAGGTCCAGCGTCTTCTTGCCGATCACCTCGTCCGCCGTTTTCTTGAGCCGCTTCAAGGCCTCGGGATTGGCCATGGTGAAATGACCGTCCAGGTCCTTGGCCAGCATCGCCACGGGCGCGTAATTCAGGAAGGCGGACATCCGTGCCTCGCTGATACTCAGCGCCTCCTGGGCTTCTCTCTTCTCGGTCACATCGCGACCGATCGCCTGGATCTCGACAAGATTTCCATCGGCGTCGAAAATACCGGTATCCGTCCATTCCTCCCAGTGAATGGCATCGTTTTTCAGCGTCCGGCAGCGGATCACGATCGTCTCCGAGGGATGGCCCGGCGTAAGCGACGCGATATAGGCGCGGTGGCGCTCCCTGTCCTCGGGCACGACGAGTTCGAAGTCGCTCCGGCTGCGGTCCAGCATTTCCTCGAGCGTCACGCCGAGATAACGGCAATAGGCCTCGTTGGCGAAGGTGGGGTTTCCCTCGCCGTCGTAGCGGACCACCAGCTCGGTCTGGGTTTCGACGACGTTGCGATAACGCTCCTCGCTGTCGCGCAGCTTCATCTCGGCGGTCTTGGAATCCGTGATGTCGCGCAGAAGAATGACGCGCCCGCCATCCGGCATGACGCTCTGACGTCCCGCGACCCAGCGCCCATTGTCGAGCTGCCGCTCGATATCGACGCCATTGCTGCCGGCCCAGATGCTATCGACGAAATCGCGCACGTCGCGGCCGACAAACAGCTTTTCGCGCTGCTCCTCGGAGAGATGCCAGGTCAGCGCCTCGTTGAAGAAAGCGAGCTTTCCATCCGGCCCGATAATGGCAAACCCATCGCGAAGGCTCGCGGTCGCAGCCAGGAAGCGAGCCTCGCTCTCCTCCAGCTGCGCCTGATACCGCCGGCTGCTGGCGAATGCGTTGGAGACGACGCTGAATTGCTTGCGCCAGATCGACGGCAAGGCGGGAGGGATAGCCTGCGAGCCCGACGCGTGATCGCTGATATAGCGCGCCAGCCGCAGGCTCGGGACAATGTAGGTGCGATGCAGGAAATAGAAGATGCCGAAAACCGTCGCCACCAAGCCTGCCAGGATGAAGAGAAACGGTGCGAAGCGGGGCAGCAGGAAGATCCGAAGCTCCTCGTTTGGAACCAGATAGACAAGCTTGTAGCCCGTGATCCCGAACCTGCGGGTCAGCACCCTGAAATCGTTGCGCCGCTCGAAATTGAGGCCTGGCGTATCGGTCAATCCGAAATCCGTGGCATCCAGGCTCGCGATGTGTTGCTTGAGGCGAACGCGATCCTCATCGTGCATCTCGCCATTGATGCTGACGACATTGTTGTGCGTGTCGAGTATGGCGGCGAGACCGATCTCCGGCTTGAACAGATCAAGCCCCATGGAAAGCCGAAGTCGTGCCAGTTGCGGCCCCGCACCCTCGAGCGAGGAACTGACAAGTCCATGTTGTTCGTTGGCCTTGCCGGCGAGATCGTTAAGGAGCGCTGCGCGCTGGCGAACGTATTGGTCCGCCGCCAGGCCGATGATCAGGACGGCGAGCGGCAGGAAACAAAGGAACAGAAGCCGAGGAGAAGGGCCGATGCCGGCGATCTTGGTTGCCATGACGTCTTCACGCTCCCGCACGCTTGTCGCAAGTTTCTCCAATACAACTCCATGCGCGGGGCGGAATTCAATCATTTTCTCCCATTATTCGCCGAATGTTTCATCAGGATGTCGCCGAGCGCGGCGCAATTGGGGTCTTGGAAAGCAGAATTGTGACACCGGCCGCGAAATGGCGTCCAGATCAGGCTCAACTCATTGCTTTTCCTACGCGTCTGGACGATATTTCGCTTGGCGGCTTTGTAGCGGAAACAGAAGTCCGGGGATCAGATGGCGGAACTCATTGTTGTCGATGACGACCAGGGCTTGAGTGGCATGTTGATGGATTACCTGACGATGTCGGGGCATGCCGTCCGTGTCGCCGGGAGCGCCGTCGAACTCGACGCGTTGTTTGCCGCAGCACCCGCCGAACTCCTCATTCTGGATGTCAGCTTGCCGGGCGAAGATGGCTTCAGCATTGCGCGCCGCATGCGCCAGATGGCCGATATCGGCATCATCATGCTCACCGGCGCCGGCGAAATGGTCGATCGCGTCGTCGGCCTGGAAATCGGCGCCGACGACTATGTCACCAAGCCTTTTTCACTGGCCGAAATGTCGGCGCGGATCGAAGCCATTCTCCGCCGCCGCCGCGCGCGTGGCGCCAATGTCATGCCGTTCGGCGCCTTCTCCCTGGATCTCAAGCGTTGGGCGCTTTTCGATACCAAAGGCGAGCAGATACAGCTTTTCCCGACAGAGATCGATCTGGTCGCCGCCTTCGTCACCAACCAGGGCAAGCTGATGAGCCGCGACGAGCTTCTGAAGCTCGCGCCGGGCAATGGCTCCGACCCGATCGACCGTTCGATCGACAAGCGTATCGAACGGCTGCGCCGCAAGCTGGAAAAGCAGGGCCTGGAGGCGGATATCATCCAGACTGTGCGCAGCGACGGCTATATCTACAAGGGACCTTTGAGCCGGGTGTGAGAGATTTTCTAACCCTCTCTTAACCCTGATGTCGCATTGTGATACGGAAGCCGCAATCTCTTTGGCCGGCGCCAAAATGGCGACACAAGCGTGTCGCAAGGAGACGGGCGCATGACAGATGCTTTCAGGGATTCCTAGAGTTCAGCCGATGACCACCAACTTGACGTCCTTCAAGAGAACGATGAGCCGCCTTTCCCTAGGCGCATTCGTGAGTGCGACCGTGCTGCTTGCCGGCTGCTCGGGCGGCCTCGATGCATTGGCGCCTTCGACGGATATCACGCCGAAGCTCGCCCGCGAGATCAAGTCCAAGGGCTTCAATCAGCAGGACGCGGTTCTGGTCCGCATCTTCAAGGAAGAGAGCGAACTCGAAGTCTGGAAGAAGAAGGCGTCGGGCCAGTATGCGTTGTTCAAGACCTATCCGATCTGCCGCTGGTCCGGAAAGCTCGGTCCCAAGAAGAAGATCGGCGACCGCCAGGCGCCCGAGGGCTTCTACCAGGTCGATATGGGCCTGCTCAATCCGAAGTCCCAGTATTATCTCAGCTTCAATCTCGGCTATCCGAACCGGCTTGAAAGCGCACTCGGCTATACCGGCGAAGCGCTGATGGTGCATGGCGCCTGCTCTTCCTCGGGCTGCTACGCCATGACGGATGCGCAGATGGCCGAACTCTATCCGATCGTGCTGAAGGCGATGCAGAGTGGCCAGCGTTCGTTCCAGGTCCATGCCTATCCCTTCCGCATGACGTCGGCCAACATGGCTGAGCACGCGGGCGATCCCAACATGGCCTTCTGGCAGAACCTGAAACAGGGTTATGACAACTTCCAGTCGACAAAGCGCGAGCCGAAGGTTTCCGTTTGCAACGGCAAATATCAATTCAACAAGAACTTTGTCGAAGACCCGGAAAGCCCGCTCAGTGCCTGCCCGGCCGTTGTGGGCCAGTCCGACATGGTCGCCGACGCGGCGCCTGCGACCCGCGAGATCGTGATGGAAAGCCGTATCACCGAACATTCCTATGTCGACGGCGGCATGCATCCGCAGTTCCGCGAACAGCTCAAGCGCTACGGCGCCAAGAGCTTCTCGGCCAAGACCTCGACGCGGAAATACCCCGTCAGCCGGCCGGAAGCAGCGCTTTCGGATCCGTTCACCCCGGCCAAATAGCGCGGAAATCGTGCCGGGCGCGGAAGGCGCACCAGCGGTCGCGGCTTCACTCCCCGGTAGGCGATCTACGCGCACGGCTTCATTCCCGAGGCCGCGCAATGATGCCGGAGTAGCCGAGGTCAGCCCCGCTTGACGCCCGGCAGCACGCACAGCATTTCGTAGAGCAGATTGGCACCGATCAGCGCTGTATTTCCCGACGGATCGAACGGTGGCGAGACTTCGACCAGATCACCGCCAACGAGGTTCAACCCCGCACAGCCGCGGATGATTTCCAGCGCCTGCCATGTCGTCAACCCGCCGATCTCGACTGTGCCGGTGCCGGGCGCGAAAGCCGGATCGAGGCTGTCGATGTCATAGGTCAGGTAAACCGGCGCATCGCCGATCTTGGCGCGCACCTCCTCCATCAACGGCTTCATCGACTTGCCCCAGCAATCCTCGGCCTGCACCACCGTCCAGCCCTTGCCGCGCGCCCAGTTGAAATCCTCCGGCGAATAGCCGGTGCCGCGCAGGCCGATCTGGAAGACCTTGTCGTTCTGCAGCAGTCCGTCATCGTAAGCACGGCGGAATGGCGTGCCATGGGCAATCTTCTCGCCGAACATCTCGTCATTAATATCGGCGTGGGCATCGATATGGATCAGCGCCACCGGCCCATGCTTCTTCGCGATCGCGCGCAGGATCGGATAGGTCAGCGTATGATCGCCGCCGAGCGTCAGCGGAATGCAGGGGTGCTTGAGGATGTCGTCATAGAAGGCGGTGATGATATCGACGGACTTCTTGAGATCGAACGTGTTGATCGGCACATCGCCGATATCCGCGACCTGGATGGAATCGAACGGTGCTGCCCCCGTAGCCATGTTGTAGGGCCGCAGCATGCAGCTTTCCTGTCGGATCTGACGCGGCCCCAACCGCGTGCCCGGCCGGTTGGACGTACCGACATCGAGGGGAATGCCCACGAAGCAGGCATCGAGGCCCTCGGCGGTGGGTTGGGTCGGCAGCCGCATCATCGTGCCGGGGCCGGCAAAGCGGGGCATCTCGTTGCCGCCGAGCGGCTGGTTGAATTTCTGTTCGGACATTTGCGTCAACCTCTTTCGTGAATGACCCGCTTGGCGTTCACCCCTCACCAAGCGCGCCCATGCATTCGACTTTGTCTCATGCGGGCTTGCTATCCTCTCCCGCAAGGGGAGAGATAAAACTCGTGGCACTGCTTCGCCCAAATTGAAGGCAGCGAGTGCGACACCCTACCTCTCCCCCTGCGGGAGAGGATACGAAGGCCGGGTAAGCGCAGCGAACCCTTGGCCGAAGTTGGTGAGGGGTGAGTCCTCGAGCAAAACAACTACCCCGCAGTCACCACCTTCACCGCCTCATCCCGCACCGCATCCCCGAACACGATCATGCTCGGCTCATCACGCTCGTTCGCCTCAAGCAGCGCCGCCCGCAACCCATCAAGGTCTTTCACCATCTCCGCATGCCATCCATAAGCCCGGCCGATGCCGATGAAATCCGGCGTGTAGAGATCGACACCCAGCGGAGGGATGTTCTTCGACACCATGTAGGACTTGATCTCCCCATAGCCCTTGTTGTCGAAGAGCAGCATGATGACGGGTAGTTTCGCTTCCTTCGCCGAGGCAAGCTCGGCGATGGCGAACTGCACGCCGCCGTCGCCGGCGAGGATCACGACGGGGGCATCCGGGGCCGCGACCTTGGCACCGATGCCGGCCGGCAGGCCGTAGCCCAGCGTGCCGTAGCCGGTGGCGGAATTGAAATACTGCGCCGGGGCAGCCGAAGAGAAACCGAGATTTCCGGCATAAACGAGCTGGGTCGAGTCGCCGGCGAAAATCACGCCGGGCAGCGTGTCGCGCACCATGTCGAGAATATGCAGGTCGCCACGCATCTGTTCCGTCAGGTCGCCGGTCTCGCCCTTTTCGCGCGCGCCAGCGGCACGGGCCTCGCCACGCCGGCCGGTGCGATCCACGAGATCGAACAGCAAGGCCGCGCTTGCCCTCGCATCGCCAGCAATGCCGATTTCCGGCAACCATGTGCGCATGATCTGGGTCGGGTCGATATCGATGCGGATCAGCTTGCCGGGGATTTCGAAGAAGCCGTCCTCATACATGTCGTAGTCCGTCGGCCCAAGTTCGGTGCCGATGGCGAGAACCACGTCCGAGGACTCGATGAGTTCACGCGTTGCCTTGAAACTTGGGGAGATCGAAATGCCCAGGGGATGGCCGGGCGGCAGTATGCCGCGTCCGTTCGTGGTCATCGCAACTGGCGCATCGAGCTTTTCGGCAAGTTCGGCGATTTCCTCACTCGCCCATTTGGCGCCGCCGCCGACAAGGATGACCGGCGCCTTGGCCGCATTGAGCAGTGCCGCAGCCTTGCCGAGTTCTTCCGCCGAAGGCACAGGCAGACCGACCCGCGCCGGATTCTCCGGCACGCTAAGATGCCCGGCATCGGCCAGCATGACATTGATCGGCAATTCGATATGGACTGGGCGCGGCCGGGCGCTGTCGAACACGGCGAACGCTCGCGCCAGCGCCGGCGCCAGTTCCTCCGGGCGGTTGACCGTATAGCTGGAAGCCGAGACCTGGCTGACCAGCGCCTGCTGGTTCGGCAGTTCATGCAGCCAGCCTTCTCCGGAACCCATCCGGCCATGACTGTTGACGGTCGAAATCACCAGCATGGGAATGGAATCGCCATAGGCCTGGCCCATGGCCGTGACGATATTGGTCATGCCCGGCCCGGTGATGATGAAGCAGACGCCCGGCTTGCCCGACACGCGCGCATAGCCATCCGCCATGAAGCCCGCGCCCTGCTCATGCCGTGGCGTGATGTGGCGGATCGAACTGCCCGCGAGCCCGCGATAGAGCTCCACCGTGTGCACGCCGGGAATGCCGAACACGGTGTCCACGCCATAGGCTTCCAGCAATTTCGTCAGATACATGCCCGTGCTGATCACGTTCCGCTCCCGTCGATTCTTTTAATTCTACAAACGTATAATTTATCTGGGAATTGTCCAGCCGCGCGTCAGGCCTTTTTCGAAGCCAGGGTGGAAATCACCGTCTTGCCGACGATCGCGGCGATCACAAGCACGATCAGCACCACCGAAATGGCGGCAATCGCCGGATCGATATTGTCACGCAGCCCCATCCACATCATGCGCGGCAGCGTCACCGCGTTCACCGAAGTTATGAACAGCGTCACGCCGATCTCCTCCCAGGAGAGAACGAATGCGAGGAAGGCCGCAGTGAAAACACCGAACTTTATGTTCGGCAGGATCACCCGGAAAATCCGCTGCGTCATGCTGGCGCCGAAGCCGCGCGCGGCAAGATCGATCCGGCGATCGACCTGGGCCAGCGCCACCGTGATCAACACCACCGCAAAGGGTGCGATCATCACCGCATGCGCGATCGCCACGCCGACCACCGTGTCATAGCCAATCACGTCATTGACCTTGGAAAGCGAAGTCAGAAAGAAATAGAGGGTGATCGCGGAGACGACGGGCGGCGCCACCATTGGCAGCAACACAAAACCGTAAAAAGCACCCGGATAAAGCGGCCGGTACATCCACATTCCCAGGCTGAAGGCCAAAGCCAGCGCCGTCGAAATCGCCGAACTCAGGACCGCGATCCTGATCGACAGCCAGGTCGCCTGCAACCAGGCGGGATTTTCGATCAGCGCCATGTAGTGGCGAACCGACCAGTTGCCTGATGGCATCGACAGGAACCGCGCCGGGGTGAACGACACCGGAATGACGGCAAACAGCGGCAGCAGCAGGAAGATTGCAACCACGGCGGCAAGTAGAATGGCGATCGGGCTCGGCTTTTCCATCACTTCACCATCCCGCCCGGCTTGGCGTAACGCATCAGCAATGCCAGCAGCAACCCGACAATCAGCATCATCAGCACGCTGATCGCAGCGCCCAGGCCCCAGTCCGGGCTCTGGAACAGCCGGAGATAGATGAGTTCCGCCGCCATGACGCTGCGGCCGCCACCGAGAATGGCCGGCGTGATGAAGAAGCCGAGCGAAAAGACGAACACCATGATCGCGGCACCGAGAATACCCGGGGCGGTCATCGGCAGGAATATCTGCCAGAAGGTCCGCATCCGCGATGCCCCCATGCCGCGCGCGGCGAGCAGCACGCGCTCGTCGAGGCTGCGCATGGCGGACGCGATCGGGAACACAGCGAATGGAATGAGGAAATGTGTCATGCCAAGCACGACGCCGAGTTCGTTGCGCACCATGGTCAGCGGCTCGGCAATCACGCCGAGTTGCGTCAGCCAGGTGTTGATCAGGCCACGATTGGAAAGCAGCGCCACCCAGCCGAAGGCGCGCGTCAGAACCGAAATCCAGAACGGGATGAGGATGCAAAGCTCGGCGATCAGCCGCTGCGTCGGCGAACCCCGCACCCAGACGAGCGCGATGATGTAGGCCATGGCTACGGCGAGAATGGTGACGAAGAAGCAGATCCGGAAGGTGCGGATGAAGACGGAGATGATCAGCGGATCGCTAACCGCCCGGCCGTAATTGGCGACGCCAAGTTCCGGTAGCGTCACGCTCCAGCGCACGACGCCGAGGAACGGAATTGCGTAGGCGAGTAGCAGGAACAGCATCAGGGGGCCGAGCAGCAGTGCTGGCTTGAGATAATCCGATCGCATGTCTTGGCCTCCTTTCTCTGTTCTTGGTCTCGATAGAAAATTTACCCCTCACCAAGCGCGTCCATGCGTTCGCCAGCTGCTCACGCGGACTTGCTATCCTCTCCCACAAGGGGAGAGGTAGAGGTGCCACAAGCACCGCCTTAGCTTGAAGCGAAGGCAGCGCAACGGGTTTACCTCTCCCCTTGTGGGAGAGGATACGCAGGCCGGGCGAGCTTGCGAGCCCTTGGCCGAAGTTGGTGAGGGGTGAATCTCGAACTCACCCCTTGCCTCACATCAAGCCGCGATGATCTTCGTATACTCGTCCAGCGCGGGACCGTAATTGGTCTCATACCAGGCCATATCAAGCGCGATCTGCTTGCTCATGTTCTCCGGATCGACCGGATTGAGGTGCTTCTGATCCGCCGGAACCAGCGCGTCGGCCGCCGGATTGGCCGGACCCTGTCCGAGCTTCTCGAACATCACGAGCTGTTTCTTGGGGTCCTGCGCGGAAGCGATGAACTTCATCGCATTGTCCTTGCCGCCGGGATTGCCCTTGAGCACGCCCATGGCGCCCGGCGAAATCAGGCCCTGGTCCCAGATGAACTTGATCGAACCGCCGGAATCCTTCTCGATCAGGCCGGCACGCGTCGACCAGATCAGCGCCATCGAGGCTTCGCCGTTGAGCAGAACCGACTGGCTTTCCGCACCGCCGCCCCAATAGGAGACGACATTGTCCTTGAAGGCCGCGATCTTGTCGTGCGCCCGCTTGAGGTCGAGCGGGTAGAGCTTGTCAGGGGCCACGCCATCGGCGAGCAGCGCTGCTTCCCACATGCCCGCGCCCCACTTGTAGAGCGAGCGCTTGCCGGGGAACTTCTCCACGTCGAAGAAATCCGCCATGCCGGTCGGCACCTTGTCGCCGAACTTCGAGGAATCGTAGGCAATGATGTAGGAGAAGAAATAGGTCGAGGCGGCATATTCCCAGCCGAAGCCCGGGCGGAATTTGCCCTTGTCGACGATATTGTAGTCGATCGGCTCCATCAGCCCCTTTTTGCCGAGCGCCTGCGCCGAGAACGGATCGGCATCGACGATGTCCCAGCTCGGCTTGCCACTTTCGACCTGGGCGGCGATCGCGCCTTCGGTCGGGCCGGAGCCGTCCTGCTTGACCGTCACGCCGGCCTCGGCCAGGAACGGCTTGCCATAGGCCTCGTCATAGGCGGTCATGGCATCGCCGCCCCAGTTGACGAAGACCAGTTCGTTGGCCGCAGCCCAAGCACCCTTGGCCTTGAGAGCCAGCGGCGCGCCGCCGATCAGCATGGCGGCAATCTGCGTGAAACGGCGGCGTGACAGCTGGCCGTTATCGACCTTCTTCGAGAGAATCTCGAGGGTTTCCTTTTCGAATTCCATGGACATGTCGTTCTCCTCTATTTTTGTTGTTTGTCGTCATTCCCAGTCTGCTTCAGGCTTTCTTGGGCGTCAGAGGAAAAATCCTTGATCCGGCGCCCAGCTTGCCCAAACTCTTTTTCCTTTCGCGAAATCCGGCCCCGTCTCGCGGGTCGGCATTTCAAGCGTCAGTCCCTTGCCACCCGGCGTCTTCAGCGCGAATCGCGTCGCGGCGCCGAGATAGGTCACGTCCTCGATATCGGCGGCCAGCGCGTTGCAATTGGCCGGCTCGGCGCTCGAGAGGACCATATGCTCGGGGCGGATGGCGAAGTGATTTGTCGGACTGCCGGCCGCATTCGAGGCACGGATGACCCTGTCCTCGAAGCGGCATTCCGCAAGCTCGCCCGAGAGCTTGGTGTCCTTGAGATCGAAGATATTGATATCGCCGAGAAATTCGGCAACGAAACGATTGGCCGGATGCTCGTAGACGGCCTTCGGTGTATCGACCTGCTGCAGCTTGCCCTTATTGAAGATCGCGACGCGCGTCGAAAGCGCCAGGGCCTCCGACTGGTCGTGGGTCACGAAAACAAAGGTCGTGCCGGTCTCCTGATGCAGACGGCGGACTTCCTCCTGCATCGAGCCGCGCAGGTTCTTGTCGAGCGCCGAAAATGGTTCGTCGAGCAGCAGCACGGACGGTTCGAACACCAGCGCACGGGCCAGCGCCACGCGCTGCTGCTGGCCTCCCGAAAGGTCGGCGGGACGCTTGGTGGCATGCTCGCGCAACCCGACACGATCGACGATATTGTCGACCTTCTTCTTGATGTCCTTGATATTGCGGCCCTGCACCTGCAGCGGAAAGGCTATGTTCTTCTCGACCGACATGTGGGGGAACAGCGCATAACCCTGGAACACCATGCCGAAGGCGCGCTTCTCGGCCGGCAGATGCGTTATGTCGGCGCCGTCCTTGGTCAGTGAACCCGATGTGGCGTTGACGAAGCCGGCGAGGATCATCAGAAACGTCGTCTTGCCCGAGCCGGAAGGTCCGAGAAGCGTCAGAAATTCGCCCCGGCCGATCGTCAGGGAGACATCGTCCAGTGCGTGAAAATCGCCGTAAGTCTTGCCAATTCCCCGGGCGTCCAGTTCGGCCGCCCTATTCTTGGTCTGCATGGCCGTTCCCTTATTATTGAGCTTAGCCTATGGGCGAAACGAGAGCCGTACAAACGAAATCTTTTCACCAACTCGACAAATTCCATTCACCTTTGCCGGGTGAAACTGGTCAAGCCTTGATCGGCGCCGCCTCATTTTTCATCACCTCTTCCTTCAGCCAATCGCTGAAGGCCATGACCGTCTTGTTGTCCGCCTTGGCTTCGGAAACGACGAGGTAATAGGAGCGCTTGGACTTGATGTTAATATCGAACGGCCGGACCAGTTGCCCCGTCGCCATGGCAGTCCGGCAGATGAATTCGTCTCCCATCGCAATCCCCTGCGCCGACATGGCGGCCGAATAGACGAGGTTCATGTCGGAGAAGACGATCCCAGTCTGCGCGAACGACGGATCGACGTCGGCGATCGTCAGCCACTCCTCCCAGTCGTCGTCATCGACAAGATGCAGCAGGCAGGTCTTCTTGATATCCGAGGGATCCGACAGGCCCAGCGACTTGTTGATCAGCACGGGGCTGCAAAGCGGCGTGAATTCGACCTCAACCAGCAGTTCCACTTGCATATCCGGCCAGTATCCCGTGCCGAACGCGATGAAGACGTCGACATCCGGATTGGAGACATCATCGAGCCGCATAGGCGTCGAGATCGACAGCCGCACATCGGGGTGCGTCTCGCGAAAACTCGATATGTGGCTACACAGCCAGCTCGACGCAAAGCCCGGCGTGCAGCAGACATTGATGGAGCCCGACACGCCGCGATTGGCGTGCCGCACTGCAGAACCCGCAATCGTGTTGAGCGCCTTGCGCACGTCGAGCGCATAGCCCATCCCCTGCTCCGTCAGCTCGATCTTGGTGCCGATCCGGTTGAGCAACTGGAAACCGAGATCCCGCTCGAGCAGCCTGAGCTGGTGGCTCACCGCGCTGCGGGTGAGATTGAGTTCATCCGCCGCCTTCCACACCGAACCATGGCGGGTGAAGCTGTCGAGCGCACGCAGCGCCTGGGTCGATGGAATTCGCTTCATGGAAGTCCTCCTGGAGGGTCTGAGGCTAAACATATTTTGAGCATTGGTGAACCAAATTTGCGGGCACTGGGAAAAGATTTCACTTTTTCGAATGCGCGATCTGCGGTGTACTCCCCGGCGACGAGGAGAATGTCCCATGCCGATCTCGGCCGCCCAGCGCCATGCAGCCAAGCATATCGACGCGATCAGGTCCGATCTCTCGGCCTGGACCGCGACGATTTTCGACTTCGGCGAGACGGCCTGGCGCGAATATCAATCGGTGGATTGGTACGTGAAAACCCTGCGTTCCCATGGATTTACGGTCGAGGAAGGCTCGGCGGGCATGCCCACGGCCTTTGCCGCGCACTGGACCAATGGCCCTGGTCCCTCGGTCGGCATGTATGCCGAATATGACGCCGTGCCCGGCAACTGCCAGGCGGCATCGACGCGCAAGGAACCCCGCGCCGGCCTCAACGCACATGCGGGCGGTCATACCGATCCGCATTCCGGCCTCGGCATCGGCGCGCTCGGCGGATTGCTCGCCACCAAGGCCGCCATGGAGCGCCACGGCGTCACCGGCACCTTGCGCTTCACCGGCGAACCGGCCGAGAAAGTACGCGGCTCCAAGCCCATCCACGCAGCCAAGGGTTATTACGACGGCCTCGACGGCATGCTCTCCTTCCATCCGTTCTACATGCTGCCGATGTGCAACACCGTCCGCTGGGACACGCATTGCGGCGCCGCCTATTCGATGATCTACCGCTTCATCTGCGACCAGCCCGAGGAGTGGGGCAAAAGCGACGGCGCGCCGATCCCGCAATCGCATTCGGCCATCCGCGCACCCGGCGCCAACGATGCGCTCATGATGATGTATATGTCATCCAAGGCGCTCCGCGATTCCATGCTGCCGCATCAGGGCGGCTGGTCGGTCAGCGAGGCGATCCTCACCGCCGGCCAGGCGACCGCCGACAACCTGCCAGCGGGCTTGGCCGAAATCCAGTACATGATGCGCATGCCCGATCTCGCCATGGCCGAGCAGGCAACCGCTTTCCTCGACCGCAACGCCTGGAATGCCGCGCAGATGTCCGGCTGCCGCTATGAGCGCCACTGGGTCTGCAAATCGAGGCCCGGTCTCGCCAACCATGCCATGGCGAATGTGGTCTGGGATTCGCTGCAGGCCGTCGGCGCCCCCGTTTGGGACGAAGAGGCCAAGGCCAAGGCGCGTGAAATTCAGTCCAATCTCGGCCTCGAGCCGATGACTGAGCCGTTCATCGACGAGATGACAGCGTTGGTCGATCCGAAGGAGGCCGAGGCGATTCTGCGCCGCGACCTGCCACCATCGCAGCTCAATTCCACCTCGGACGACTACACCGACATGAGCTGGCATACCCCGCTTGCCCGGTTCTACATTGCCCGGCCCGCGCTCAAGGCGCCGTCAGGCTATCGCTATCCCGGTTGGGTGATGAATGCACTCGGCGGCATCCCGGCAACGATCGATCCGATGGTGACGACGGCTGCGAAAGTGCTGGCTTTCTCGGCGCTTCGCCTGATGGAAGATGCCGAAGCCCGCAAGGCCGCCCGCGACGAATTCGAAACCCGCACCGGCGGCGGCATCGGTGGATCGAAATGGATTCCGCCGCTTTGCGATTACGACCCACCAATTCATTTCCGCTGGCCCGAATATGTCACCACGCAGCGTGGCCGGGACTGGTGGATACCCACGCAACCCAATTCCTGATCGAGCAATTCCTGCCTTAACGGAGAAACCGCCATGAACATCCAGAGCGCCTTCGCATCCCAAGAGCCCTTCTCGCTCCAGCGCCGCAACCCCAAGGGCGGCACCAAGCGCCTGGAAGGCTGGGGCTTTGCCAACGAGACCGACACGCTGACCGATGTCCTGCTCGGATCGCCCGCTTATCTCCGGCATCTCGCGACCTCGTCGCTCTCGCGCAAGCATCTGCGCGAAAACCCCTGCAACATCCAGACCGCCCAAGCCCAGCACAAGGAGTTGGTCTCGGCCTATGAGCATTTCGGTGTCCGCATCCACTGGCATGAGCCGACCCCGGAACTGCCGATGCAGGTCTATTCCCGCGACTCCTCGGTCATGACGCCCTATGGCGCCATCATCACCGCCATGGCGCAGTGGTGGCGGCGCGGCGAGAACTATGCCGCGATCCGCACCTATGAGAAACTCGGCATCCCGATCTACGACATGGTCACTGCCGGCACGTTCGAAGGCGGCGATTTCAACGTCATCGAGGACGGCGTGGTGTTGATCGGTTGCGGCGGCGCCCGCACCAACGAGGAGGGCGCCCGCCAGGTCAAGGAATGGTTCGACAAGGAAGGCTGGGAAACCCGCCTCGCCTTCATCGACGAATATTATGTCCATATCGACCTGATGGTCGTGCCGATCGCGCCGAAGCTGACGGCGGTCTGCCTCGATTGTACCGACCCCGCGATCGTCACTTGGCTTAAGGACAAAGGCCATGATATCGTCGATGTGCCCTTCCAGGATACGATGGCGCTCGGCTGCAATTTCATGTCTCTCGGCAATGACAAGATCATCGCACCGACCTCGTCGAAGACGTTGATCGAGCAGTTGAAGGCGCGCGGCTTCGAAGTCGCCGCCGTCGATACGGCTGAGATTTCCAAGACTGGCGGCGGCATTCATTGCATGGCGCAGGCCCTCCGTCGCGAGGCTGCGTAAGCGTCGCGGAGGACGAGTTGGCGAATATACAGAAGCGGTTTCCCTCGATACCGCATATGAAGGCGAAGGCCCGGTGGCGTATACCGGCCTTTGCCTGGGACTACATGACCGGCGGCATCGGCATGGAGGAAAATGTCCGCCGCAACAGCGACGACCTGCAGAAGATCATGTTCATGCCGCGCTATCTGAGCGCAGCGCCCAGCCCCGACATCACCACCGCGATCTTCGGCCAGACGCTTTCGGCCCCCTTCGGCGTGGCGCCCGTCGGCTTGGCAGGCCTGCAATGGCCGGGTTGCGAACCGCCGATCGCGAAAGCGGCGCAGGCGCATAATGTGCTGCATATCCTCTCGACACATGCCACCCAGAGCCTTGAGAAGATGAAGCTGCATTCCGGCCCGATGGGCTGGTTCCAGCTCTATCCGCCGAACGACGCCAGGATGGAAACCGACATGATCGAGCGGGCCAAGCGCGCCGGCTACGAGGTCCTCGTCGTCACCGTCGATATCCCGGCCGTGACGCGCCGGGACAAGGACATCCGCAACGGCCTGTCGGTGCCGCCGCAATTCGATGCCCGCACGGTTTTCCACGCCGCCATGCGCCCGCACTGGCTGCTTCGCCTCGCCCGCCACGGCATTCCGCATTTCGAGAATCTCGAGCTCTATGCGCCCAAGGGACAATCGATCAAGGAATTCTACGATTTCCTCGGCTCGGTCCTGTCTAACCACATAACATCAGACCGCTTCAAGCAGATCCGCGACCAGTGGCCGGGTAAAGTCATCGTCAAGGGCGTGCTCGACCCCGAGGAAGCCGCGGCCTACATGGCCATGGGTGCGGATGGCATCATCGTCTCCAACCATGGCGGCCGTCAGCTCGATGCGGCACCCTCCTCAGTCTCGATGCTGCCGCTGGTCCGCAAGCGCCTTGGGCCGGATGCGCTTGTCATGGCCGATGGCGGCGTGCGCTCCGGCCTCGATATCGCCCGGATGATCGCGCTTGGCGCCGACTACGTCTTCATGGGCCGGCCGTTCATCTTTTCAGTGGCGGCGATCGGCGACGATGGCCCGGCACATCTGATCGATGTGCTGAAGCTGGAATTGGCGGGCACCCTGTCGCAGCTCGGCTGCCAGCGCCTCGCCGATCTTCACACGTTTCTGCATCAGCCGGAGTAACCAGCAATGAGCCGTGCGCAGGACGAGCTTCTTGCCGTTTTATCCCAACTGCTCGACGACACGGTGCTTCTGCGTGGCGACGGCATCCCCGAGAAAGCGCGGAGCGATGCGAGCCTGTCCGGTCGCAGCCTGCCCTGGCTCTATGTCAGGCCCGCCACGGTGGAACAGGTTGGTATCGCCCTGCGTGCCTGCGATGCCTATCGCTGGCCGGTGACGGTCCAGGGCGGCATGACCGGCCTAGCCGGCGGCGCCAATCCGGAACGCAGTGACGTTGTAATCGCACTCGACCGCCTTTCGGGCATCGAGGATATCGACACCGACGCCGGCACGATGACCCTGCTCGCCGGCACGGTACTCGAAACCACCCAGAAAGCAGCTGAAGAAGCCGGCTTTCTGCTGCCCATCGATCTCGGCGCGCGCGGCTCCTGCCAGATCGGCGGCAATATCGCAACAAATGCCGGCGGTATCCGCGTGATCCGCCACGGCGTCACGCGCGACAATATCCTGGGGCTCGAAGCCGTCCTCGCCAATGGCACCGTGATCTCCTCGATGAACCGCCTCCGCAAGAACAATACCGGCTACGATCTCAAGCAGCTCTTCATCGGCTCCGAAGGCACGCTCGGTGTCATCACCCGCGCCGTCATTCGCCTCCAGCCGCTGCCGTCGGGCAGGGCGACCGCGCTGGTTGCGCTCTCGAAATATGAGCACGCTGTCACCCTGCTCAAACGCGCGCAGGCGGGGCTTGTCGGTCTCTCCGCCTTCGAGATCATGTGGGACAGCTATTTTTCCTTCAGCAGCAAGGGCGAGGGCCTCACCCTGTTCGATCGTAGCCATCCCTTCGTGGCGATCGTCGAGCAATCGGGAACGCCAGATACCGAGAACCTCGAAACCTTCCTCGGCACGATGTTCGAGGAGGGTTTGATCGAAGACGCCCTCATCGCCCAGTCGGAGAAGGAGAGCCGCCGGTTCTGGACCATACGCGAGGGCGCCGCCTATGACCGCCTGCAAGGCCTCATCAATTTCGACGTCTCAATCGCGGTCGGCCAGTTGGGCGATTTCGCCGATACGTGCGAAGCGGCACTACGCGAAAAATATCCCGATGCCCATATCGCCTTCTTCGGCCATATGGGTGACAGCAACCTGCATATCGCGGTCTCGGTCGGGCCGGCCGACGATGCGACCTTGCATAGCATCGATGCGATCACCTATGGCGTGGTGAAGCAGTTCGCAGGCTCCATCTCCGCCGAGCATGGCATCGGCCTTCTCAAGCGCGATTTTCTCGGCCATTCCCGCAGCCCCGAGGAACTGGCGCTGATGTGGTCGATCAAGAAGGCACTCGATCCGCACGGTATCCTCAACCCCGGTAAAGTTCTGCCGCCGAATTGAGGACCGCGCTCCAATTCCTTCCATCTGCCGCCAGAAAGAGTAAAGCGGATAACATACTGCCGCTCTGGCATCTTCGCCGTGAACTGTTATGAAGGCTTACGAGGGGAAACATGACGAAGCCACCGTCATTGCAGGATGTTGCGCGCGCGGCGAAGCTCTCGCCCGCCACCGTTTCGCGCTATCTGAACGGCTCGCTTAATCTGCCGCAGGAAACCTCGGACCGCATCGACGCCGCGATCGCCGCACTTAACTATCGCCCCAACCCGCATGCCCGCAGCCTCAGTCGCGGACGATCCGACACGATCGGGCTCGTGGTGCCAGATGTCGCCAACCCCTTCTTTGCCAAGCTCGCCGCCGCCGTCGAGCATCATGCCGGCCAGGCGGGTCTCGGCCTCATGCTTTGCTCGAGCGTCAACCGCCAGAGCCGCGAGCTGGATTACATCGAGCGCCTGAGACGAAACCATGTCGATGGCCTGCTTTTCACCACCAATCACCAGGACGAGAATCAGGCTCTGGCGCGCGCGATCAATGCCAGCCGCAACATCGTGGTCATGGATGAGGATGTCGAAGGCACCGACGTGCCGAAAGTCTTCTCCGACAATATCCAGGGCGCCCAACTCGCCGCGCGGCATTTCCTCGAAGCCGGTCATCGCAACGTCGTCTATGTCGGCGGCCCGCGCAACATCATGACCTCGCGCGAACGCGCGCAGGGCTTCACCGAAGCGATCGAAGCATCCGGCGCAACGCTCGCTGGCGAGCTTCTCGGTCACTATACGGCAGCCTATGGCCGCCAGGCGATGGCCGAGATTCTCGAACGATTTCCCAAGGCCACCGCCATCTTCGTCGGCAGCGACGAAATCACCTATGGCATGGTCGAGGAAGCAAAGACCCGGGGGCTCCGCCTGGGAGAAGATATTTCCATCATCACCTTCGACGATGTTGGGCCGATGGCGCTGTTCGACCCGCCCGTGACCGCCATCCGCCAATCCGTCGACGAGATCGGCCGGATCGGTTTCGAACTGCTGCGCAAGCGCATGGAGGGCGACATGTCCGCACCCCGAATCCGGCTTCCGGTCACGCTGATGGAGCGTGGCTCGGTGAAGCGGCTTCGCTAGATTATATCCTCACCAACAACGATGGTCGTTGCATCCACGTTGAGCAGCTTGATGATGCCGCCGTTTTCGAATTCGATGATCGTGTGGGCTCCAGCCTGATTGATCTGAAGAACATCGAGTTGCGTCTCGATACGGTCCTGGTCGGTACCATCGGCATCGAAGTCGGTGATGATATCCACCCCGCTCAAGCTACTGAAAATGAACAGGTCGGAACCCGTGCCTCCAGTCAGCGTATCGCGGCCGCCGACGCCGAATATCTGATCGTCGCCACCTTTTCCGTTGATCACATCGTCATTTGCCGCGCCAATGAGATAGTCATTGGCGTTGCTGCCCAGTATCTTGTCGTCGCCCAGGAAGAAATGGTGAAAAAACGCCGCGAGATCGTCGGCCAAAAGATACTTGCCCAGCGTCGCCGCTTTGTAGTCAGCATTGGTGACGATGATAAATTCATTGCCATCATGATCGGTCATCTCGATCTTGTCGATCGTCCCACCCGTCATGCGTTCGCCTTTGAACTTCAGGTCTTCCCCGAAAAATATCAACCGGTTGCCGGTGACTTCGTCGAGATAGCTCGCCTTCGACTTGCCATGGCTTCCGAGGTCCATGGACGCGCCGGTGGAATAGAGACTTCCCAGGCCGATAGGTCCGCCTGCCAGATCTGTATATTGAAACTTGGCCATTTCATCTCCTGTGCGTTGGCGGCATCGGCATGCAGATCATGCCATTGCATCGGTTCATGAAGGAATGCACTGCGATCTCTCAACGGTTCGCCGCGAGCCAGCTCGCCAATTGCGACCAGAAGCGGGAATAGTGCTCCCAGCCGACGAATTCCGGCGAGCCCCAATGCGGCGAACAATCCGACGCGAAAGCTGCGACGCGACCTTCGCCGTGAGAACCAAGGACAAGGAACGGATCGTCGCTGGCCTTCAGCAAGGTCTCGGTGCCGGGCTTGGCAATCAGCCGCTGGTAGCCCAGGAAATGCGGCCAAGCGCGACCCGTGCCGGAGAGAATGGCATGATCCCCGGCAACCGCCGGATTGATTCCTTCCGGGCACTCCACACGATCGTCATGGCCGAGCATCGTCACCGGCAACACATCGGCGAAGACAGTGTTGTGATAGCAGGCATTGCCGCCGAAGCCGGAAAAGCTCATGAAGCCGCCGACCATCAGCAACCCGCCGCCATTCGCGACATATTCCGCCATCACCTTCAGCGTATTCGGGCGACGGAGCGATTTGGTCAGTGTATCGGGATGCAGCAGGAACGTGTCCGCGCCGATGTCGGAAAGCACGATTACGTCATAGCCAGACAATCCGTCGACGCTGTTCGGAAATTGGGATGGCACGAGATGATTGGGGATATAAGTGACCGCGTGGCCTTGCTTCTCAAGCGCCTCGATCAACGGCTTGCCACCCTCCTCGTAGCCTCCGGTCGTATAGATCGAGAACCCCTTGAGATGCAGCCCGAGCGATGTCCAGGACTCGCCGGCAAGCAGAATTTTCAGCCCCATAAGTCCCGCCCTCCGGATATCGGAGAAGAGTTTAGAGCCGAAACGTCAGGGTTGTAAAGCGCTTGATCAATACCAGGTGCCGCGCTCGGCATCTTCAGGCATGACGGCGGGTTTGCGATCAAGGAAGGCATCGTTGTGCACGATGATCCCCTCACCCGTCACATGGACCACCGCGTAAGCCGGCGGTTCGTGCGAATAGACCGTCTCCACCGAACCCCCGACGAGTGGAAGCTGGTGATTGAGCGAGGGCAGCGCCGAAAAGCTGATGCCGCGCCACACACCGCTGACTGCCCGATGCCCGTGGCCGAAGAAGATATGCCTGACGTCGTGACCCTGCAACAGTGCCGCGAACTCCTCGGGATCGTCGAGCATGATCGTGTCCATGAGTTCATGCGCAATTGAAAATGGCGGGTGATGCATGAAGAGATAGACCGGCCTGCCACCCGCCTTGTCGAGTTGTTGCGCCAGCCATTGCCTGCGCTCTTCGGTATAAAGCCCTGCCGACGACGGCGGCCCTTTGAGCGTATCGAGAAACATGAAGACGCCGCCGTGCTCTTCACGCACCTGCTGCACGAAGCCGCCGTGATCGAGCGTCGCGTCCGAGAAAACCGACTTGAAATTGACGCGGTCGTCGTGGTTGCCGAGCATCAGCGGCACAGGCAGTGGAAAATCCTCTAGGCGGCGCTGCAGAAGCTGGTAGGCCGCGATCTCGCCCCGCTCAGCTAGATCACCCGTAATCGCGACAAAAGATGCATCCGGATGATGCTGCGCGATATCTGCCAGGCAGGCATCAAGCTGCTCGATCGGCTTGAGACCCCATAGGACCTCCCCTTCCGGCACCAGGTGCAGGTCGGTCACGTGGATGAATTTCATGCGCTTCCCTCAATGCTTTTTCAAAAACAAGACCCCGCCCCAACCCCTCCCCACAAGGGGGAGGGGCTAACCCGTAGCACTGCCTTGCCTCAAGCGACCCTTCAGCAAGTGAAGGGACTGGAGAGGGGGTAAAGGTAGCGCGGCAAGTTGGCCCCTCCCCCTTGTGGGGAGGGGTTTCGGGGCGGGGTCTCTATTAAACTTACTTCAATTCCATCCACGCCGCATCCAACGCGCCGCGCAGCGTCCTGATCATGAAATCCACTTCCTCATGGGTGATGATCAGCGGCGGCGAGGCCAGCATCCGGTCGCCCGTTGCCCGCATGATCAGCCCTGCCTCGACGCAATGATTGCGCACCAGCGTGCCGACGTCGTCGGGTTTCTCGAACCGCTCTCGCGTCTTCTTGTTCTTGGCCATCTGCACAGCCGCCATCAGGCCGACCGACTGCACGTCACCGACGATGTCGTGATCGAGCAGCGTGGCCAGCCCCTTGGCGAGATATGGGCCGATATCTTCGCGCACCCGCTCGACCAGCTTTTCCTCCTCGATGATACGAAGGTTTTCGAGCGCCGCCACGGCGCAGACCGGATGGCCGGAATAGGTGTAGCCGTGGTTGAAATCGTCGGCCATGATGACATCGGCCACACGATCGCTGACCAGCACGCCGCCGATCGGCAGGTAACCGGAGGACAAGCCCTTGGCGACCGGCGCCATATCGGGCACGAAGCCGTAGTGCTGGTGGCCGAACCAATTGCCGGTGCGGCCAAAACCGCAGATCACCTCGTCGGCGACCAGCAATATGTTGCGCGCCTTGCAGATCCGGACGATCTCCGGCCAGTAGCTGTCCGGCGGCACGATGACGCCACCCGCGCCCTGGATCGGCTCGGCGACAAAGGCCGCGATATTCTCTTCGCCCAGTTCGTCGATCTTAGCCTCGAGTTCGCGCGCCACCTTCAGCCCGAATTCCTCCGGCGTCATGTCACCGCCCTCGGCATACCAGTGCGGCTGGCCGATGTGGTGGATGCCCTCGATCGGCAGCGCACCCTGCTCGTGCATGTATTTCATGCCGCCGAGGCTGGCACCGGCGACCGTCGAGCCGTGATAGCCATTCTTGCGGGCGATGATCTGCTTCTTCGATGGCTGACCCTTCGCCGCCCAGTAAACACGCGCCATGCGGAACCACGTATCGGTAGCCTCGGAGCCGGAGCCGGTGAAAAACACTTTGTTGAGCTTGCCGTCGGTATGCGAGGTGATCTTCTGCGCCAGCAGGGCTGCCGGCGGCGTCGTCGTGCCGAAGAACAGGTTGTAATAGGGCAGTTCGTTCATCTGCGCCGCGACGGCTTCGGCGATTTCCTTGCGGCCATAGCCGATATTGACGCACCAGAGACCGGCGAAAGCATCGAGATACTTCTTGCCCTTCGAATCCCAGATCGTCGAACCTTCGGCGCGCTCGATGATGCGGCTACCGCCTGCGTTCAGCTTCGACATATTGCTGAACGGATGAATATGATGGGCCGCGTCGATGGCGCCGAGATTGGACAGGGCGACGGACGTTTCTGACATTCTTGCTCTCCCCCACGCCGCATTCTGCTGCCGGTCCACCACGATTGGCGGTCCGTTCTGCCTGATTGAAAGGCGGCTTGAATTCGGCTACGAAAATGACCTTGCCCGATCATTTTGGCAAGGGACCGGCGAAAATTTGCCTCCCGCGCCGAAAAATCTCAAAAAGTGAGCCATTTCACATCATGAATGACAACATACAGGCCGAGACCACACTCGACGCCTCCCTGCCGCCGCGCATCGAAATCCTGCTGGTCGATATGAACGGCCGACTGCGCGGCAAGCAACTGCCGCTCGATGCCGAAAAGAAGGTCTGGTCGGGCGCCACGCGCCTTCCCGCATCGACCCAGTCGCTCGATATCTGGGGTGATGACAACGACGACCTGACGGGCATTTCGCTGACCCTCGGCGATCCCGATGGAGCTGTGATCCCCGACAAGCGCAGCCACGTGGCCATGCCCTGGGCGCCGGCCGGCTCCAGCCAGGTTCTGGCGACCATGCACACGCTGGAAGGTGAACGGCATTTCTGCGATCCGCGCGGCATGCTCGCGCGGGTGCTCGAGCGCTATGCGGAGCGTGGCCTGACGCCCGTTGTCGCCACCGAACTCGAATTCTATGTGATGGATGGCAAGAGCCGTGAGACCGGCATTCCCATGCCGCCCTCCTCGCTGACCTGCATGGGCGACAAGAACGGCTTCCAGCTCTACGAGATGGATGCCGTCGACAATATGAGCGCATACCTCCAGACCGTGCGCGCCTATTGCAACGCAATGGGCCTGCCCGCCGATGCGACGACGGCAGAATTCGGCGCCGGGCAGTTCGAGATCAACCTCAACCACCGGCCGGATGCGCTCGCCGCCGCCGATGACTGCATCTATCTCAAGCGCGTCGTCGAGCAGGCCGCGCGAAAATTCGGGCTGAAATCCACCTGCATGGCCAAGCCCTATTCGGACCAGGCGGGCTCCGGCCTGCATGTGCATGCGAGTCTGATCGACAAGCACGGCGTCAATGTGCTCGATGCCAAGGGCTGCGATCCGGTCCTGCTGAAATCCGTCACCGCGGGTATGCTGAAGACGATGCGGGAAGCCCAACTCATCTTCGCGCCCTTCGCCAATTCCTACCGCCGCTTCCAGCCCGGTTCCTTTGCGCCGGTCGATGTGACCTGGGGCTTCGGCAATCGCGGCACCGCCATCCGCATTCCTGACAAGGATGGCCCCGCCGCCCGCGTCGAGCACCGCGTCGCCGGCGCCGACGCCAACCCCTATTTCCTGCTCGCCGCCATGCTCGGTGGCATGCTGCTCGGTTTGGAAGATACTCTCGATCCCGGCCCGGACACCAATCCCGCCGGCGGTCCCGAAAAGCCCCAACGCCTGACGCATGATTTCCTCACCGCAGTGGAGGAATTCGCCGCCTCGGAATTCATCGGCGATATTTTCGGCAAGCAGTATCAGAAGCTTTTCGCCGACACGAAGCGTAAGGAAGCGATTACCTTCATGCGGACGGTGTCGGACTTCGACTACCGGACCTATTTGCCTAGAATTTGAAGCCGTCTTTGCGTGGCGCAAGTCTTGACCACAACGGGAGCCTGTTGTACACTTTGAATGCGTACAGGAGACTTCCATGCCCAGACCTGCTGTGGAAAACAGTCGTTATGCAATGCGCATCGATGCAAGCGAGAAGGCTCGGCTCATGCGGGCGGCATCGCTCGAACAGACGGACCTCAAGGATTTCATCCTGCGCAGTGCTCTGGAGGCTGCCGAAGCCGTGATCGACCGCGCCGAACATATCGCACTTTCCGAACGGGACACCCGACTGTGGCTCGATCTCCTCGATAATCCACCTCGGCCGAACACAAGGCTCGTCGCCGCCGCAAAAGCTCTGCCGGACAACCGATGAGCCTTCCCGTCTGGAACGAGGCTGCGATCGAAAAGATTCACGACCGCAAGGGCTTTGATTGTGGGCAAACGGATCTCAACACATTTCTTGCGCAGCATGCCCGGCAGGCCCATGAGAGCAGCGTCTCCAAGACCTATGTCGCTCTTGATGCAGCGGATCGGACCACAATCCATGGCTTCTATACCCTGAGCCCGGCGCAGGTGGAATTTCACCGCGTACCGGATCTCGCGCGCCCGAAAGGCGGAAGGTATCCGGTCGGAGGATTTCGCTTGGGAAGACTGGCAGTGAGCAAATCGCTGCATGGAAAGGGACTGGGCGGCCAGTTGCTTGTGGCTGCGGCCATACGCTGCATGCGGGCATCCGTGGAGATGGGTGGAACAGCCATGATGATCGATGCCAAGGACCAGGGTGCCGCCGCATGGTACCGACTCTATGGCGCCGTTCCGCTCAACGATGCGCCGCTTTCCCTGCTGTTACCTTACAACCTGTTGAAAGCCACACTCGAAGCAGCCGGCAAGCCGCTTGCTTTGAATTGAGCGGCGTTCAGCGATCATACCACAGACGATCTTTGCAATACCCCGGAGTTGACCCATGCCCCTCCTCATCACCAACGCCCGCATCCTCACCATGGACCCGGCCAATCCGCATGCCGAAGCAATGCTGCTCAAGGACGGCAGGATCGCCGCGATCGGCGGCCGGGCGGAGGTCGAGGCACTGAAGACGACCGACACGCGTGTCATCGACGCCGGCGGCAACACTGTCCTGCCCGGCCTCTCGGAAAACCATCTCCACCTCTTCTCCGGTTCGGCCGAACTCGATCATCTTCATCTCTCCGGCATCCAGGGCTTCGACGCCCTGAAGGATGCGGCGCAAGCCTATGCCGCGCGCATGCCGAACGAGATCGTGCTGTTCGGCCAGGGCGCCGATTACACGATCCTTGGCGAGGGCGAGCGCGTCACCCGCCACCATCTCGACCGAATCATTCCAGACCGCCCCTTCGCGATCTTCGCGCACGACCATCACACCGCCTGGGCCAATACCAAGGCGCTGGAACTGGCCGGCCTTCTGCATGGCAAGGAACTCGGCCCCGGCAACGAAGTGGTGATGGGCGAGGATGGCCTTGCCAATGGCGAACTCCGGGAAATGGAGGCCTTCGGCCCGATCCAGTTCGCCGCCGGCTTCGATCGCTATCGCCTCGGCCTCGCCACCGGCGGCGAGCCGGCCCCTTATCCCGCAGGTGCGGAATTCGAAAAAGATATCGCCGTCATGCGCCGCGGGCTCGATTACTGCGCCCGCCACGGCTTCACCTCGCTGCAATGCATGGACGGCAATCTCTATCAGCTTGAACTTCTCGCCGAGATCGAGAGGCGCGACGGCTTCCTGCCGCTCCGCGTCCGCATTCCCTTCCATCTCAAGAACTTCATGCCGCTGTCGATGCTGGAAAAGGCTTCCCAGATGGCCGAGAAATACAATTCGGACTTTCTCAGCTCCGGCACGGTCAAGATGTTCTATGACGGCGTGCTCGACAGTTGGACCGCAATCATGGTCGAGCCCTATGCCAACAAGCCGGATTCGACCGGCGGCGACAGCCTGTTCACCCCGGATGAGATGAAGGCGGCCGCGATCGAGATCGACCGGCGCGGTCTCCAGGTCGCCGTCCACGCCATCGGCGATGGCGCCGTCCGCGCCGTGCTCGATGGCTACGAAGCCGCACGAGAAGCGAATGGCACGCGTGACAGCCGCCATCGTGTCGAGCATATCGAGGTCGTCCACCCCGCCGACATCCACCGTTTCAGGGAACTCGGCGTCATCGCTTCCATGCAGCCGCCGCATCCGCCCGGCGCAATGGGCCTGCCGCTCGAACCGACCGTCTCGATGATCGGCCGCGACCGGTGGCCCTATTCCTATGCCTGGCGAACCCTGAAGGATGCCGGTGCGCATATCCCCTTCGCCTCGGATTGGCCCGTTTCACCGATCGATCCGATGCATGGCATCCAGGCGGCGGTAACACGCCAGAAATGGGCCGAGACCGATCCTGACCAGCGCTTCACCCTGATGGAGGCCATCGCCGCCTACACGATCGAAGGCGCCTACGCCGAATTCGCCGAAGACCGGAAGGGCATGCTGAAGCCGGGCTATTTCGCCGACGTGACGATCCTCGACAGCGATATCGAAGCAGTCGCCCCGGAAGATATCCACGCAATCAGGCCGTCCACCGTTATCTGCGGCGGTCGAATTACGTTCGAATCCTGATCGACCCACAGTTGGCGATTGCCCCAGCACGTCCATGTGCTACAATGTACACATGACAGCACAAGCCACTGACACCATGACCATCCGGCTGAGCAGTTCGACCAAGGAGAAACTGGCCGAACTCGCTCAACACACCCGGCGCACCAAATCTTTTCTCGCAAGCGAGGCGATCGCCGATTACGTCGAACGTGAGCTTGCTATTGTGGCCGGCGTGCAGCGCGGCCTCGACGATATGGCAGCAGGGCGGGTGACCGCCCATGATGTGGTCATGGATGAGATCGACCAGATCATCGCTCAATCCGAAGTGAGCCGGAACACCAAATGAGGCGTGTCGTATGGTCGGACACAGCGCGTGAGGACCTCCGAGCAGCCGTTCGCTACATCGCCGCCGAGGATCCGGGTGCTGCACGCCTCGTGCGAGGCAGAATAGATCGCACCGTCGCGCTTCTGGCGGAAGCAGCCGTCGGGCATCACGGACGCGTCAAAGGCACTTACGAGAAACTCATCCTGCGCACGTCCTACATTCTCGCCTACGCCATTTCCGACCGCACCATCACAATTCTCCATCTGATCCACGCACATCGCGACTGGCCCGAAGGCGCATGGCCTGCCGACGACTAGAAACCTTGCTTCGGATTTCCGGATCTTTCGCCTTATGAAATTTTGTTGAATGGCGAATCAGAATCCAGATTGTCAATTGCGGTTCCCTGTGGTCATCTAGCGGCCAAGAACAGGGAACAGCAAACAGCATGACAGCGAGCAACGCGATTGAAATTCGCGGCGTATCGAAATTCTACGGCTATGGCGAACATCGCATCGCCGCCGTCAGCGGCGCCAATCTGGCCATCCGCCAGAATGAATTCTTCACCCTCCTCGGCCCCTCCGGTTGCGGCAAGACCACGCTTCTCCGCCTGATTGCCGGCTTCGAATTTCCCCAGGAGGGCGAGTTGCTTCTCTATGGCGAAAATATCGCCGCCATGCCGCCCTACAAGCGGCCGGTCAACACGGTCTTCCAGAGTTACGCGCTCTTCCCGCACATGACCGTCGCCGACAATATCGGCTTCGGGCTGAAGATGCTCGGCAAGCCGAAGGCTGATGTCGATGCGCGTGTGGCCGAGATGCTCAAGCTCGTACGCATGGAGCAATATGCCAAGCGCCAGACCAGCCAGCTCTCCGGCGGCCAACAGCAGCGCGTGGCACTCGCCCGCGCACTGGCGCCGGCGCCGAAAGTGCTGCTGCTCGACGAGCCGCTATCGGCGCTCGATTACAAGCTGCGCAAGGAAATGCAGATCGAGCTCAAGCGCCTGCAGACCGAAACCGGCATTACCTTCGTATTCGTCACCCACGACCAGGAAGAAGCGCTCACCATGTCGGACCGCATCGCAGTCATGTCGTCGGGCAATATCCTGCAGGTCGGCGGCCCTCGCGAGATCTATGATACGCCGGCCAACCGCTTCGTCGCCGATTTCATCGGCGAGACCAATTTCCTCAAGGGCAAGATCACCGGCATCGACAACGGCACGGCGTCGCTCGCGCTGCCGGCCGGTGCCAAACTCTCCGCACTCTCACCGGAAAACGCAAAAAGCGGCGACGAGATTACCGTGATGGTCCGCCCGGAGCATGCGCGGATTGCCAGCCCGGCACGCGGCGAAGAGCCGATCCTTTCGGGTTCGCTGACCAATATCATCTATCTCGGCACCGACACCTATTTCAACGTCAAGCTCGCCGATGGCGAGGTCTTCACCATCCGCCAGCAGAACAGGCCAGGCGAAGAGGGATCGCAGGCCGTGGGCGACGCGGCCGGCATCACTTTTCCGCAGGGCGCGATCCGCGTGCTGAGGACATGACATGACGCCGCAGCAACAGATCATCGAGGACGAGGCCAAGCGGGATGTCCGCAATCGATGGCTGCTTTCGGCGCCCGCTCTTCTCATCGTGCTGCTTGCCGCGACCGGTCCGCTGCTCGTCGTCCTCGTCTATTCTTTCCTGACCCCAGGCCCCTATGGCGATGTCATCTGGAAGGGTTCGACCGACGGCTGGGTCAGCGTGCTTCTCCAGCGCGATATTTTCGATGATACACTATCTCTCGCGGATGCGCATCTCTCGATCTTCCTGCGCTCGCTGAGGCTGTCGGTCCTGACCACGATCCTGGCACTGGTGCTCGGTTTTCCTACGGCGTATTTCATCGCCACACGGCCGCAGCGCACGCGCGAACTCTGGGTCTTCCTGATCACCATTCCGTTCTGGACCAATCTCCTGATCCGCACATTCGCGATGCTGGAGATCATCCGCAACCAGGGCCTCGTCAATACGGCACTGATCGAGCTCGGGGTGATTTCGTCACCGATCCAGATGCTGTTCACCGATGGTGCCATCCTCGCCGGCATGGTCTATGTCTACCTGCCGCTGATGGTGCTGCCGCTTTATGCCAGCATGGAAAAGCTCGATTTCCGGCTCGTCGAAGCAGGCTACGATCTCTATGCCACGCCGTTCCAGGTTCTGCGTAAGATCATCATTCCATTTGTCAAGCCGGGAATGATCGCGGGCTCCATCCTCGTCTTCATCCCGTCGCTCGGTGCCTATGTCACGCCCTCGGTGCTCGGCGGCGGCAAGAACATGATGCTCGGCAACCTGATCGAGCTGCAATTCGGCCAGGGACGAAACTGGCCGCTCGGCTCGGCGATCTCGATCACCCTGATGATGATCGTCATGGTCGCTCTGCTTTTCTATGTCCGCAATGCCGGATCGGGAGAGCGCAGCCATGGCTAGGAGCTTCAATGTCCGCCGTCAGAAAGGCTTCACCACGATCGCGATGATCGCATTCTTCATGCTCTACCTGCCGATCATCGTGCTCGTCATCTTCGCCTTCAATGCCGGCGAGAACTTCTCCCAATGGGATGGCCTGTCGCTTCGCTGGTTCGAGAAGGCGGTCAACAATGTCGAGGTGATCGACGCCTCGATCCGCTCGCTGCAGATCGCCGTCATCGCCGCCCTGATCGCCACGGTCGCCGCCACCCTCGCCGCCATCGCCACAACCAGGACAACAGGCTATCGCGGCCTGACGGCGAAATATGCCTTCCTCAACCTGCCGCTGATGGTGCCTGAGATCGTCACCGCCGTGGCGCTGTTGATATTCTTCTCGCGGATCAAGATCTGGACCGGTTATTCCGGCCTTGGCTATCTCATCGCGGCCCATACCGCATTCTGCATTCCGTTCGCCTATCTGCCGGTCCGGGCACGGCTCGAGAATATGGACATGACGCTGGAAAGGGCGGCTGCCGACCTCTACGCCACACCCTTCAAGGCCTTCCGTTTCGTCACATTGCCGCTGCTGTGGCCGGGTATCATCGCCGGCTTCATGCTGGCCTTCGTGATCTCGCTCGACGACGTCGTCATCACCGAATTCGTCAAGTCCGGCGGGCAGGATACGCTGCCGACCTACATGCTCGGCCAGATCCGCCGCGCGACGACGCCTGAGATCAATGCGATCTCCACCGTGTTCCTGCTGCTCTCGATTGCGGCGGTCACGATCTTCTTCTTCATCAATCGAAAACGTGCGTAAAACAAGAAAGGGAAACAACTATGAAAACGGGTAGGAAAATTCTGGCTGCGGCAGCGATGCTGCTGGCCTCCACGGCGATGGCATATGCCGACGGCGAACTGCAAATTTACAACTGGGGCAATTACACCAGCCCCGACATGATCAAGAAGTTCGAGAAGGAAAACAACGTCAAGGTCACCATCACCGACTATGACTCCAACGATACGGCGCTCGCCAAGATCCGCCAGGGCGGCCATGGCTTCGATATCGTCGTGCCCTCGCAGAATTATGTCCCGATCTGGATTTCCGAAGGCCTGCTGCTCGAAACCGATCCATCCAAGATGCCGAACTTCAAGAACGTCGCCAAGCAATGGGCCGATCCTCCGTTCGATCCCGGTCGCAAATACACTGTTCCGTGGGCGATGGGCACCGTCGGCACGGTCGTGAACACAGACGTCTACAAGGGCGACATCAACACCTGGGCCATCGTCTTCGACACGCCTGATGAGCTCAAGGGCAAGGTCAACGTCGTGCCTGAGATGAACGACGTGATCGATGCGGCCGTGCTCTATAACGGCGGCAAGAAATGCACCGGCGACCTGACGATCCTGAAGAAGGTCCGCGACACGCTTGTTGCCGCCAAGCCCAACTGGGTTGCCATGGAATACGGCACGATCGACAAGATGGTTGCCGGCGACTTTGCTGCTTCGAGCGACTGGAATGGCTCGGCACTTCGCCAACGCCTGCAGAAGCCTTCGATCCGTTACGGCTATCCGAAGGAGGGCTTCGTCTACTGGTCCGACAATGTCGGAGTGCTGAAGGACGCCAAGAATGTCGAGAATGCCAAGCTGTTCCAGAACTTCATGATGGATCCGGAAAATGCCGGCATGAACTCGGGCTTCCACCGCTATGCCAACGGCATCGATGGCTCCGACAAGTTCATGCCATCAGACATGAAGGACGCGCCCGAGGTCAACGTGCCGGCGGAATTCGCCAAGAATGGCGTTCAGTCCGAGACCTGCCCGCCAGAGGTCCAGGTGCTCTACACCAAGATCTGGACTGAACTGCAGAAGTAAGACCAGTCTAATAGTCTGGCCGCCTCGCATACCTGCGGGGCGGCCTTTCTTCAATGCGAGTATGGATCATGAAGACTGTCTTTTCGCCGCGCCATCACGGCCATTCCGGCAACACCGAACTCGTCGCCGGCGCCATCGTGCCCGCCTTCGAGATGCCCTCGCGCGCGGAGTTCGTCCTCTCGCGTGTCAAGGAAGTCAATCTTGGCCCGGTAGTCGAACCCGTCGAGCACGATCTCTCCACCGCCGCCAAGGTGCATGACAAGGCCTATCTCGATTTCCTGCCCACCGTCTATTCGCGCTGGAAGGCGGAGGGCCGCGAGGGCACGGCATTGCCCTTCACCTGGCCGACGCGTGGCCTGCGCGGCGACAAGCTGCCCGAACATATCGACGGTCAGCTCGGCTTCTATTCCTTTGACGGCGGCTGTGGCCATGTCGAAGGCACCTGGGACGCGATCAAATCCTCGCATGACGTGGCGCTCACCGCCGCCGGTCTGGTGCAACACGGCGAACGCGCGGCCTTTGCGCTGTGCCGCCCGCCCGGCCACCATGCGGGCCACAACTTCATGGCCGGCTACTGCTACATCAACAACGCTGCCGTCGCCGCCCAGTGGTTCCTCGACCACGGCGCCAAACGCGTCTCGATCCTCGACGTCGATTATCACCATGGCAACGGCACGCAGGAAATCTTCTACGCCCGCAATGACGTGCAGGTGATCAACCTCCACGCCGACCCGATGCAGGAGTATCCCTATTTCCTCGGCCATGCCGATGAGAAGGGCCAGGACGCCGGCGAGGGCTTCAACCTGAATTATCCCATGCGCTGGGGCACCGACTGGGAGACATGGAGCGCCGCACTCGACGACGGCTGCCGCAAGCTCGCCGGATACGCGCCCGATGTCATGATCGTCTCGCTCGGCGTCGATACCTATGAGAAAGACCCGATCTCCAAGTTCAAGCTGAAGATCGAGGACTTCCCCAAGATCGGCGCCCGCATCGCCGGGCTCGGCCTGCCGACGCTGTTCGTCATGGAAGGCGGCTACGCCGTCGCCGACATCGGCACCAACGCTGTCGGCGTCCTGATCGGCTTCGAAGGCGGCTGATCCGAAATCTGGCGCCTACTGCTTTCCTGATCTCTTGCAAAGCCCAGGAAAAACTGCTAGTCAGGCGCCAATTCCGCCGAAGAGTTTCAATTCATTGTTATTTTTCATGGGGATGGGCGTGTAGCTCAGCGGGAGAGCACTTCGTTCACACCGAAGGGGTCACAGGTTCGATCCCTGTCACGCCCACCATCCTTTCCTCAATAATTTCAATATGTTGTTGCGCGCAAAAATTGATCGCATGCCGGCTTCATTATTTGCCAGTAATCACACAGTAATCAGCTTTATGGGAAGTCGCGGGAACGTTGGAACCGAGTTTTTGACGGTTCTCCACGGGCGTCCGCCCAATTCACATTTTGCCATGCCGCAGGATGAATTTGAACTCTGGCGCAGGCATTTCACGGCGGGCGAAAAAATCTCTAAATATCTGATATAATTACGTATTCGGACTTGAGAAGGAGGCTTCGTTGTGATTCAATGGGAGGGCAAACGTCCACATTGAGGCTCACATGGCAGGCGGTCAGGCAAAAATCCTATCCGACGCGGATATCAAGCGACTCCTGAAGGTCGCCAATGAGTCGCGGCATCCCTTTCGCAATTCCGCAATCGTGCAACTCAGTGTCCGCGCCGGACTGCGAGCATCCGAAATTGCACTGCTGGATTGGTCCATGGTGACGGATGGTCGAGGCAATGTGGCGAACGTCATCACCCTTCCCGGCGCGATCACCAAGTACGGGCTGGCTCGCCGCCTTCCCATTCATAGCGACCTCAAACGCTCGCTTGTGAAATTGAGAAGCCGCAGTATGCGCAAGGGTCCAGTGATCGTCAGCGAACGAGGGCCCGTTGAATCACCGTTCGACGGATTGGTGAGTGAGCCTCTAACTCCACTCCCCATGACACCAAAGTCTATCGTGAACTGGTTTACCCAAGCATGCCGCCAAGCTCAGTTGGAAGGGTGTTCGTCGCATTCAGGTCGCCGGACGTTCGTTACCCGAGCAGCGCGCCTTGTCTCGAAAGCAGGCGGCTCACTCCGGGACGTTCAGCAACTTGTAGGGCATCGATCCATTGAGACCACTCAAGCCTACATTGACGGCGACCACGATATCCAGCGTCGCCTCATTCGCATGATGTAAAAGGGGACTAGACATGAAAAATTCGGACTCAACAGAAGAACAAAAAGTGAACAAATCGAATGATGCCACTGAGGGCCAACTCAAAATCCGGGCTCTGAACGACGAACTTCGTGTGAACGGTCGTGGCGGACAAATTCTGCTGACACTTGGCGTTGATGGACTCGGTCACGACAGAAAGCGACATGTTATGGATGCCGTTCGCTCCTACAATTCATTCTCCGAGGATAACGATCCCTACGGCGAGCATGACTTCGGCGAGGTCGAGATCGATACCAACAGCGTAATGTTCAAGATCGACTACTACGATCTCTCTGGACGCTTCCGTTCGCCCAATCCTGCCGACCCGGCAAGCACAATGCGGATCATGACTATTATGCTTTCTAACGATTACTGAGGACGATGCGGTGAGGTTAGGAAAACATTCTGAAAGCTTTAAAACGGCCGTCATTCATCAGCCCGCCCGCCCGTTTAGACAGGGATCTTTGGACGCATATTGCGGGTTCTATTCCATCGCCAATGCCATGTTGAAGATCAGACCTGAAGTCTTCGATAAGCAGGAAAGTCCTTCGGGCCTACTCCGCGCGATGATGAGAACTGCGGCGCGTATTTGCCCCCCAGCAGAACTTGTTCACGAGGGGATGGACGGCATTGAATTGGACTGCGTCGCCAAAGCCGCAATCCGCTACATGCATCGAATCGGATATGACTTCCACCTCGTCCGGCCAAGTCGACTTGGGTTAGGGCCGCATAGTCGAGACCCGGCGAAATGGCTCTCCGACGCGGCAGCGTTGACATCGATCGCGGTGATCCTACACCTTGATGACGGCGATCAAGGTCATTGGTCGGTATTAAGCTGCACCAAAGGGACCCGCGTCACGCTATTTGATAGCGATGAGATGAAGTCGGCAAAGATTGCCCAATGCCAGCCTCACCTAGCAATTGCTCGAGCCCCCACCGCACGGCGGGCCGGTTAAGACTACCTGAGCGCTCGTTGCCTCTTCCTCAATTGCAGAGCGCTTGTAGCTTAGCGGGTTGCGTGCCTCCGGTCAAAATACGTTGCAAGCAATAGCTGATGGCCTCACAGAACGCGGCATCAAGGCCCTCGCGGCGGATCATGGGCGTTGGACAGGTTGCGAATTTGCTCGCACGGCTCGCTGCATAATCAGTTGCGCATTATTCCTTCGTGATGAACCGGGCACGGTCTAGCAGTTCGTCGAAAGTCAGAATCTCTATGTTGCGAGTGTCGCGACGAAAAGCTCGAATGTGTCACGCTTTCGGACGCGGGTGTAGTCTTGTCGAGGTGGGAATGCCAGCGGATTGGCTCGCCTTGAGCGATCACGTCCCATCGCCTTCGACGTGCTGCCCTAAGGCGTGGTCATATACCACAGGGGGAAATAGCATCACAAACCAGCCAGAATTGACTATCAAACATAGAACATATAGAGAACATTTGGTAGTGCAAGTCGCCGGTAACCGCGAGACAAGGAATATTTGTGTTAATAAGTATCTTCCGCCCGCTGAGGGAGTTGATACCTCGACGGCTTCGATGAAACTGGAGTTGGAGAACTTACAATGAACGGAATGTTGTTTTCGCAACGAGACAACGGCCCGGCTGTATCCCCCATTTTTCCGGGTAAGGAGCTGGGGGCCTATGAAGCCATGTGGCTGGAGGAAAAGGCAACCTTTAAGACCATCGCTGACCGTTTCAGCGCTGACCCCGCTGCCATGCCTTCGGATTTCGTTGAGCCGAAAGTTATCGAGCAGGCCACTCAAGAGGTCTATGAGAAGCTAAGGCACGCTGGCGTCAAGCGCTATGGCGTGCGAATTCATCATGCCGGCGACTATCCCGAAAAGCTGCGAGACGCAAAATATCCTGTAGAGGTTTTGTATTTTCAGGGCTACTGGGAATTGGCCGAAACGCCGAGTGTGGCAATTGTTGGCAGTCGAAAGGCTAGCCCGGATGGATTGGATAAGGCTGCGCGTATTGCCACGGCTATGGTCAAGAAGGGCCTCACGGTTGTGTCTGGGCTGGCCGAGGGCATAGATACTGCAGCCCTTACGGCCGCCATCGAAGCAGGTGGCCAGACGATCGCTGTGATCGGGACGCCGCTTGGTCAATACTATCCGAAGTCCAACAAGGATCTTCAGGACAAAATTGCGCGGGACTATCTTCTCATTTCGCAGGTGCCCGTGCTGCGATACGCCCGTCAGACCGTGAAACACAATCGACTGTTCTTCCCCGAGCGAAATGTGACCATGAGCGCGCTGACGCTTGGAACAGTGATAGTCGATCCATGCGGATGAAGTAGTTATCGACGTCATTAGCGAAATCATTGCCAAAAGGTTCTCCGACCCGGCTCGCTCCAGCGCAGTGCTGGAAAATTGGTTCGAAAATATCTCCGCCAAGCTTAGATTAGATTATGGCGTACAAATGAACTTTAATGGGTAACAATTAATTTCACCCCAAAGTTTATACCATAGGCTTACCCTGTAGCAGATAGTTGATGTCGACCGCATGTCACGGCGTCTGTTCACAAACAAGCGACTTCACGGCTGAATATACCCTAACGTGTGTTGATTTACACCAAGAGCTCTCGGTTCGGACCCGAAAAGACCTTAACGATATCCGCATCTTGCGAGTCATGAGCCTGCAGATTTGGGCGATCGTGATGCACCTCGACTGAAGCGATGGATTTCTTGAAGTCCTTTGCCAACCTGCGGAACCGACCCAGCCATTCGAACGTCCGGTCTACGTTCCAGCGGCACGGCAGGATTTCAAAACCCTTCTCCTCGTTGGAACGCTCGATGATTTCGAGCGTCCATTTGTCGATTTTGTGCCGTCGCTTTTTCAGCTTATCGCCCGCATGGCCGCCTCCATCGGCGAAGACATGAAGGAGCCACGGCCTTCGCCGGATAGATACGTTACTATCCCCCCACGCTCTTGTTCAACGCAATCGAAATGTCATCTGCGGCCTGCCGCATCGGATCCGGCGCTAGATGCGCATAGCGCTGAGTCGTTTGCGCTTGACTGTGCCCGAGTAGCTTTCCAACGACATAGAGGCTTTGACCCGAGGACACGGCCGCGCTGGCGAAGTTGTGCCGCAGGTCGTGAAGGCGAAGGTCATCAAGTTTGGCGGCTTTGCGAACTTTGTCCCAGACCTTCTGAATGCTAATCGGTGTGACACCACCCGCTGCGGACGGGAAGACGAGGGGCGCGTCATCGACCCTCTCCAAGTCCTTAAGCAAGGCTAAGGCCCCTGCCCCAAACATCAGCACCTTCTGTCCTGTCTTACTGTCAGGCAGCTTTGCAAGGCTATGATCGAAGTCGATCCACCCCCATTGCAATGTCAGCGCTTCATTGCGACGGCACCCCGAGAGGAGCAAGAACCGGATCGCGGCAATCGCGAACTCGCTCGCACCCCGTTCCCGTTCGGTTTTCAAGGCGTCACCGAGGCGTTCCAATTCCTCAGCATTCAGATATCGATCGTGCTTCTTCAGTTTGAATTTCTTGACGCCTTTCGCTGGATTATCTGACCGCCAACCCAACTCCACGGCGTAGGTCAGCATCGAGGCTAGCAAGTCCATCGACCGATTGGCGGAACCGCGCCCGCCCTTCACAATCGCACGTCCGCGAGCTTTGGTCTTCTCGTCGGTAGCGGTCTTGCCATCTGCAACCTGCCCCAAATAGCGCTGGAGATCAGCCTTGGTTAGGTCTGCCACCTTCCGACGCCCCAGCAGCGGCAGGATGTGCCGGCGAGTAAGTCCCGCCTCGATCTCCCTTGTTCCAGCTTTCTTATGACTCATGCCTTCGGCGATGTAAGTCTTGGCCAATTCCGCGACTGTCGGCTGATCGCGCTTGGCACGCTTCTCCGAAGTCGGATCAACGCCTCGACTAACATCTGCGAGCATCCGTAGAGCGGCCTCCCTCGCTTGGTCTGGAGACCAAGGATGTCCGTACTGGCCTATCGTGAACCGACGCACGTCACCGTTCAACCGGCATTGGAGCACGAAGTTCTTCTTTCCGCCCTTCGTGACCTTAACCCCGAACCCCTTCAAGCTGTCATCCCAATAGAATGCATCCTGAGACGTCGCTTCCACTTGATCGATCCAACGTTTCGTTATCCTCATCCTTGCCCCCTTCGCAGTAATCAAATAGTAATCACTTCGACGGGAATTGGCAAGACATCGTCATATTCCTTGAGGCGCGCAATCCTCTTTATGTGTTTGAAAATAATGTAGTTATTTCACTAGGCAGGAAGTACCGGGAAATACGACCACTACATTCACACCGAAGGGGTCACAGGTTCGATCCCTGTCACGCCCACGATCCTTTTTCATCTCACTATCCCGGCCCACCCCGCCGCGTGCCGAATTCGGTTCCCGCGGTATCGCGCGCCAGATCGGTCAGCAGGCCGGCGGCGACGGTGATGCGGGCGAGGTTCGGTTCACCGCCGTCGCTGAGGCCCGAGAGCTCTTCGACGATGCGGTTGATGCGGACCTGGTCTCCGGCATGCCAGACCTCGACCGGACGTTTCTCCCTGGCGTGATTGGCGAGCGCGGCGATCACGATGTCACGCCGCGAGGTGGCGATCTGGTCGATGCTGCGCGCAAGCGCCAGATTCTCGTAGTGGTCGGACGTGACGATCCTGTTGCCTGCCGCAAGAAGGCGCTCGATGCGGAAGGTCTGCGACACGTCGAAATAGCCCTCGGCGGCACGCGTCAATGGCGCATCGGTACGCTCGACGATCTGCATGATCTCCGGCACCAGGGCGAAAACCGAAAGGCCGGCGATCTCTTCCGCCAGCTTCGCCGGCACCCCAGCATCGACATATTCGGTCCGGCGCGCGGCATATTCCGGCAAATGCCGTCCGGCCAGCGTCGGCTTGAGTTCCTTGAGCATGGCTTGAATGGTACCGACAACACTGGACATGTCGTCTTTCACCATGGTGGTCTTCAACAGCAGGCGCGTTAGCACGGTGAAGACATGGCCGATTTCCGCATAGAGACGATTCTGCATGCGTCCGGAAATCTTGCCGTCGAGCGCGTCGGTCTCGGTCCATAGCCGGGCGAGATGGAAACCGTCGCGGGCGATGATCGATGCGCGCACCACGTCGGGCGCAGTGGCGGCTGTCGCATCCATCATGTTGACGACGAAGGGCGAACCGCCGCGATTGATCGCCTCGTTGGCGAGGACGGTCGCAACGATCTCGCGGCGTAGCCGGTGACTTGCAATATCGGCGGCGTTCGACTTCCGCATCTTCGCCGGAAAATATTGGGCAAGCGTTGCTTCGAAATAGGGATCGTCGGGTAGTGGGCTCGCCACCAGCGCATCGAAGAGCACGATCTTGGCATAGGAGAGCAGAACGCCGATTTCCGCGCGGGTCAGCGGCTTTCCGGCCGCATAGCGTTCGGCAAGCGTGACATCGTCCGGCAAGGTTTCGACCTTGCGGTTCAATTGCTTGGCGCCTTCGAGCACGCTCATGAAGCGGGCCAGTTCCAGGCCGTTGGCCGTACCCTTCCTCTCCGTCAGCGAAATCGCCAGCGATTGTAGATAGTTGTTGCGCAGCACGAGCTCCGCCACCTCCTCGGTCATCGACGGCAGCAGCTGGTCGCGCTTCGCCCGCGTCAACCGTCCATCATGCATGGCGGCGGCAAGCGCGATCTTGATGTTGACCTCGACGTCAGAGGTGTTGACGCCGGCCGAATTGTCGATCGCATCGGAATTGCAGCGGCCACCCTTCAGACCATAGGCAATACGCCCCTTCTGTGTGACGCCGAGATTGGCGCCCTCGCCGATCACATTGGCGCGCACCTCATCCGCGGCGATGCGGATCGGATCGTTGGCGCGGTCGCCGACGTCGGCATCGGTTTCCGAAGCCGATTTGACATAGGTGCCGATGCCCCCGAACCAGAGCAGGTCGACGGGGCTCCTGAGGATCGCGCTCATGATCTCGAAGGGCGTCGCAACGCTCTTGTCGATCCCGATGGCCGATACCGCTTCCGGCGTCAGCGTCACCGATTTCGAGGCGCGGGAGATAATCATCGCCCCTTTCGAGAGCACGCTCTTGTTGAAATCCTGCCAGCTCGACCGAGGCAGGTCGAACAACCGCTGGCGCTCGGCGAGCGTCTTCGCCATATCCGGGTCCGGATCGATGAAGATGTCGCGATGGTCGAAGGCGGCGATGAGCCGGATCTTCGGCGAAAGCAGCATGCCATTGCCGAAGACGTCACCGGACATGTCGCCGACACCAGCCACCGTAAACGGCGTTGTCTGGATATCGATGTCCATCTCGCGGAAATGGCGTTTCGCCGTTTCCCAGGCGCCACGGGCCGTGATGCCCATCTTCTTGTGGTCGTAACCCGCCGAGCCGCCTGAGGCGAAGGCATCGTCCAGCCAGAAGCCCGCCTCCTGCGCAAGCGCATTGGCCGTGTCGGAAAAAGTCGCCGTGCCCTTGTCGGCCGCCACGACGAAATAAGGGTCGTCTCCATCGATGCGGACCGTATCCGGCGGTGGCACGATGTCGGCGCCCGAGATGTTGTCGGTGATCGAGAGCAGCGTTCGGATATAGGTCTTGTAGGCCTCGCGGCCGGCATTGAAGATCTCTTCACGGCTGCCGCCGACCGGGAGCTTCTTCGGATAGAAGCCGCCCTTGGCGCCGACGGGCACGATGACCGCGTTCTTGACCTGCTGTGCCTTCACGAGGCCCAGTACCTCCGTCCGGTAATCCTCGGCGCGATCCGACCAGCGCAGGCCGCCGCGTGCCACCTTACCGAAGCGCAGATGCACGCCTTCGACTTCGACGCCATAGACGAAGATTTCGCGGAAGGGCCGTGGCGCAGGTAGGCCGTCCACCAGTTTCGGATCGAGCTTGAACGCAAGCATCGCCCTCGGTGATCCGTCGGGATTGCGCTGGAAATAGTTGGTGCGCAGCGTCGCGTCGATGACATTGACATAGCGGCGCAGGATGCGGTCGTCGTCGAGGCTCGGCACATCGGAAAGCGCATTTTCGATCGCTGCGTGGAGGCCCTTAAGCTTCTTGGCGCGCGCCTTCTCCGCGAGCTTGATGTCGTGCTCGTCGTGGAAGAGACAGAACATGTTCGCGGCGATCTCTGGATATTTGTCCAGCGTCGCAGCGATATAATCCTGCGAATAGGCAATGCCCGCCTGGCGCAGATAGCGCGCATAGGCCCGTAGCACATTGGCTTCGCGCGCCGAAAGACCGGCGGACAGGATCAGCCGGTTGAAGCTGTCATTGTCGATGGCGCCGTTGAAGGCGGCGACGAACGCCTCTCCGAGCGCCGTGCCATATCGTTCGAGGTCGATGGCTCCGCCGTCGACGGCCTCGACCTTCATGTCGTGCAGAACGACGGACTTCGCTGCACTTTCGGCAGCCGGCATCTCGATATCGAAGGTTCGCTCGCTGACGGCATTGAAGCCGAGATTTTCCAGTAGCGGCACCCGGCGCGACAGTGCGAGCTGACCGCCCGCGTGGAAGATCTTGAGCGACAGCGCCGGGCCGTGCTCCTCCTCGCGGTGATAGAATTTGATGCGGATCGGCTCACCCCTGGCGCAGGCGAGGATGTCGGGAAGATCGGCCACAGTCTCCTCGGGCGTGAAAGAGTCCTGGAAGGCGTTGTCGACGCGGATCCTGCTTGCCTCGTGTCCGGCCAGGGCCTCGAAGCGCTCGACCCAGCGCGCGGTGATGCCACGGACCTTGTCTTCGAGCTCGGCCTGGGGAATACGCGGCGTCTTGCCGCCCGAGCGCCCGATGATGAAATGCACGCGTGCCACGCCGCCTTCCGGGAAAGCCGGATAATAGGCGGAGACGCGGCCGTCATAGACGGTCTTCAGATAGATCCCGATCTTCTCGCGGACGATGGAATCGTATTCCTCGCGCGGCACATAGACGAGCACGGAGACGAACCGATCGAAGTGGTCGATGCGCGGCAGCACGCGCACACGCGGCCGATCAGCCAGATCGTTGATCTGTTCGGCGAAGCTTGCGAGCAATGTTGCATCGATCTGGAAGAGGTCGTCGCGTGGATAGGATTCGAGCGTATTGGCCAGCATGCGGCCCGAATGGCTCATCGGGTCAAAACCGAAATGCGCCTTGACCCGCTCGACCTTGGAACGCAGGAGCGGGATCTCATCCGGGGTGGAGGTATAGGCAGTCGACGTGAAGAGACCGACGATGCGCAGTTCGCCGCTGACATTGCCCTTGTCGTCGAAGCGCTTGACGCCGACATAATCCATATAGCCGCGACGGTGTACCACCGACTTGACGTTGGCCTTGGTCACGATCAGGAAGTCGGGACCATCAAGGAAAGCAAGGATTTCAGGGGTGGTGGTCACGGCGTCCGTGCCCGTGCGGAGCACGCGGACATCCGGGTCCGACAGGATGCCGAGGCCGGCGCCCTTGTCGCGCTCGACCTTGGCGTCCAATCCCTTGCCGGAATAGACATATTCCCGCATGCCGAGGAAAGTGAAATTCCCGTTGCGCAGCCAGTCCAGGAAGGCGATTGCCTCGTCGCGGTCAGCCTTTCTGCGGCCAGCATCATGAGCTGACAACTCCTCGATGACAGCATCCATCTTGGAAAGCATCGGCTTCCAGCCGGAGACGACAAGCCCGACATGCTCCAGCACTGTCTTCAGACGTTTCAACAGATCGGCGGATTGCAGCTCTGTCAGGGGCGCAAGGTGAAGCTGAATGTGGCTGACCCGACTTGCCGGCGAGCCAGGATGTTCGGCCGAATAGAGTTCCGGCGACTTGCCCTTCTCGACAACCAGCATCGGGTGGACTGCCATGTAGAGGTCGCGATAGCTGCTCGTCACCTCGCCCATGACTGATTCAAAAAGGAAGGGCTTGTTGTGATCGGTCACCGAAAGCACTGAGACAGCCACGCCGCCAGGCTCGACATTTGCGACAGGCTCGATGCTGACGCGGGACGTCTTGCCGTCCCATGCGGCTAGCTCGCGGGCTGAACGAATGGCCGAATGCGCCAGCATTTCAGGGGTGTAGAGCCTGAGATCGTCGTCGCTCGCCCGATTGAAGAGAATTGCGGGGTCGAGATACGGCTTGCCAGTCCCCGCGGCAATGTCCCGCGCACCATCGAACTGCTTCCGCCTCTTGAGATCAGGTTTTCCAGCCATTTGTCGCTCCTCCCGATTGACGTATTCTTTTGATTAAGGCCGCACCGACATCACCATAACCAACTTCTTTCATTATGGCTTCGAAAGAAATGCATTGCCCTCCGCGACGGCGCGGCCTTCGTTGACACTATTCGGTTTTGATTGGATGTGAACCACCAGCCGTTCAATTGTCGGGGGATGCATTTTGTTGCGAGGTAGGTGGTTATCACGCCCGAGCTTGGGCAGCCGGGATTTTCGAGTTGTGAAAGCCCAGCTTCTCGGAGATTTCTCTGGCGGCATTCAGCAGGCTATCGAGATAGGCCGTTCGATTTCGCAGGCCATCTTCTCGCGGGGCAACCAGACAAAGCGTGGCGATACAGGCACCGTCAACCTGATGAATCGGCACAGCAAAGCAATGCGTGAAATTCTCGACTTCGCTGTTGAAGGTGAAATAACCGTCAGATTCCGCGCGCCGCACCTGGGCTATGAAATCGGCGGGTTCCAGTCTGCGCGCGCTTGGCAGGGTGAAATCCTCAGGAGGGATCAGGTCCAGGATCTGCTCGTCGGCGAGATGCGAAACCAGCAGCCGACCGGAAGCCGTCCACGGAATTGGTACGAGTTCGCCGATATTCGAGGAGATGCGGAACGGACGGATACCCTCGCGCATCATGGCAACCGTGTATTTGTCGCCTTCGAGCAGGCACATCTGCGCGGTTTCCCGGGTTTCCTCGGCAAGCCTAACCAGCATGCGGTCGCATTCCCGCATCAGATCGAATTGCTGGGCATAGGCCGTGCCAAGAAAGTAAAGGCGGCGGCCGAGGAAAACCCTGCCATCGCCGCCCTGATAGTCCAGCATTCCATGGCTGAGCAGCAGGTTGACCAGCTCGTAGATGGACGAACGTGGCGCACCGATCTCCGAGGCGATCTCGTTCGGGCGCATCGGCTGACGCTTGACCCGGAGGAATTCCAGGATCTCGAAAGCCCGATCCAAACCGCGCGTGCGCCGCGATATCGTGTCACCGATGGCCTCGGCCATGCCGTTCTCCAGATTATGTCTATCCACGATCCGCACGATAGGCGACGCAGTCGACTTCCACTTTGCAATCGACCATCATGCGCGACTGAACGCAAGCGCGCGCTGGAGGGTTCTTGCCAAAATACTCCGCATAGACGCCGTTGAAGCTCCAGAAATCCCTGGGATCATCGAGCCAGACCCCGATCCGCACCACGTCATCGACGGTGTAGCCGGCCTCGTGAAGGATGGCGATCATGTTTTCGATCGCCCTGCGGCTCTCCGATATGATGCCGCCCTTGACGATCTCGCCGTTTTCCATCGGAACCTGGCCCGAGACGTGGAGCCAGCCATTGGCCTCCACCGCACGTGCAAAGGGCAAGGCCTGACCGCCCGCGCCCGTTTCGCCTGCGCCATAGCGTTTGATTGTCACAATTGTTCTCCGCTTTTCAGTTGAAGGTCGAATTCTTGAGGAACTCCGCGAGCCGCTCTGTTTGCGGCCGGTGAAACATCTCGCGCGGATTGCCCTGTTCGCCGATCCGCCCCTGGTTCATGAACACCACCCGCGCCGAAGTCTCATAGGCGAAGCGCATTTCATGGGTCACCAGCAACATGCTCATGCCGTCGGCGGCGAGGCCCTTGATCACCTGCAGCACCTCATTGACCAGTTCCGGATCGAGCGCCGAGGTGACCTCGTCGAACAGCATGAGCTTCGGATTCATGGCGATGGCGCGGGCGATCGCCACGCGTTGCTGCTGGCCACCGGAGAGCTGCCCCGGATAGTGATCGACGCGCGAGAGCAGGCCGACCCGGTCGAGCCATTTCTCGGCGACCGCACGCGCTTCGTCGCGGCTCATCCGGCGCACCTTGGTCAGGCCGAGCATGACATTGCCCGCTGCCGTCATATGCGGGAAAAGATTGAACTGCTGGAAGGCCATGCCGGTCAGTGCCCGCTGGCGGGCAATGTCCTTCTCCTTCTTGCGGCGGCGCACGCCGCCCGCGCTGTCGTAGCCGATCTCCTGTCCATCGATGCGGATCGTTCCACCCTGGAAATCCTCGAGCATGTTGATGCAGCGAAGCATCGTCGTCTTGCCGGAACCGGAGGAGCCGATGATGGAAATCACCTCGCCCTGGTTCATGGTGAAATCGACACCCTTGAGCACTTCGACATTGCCGTAGCGCTTGTGAAGATCGCTTATTTCGAGAAGCGTGCCAGTCATCGGATCCTCATGACGCAACGGTTACCTTGCGCTCGACATAGCGGCCGAAGCGTTCGATGCCGTAATTGATGACGAAATAGAGAAAGCCCGCGAAGAAATAGAATTCGAGGCTCATGAAGGTGCGCGAAATCTGCTCCTGCGTCCGGAGCAGAAGCTCGGCCACACCGATGATCGATAGCAGCGTCGAGGCCTTGACCATTTCGGCTGCCGTATTCACCCAGGCCGGCAAGGCCGAACGCAGGGCCTGCGGGCCGAGCACATAGACGAAGGTCTGCGAGAAGGTGAGCCCGATCGCCTTCGCGGCTTCGGTCTGGCCGCTCGGGATCGACTGCAGGGCACCCCGCGTCAACTCGCCGACATGCGAACTGCAGAAAACCGAAAGTGCGAGGACGCCGGCCTGGAACGGGCCGAGGTCGATGCCGATGGTGCTCAGCACGTAATAGCTCGCCAGAACCAGGACCAGCACCGGCGTGCCCCGGATGAAATCCGTGTAGCCGCGGATCAGCCAGCGGAAGGGCCGATAGCCATAGGTGAGGACAAGCCCGACGGCGACACCGAGCAGGGTGCCGGCTAGGATGGCGAAAAACGAGATCGATATGGTGACGCCGAGGCCCTTCAGGATCGGAAGCCGGGCGAGCCATAGCTGGTCGAAAAAGGAGAAGAGTTCCATCTGCATCACCGTGGCACCGAGAGCCGCCGCTCGACCTGCCGGAGGACGGCGGCGAGCAGTGAGCAGGTGGCGACATAAAGGCAACTCGCGACGATCCAGGTCTCGATCACCCGGAACGTCTCGACATTGATCTTGCGCGCTTCGAACGTGAGTTCCGGCACAGCGATGGCTGCGGCAAGCGACGTATCCTTGAACAGCGAGATGAAGGTGCTCGAGAGTGACGGCAGGACGTTGCGCAGCATCAATGGGATGATGATCGAAGTGCGGATCTGCATCTCGGTCAGGCCGATCGCGAGCCCGGCCTCGCGCTGGCCCGAAGGCACGGAGAGCAATCCGCCGCGGAACACTTCGGCGAGATAGGCGCCGGAATAGAGCGCCAAGGTCATCACAAAGCTCTCGATCTTGCCAAGCCGTATGCCGAGCTCCGGCAGCGCGAAATAGCTGAAAAGCACGAGCACCAGGATCGGCGTGTTGCGGATCACCGTGACATAGAGGCCGGCGGGCTTCCTCAACCAGAGCGACTTCGACACCAGGGCGAAGGCGACGACGAGACCGATGGCGAAGCCAATGAGAATGGACCCCACGGCAAGGCCAAGGCTCAGCGCCAACCCCTCGAGCAACAGGTCGAAGCTCCGCCAGACGGCGGCGAAATTCAGGGTATATCCCATGCAAGCCCACGATCCATCAAACGTTCCAGCGGCTCCACCCGATCGGCGGAGCCGCGAGGGGAGAATGGCTTACTGATACTCGACCGGGAAGCCGATTTTCGGCGGCGCAAGGTCCTTGCCGAACCACATCTTGAAGGATTTCGCATAGAAATCGAACTCGACGCCGGTCATCGCTTCATGCAGCGCCGTGTTGGTGAAATTCAGCCAATCCTGGTCGCCGCGCTTGACGCCGCAGGCATAGGTCTGCGGGTTCCAGCCGTAGCCGGCGTCTTTGTAGCGGCCGGGATTCTGCGTCATGTACCAGGCCAGCGACGACTGATCGGTGGCAGCGGCATCGGAGCGGCCCGATTCAAGCGCCTGATAGATCAGGTCCACTGACTCGTACTGGTCGACCTTGGCTTCCGGCAAGGCGGCATGCACCATGGCTTCGGCATAGACATTCTGCAGCACCGAAATGGTGACGGCGGAGCCTGCGGCCTTCATCGCCGCGTAGTCGGCATATTTGCTGTCGGCCTTCAGCATGAGGCCCACGCCTTCGCGGTAATAGGGAATGGTGAAGGCGATCTGCTGGGCGCGCTCACCGGTCACCGTCATGAACTGGCAGGTGATATCCACCTTGCCGGTGGTGATGTTCGGAATGCGGGCATCTGACGATTGGTTGACATACTTCACCTTCTCCGGATCGCCGAACAGGGCCTTGGCGATGATGTGGCCCATATCCACGTCGAAGCCGACGAGTTTGTCGCTGGCATCCTTGAAATGCCAGGGCGCATTCGTGCTGCCGGTTCCGACGATCAGATGGCCGCGTGCAAGGATTTCGTCGAGCTTGCTGCCATCAGCGAGTGCTGGTGTCGACGAAAGAAGGGCGGCGGCGACCAGAGAGATCAATCTGGCACGGAGGGTCATAGACATTGCATTTCCCCTTTTTGACTGTTTTCCCAGTTGTCCAATATACCGGACATATGTCCGTGTTACTGGATTTCGATATCCAGCGACAAGAGGAACGAATTGTCAAGAGAGCACGTCGAATAAAAGTCGTTGGCCGGTGCCCGGCAACGGTGGGGCGGCGACTGAAAATGTGGTGATGGGATGCGAACCCCGCTGCCGCTCGAAATGCGGAAGTCTTCACTTGATCGCGTCAAGGTGAAGGTCAGGGTCACCTATGTCTTAGGCCTCTGGGGATCAGTGCGGCGACGCCCGTGCGGGCGCTCCCCCTATCCCGAGACCGTGAGCATCAGTCCGATGCGAGATCGATATGGCGGGGAAAGGCCTGGTGCAGCAATCTCAGCACGGTTTTCCGGAACACGTCGGAATCGGCGGATGGCGGGTTGACGTGATCCCAGAACCAGGCGCCGTGGACCAGGTAGTTGAGTCCCTCCGACAGGACGACCGGATCGACTGAATCGTAGCCGCCATCACGGGCGATCTCGGCGATCAGGTCGCGCGATTCCGCGTTGTAGGCGAGGTCGCCCGGCAGGCCGATTTCGTGATAGAGTTGCATGCTGTTGCGGTCGCTGGCGAACACGACGAACACCGAAACCCATTTCGGATGCAGCCGGCCGAAACGCTGCGCGCAGTCGACCGCACCCAGCAGGCGCTGGACCGGTGTCAAACCGGGCGCGCGTACCATGGTCTCCCACAGCCGGTCGTATTGCTCGCTCAGATATTGCAGCACCGCCCTGAACAGGTTTTCCTTGCTTTGAAAATGGAACACCACCAGCGCCGTGGACGCGTTGACCTGCCTGGCGATGCGCTGCATGGTCAGGCTCGCGAGGCCCTCGTCGGCGATCAGGTCGATCGTGGCGTCGATAATGCGCTGCACGCTCGCCTCACCGCGCTCCCGCCGGCGATCCCGGGGGGCTGGATTGGCTGTCGAACGCTTAACCTCTGCCATCGGATCCTGCATTTGCCTGCTCACTCGCGTGCCGACCACTCATCACACTTGCCGCCGCCGATCAAGCGTCGGATCGGGTATCGGCGGCCGGGTATTCTGCCCAGCCGCCGATGGCAACCTGTCCCGCCTGATCACAGCGACGGACGTGTTGCCGCGCTGCCATACCACTGACCTTGGGCGGTTTCATAGGCTGTTGCCGCGCGGAACACGTCGGCATCGCAATAGGTACGCCCGACGATCTGGATGCCGGTCGGCACGCCGTTGCTGGCATGGCCCGATGGCATCGACAGGACCGGGCAGCGGCTCAGCATGTTGAACGGCGTGGTCATCACCCAGCCGAGCGAAGGGTTGACGCTCTTTCCGTTGATCTCGACCGTGTCCGTGGTGTGATCGAACTCCGCCGGCACCGAGGCCAGCGCGTTGGTCGGGCAGATCAGCACATCGTATTTTTCCAGCAGCGGCCCCAGCGTCTGGTACATCCTGGCGGCTCTCTCCAGCGTCGCGACAAAGTCGGCGGCTTTCGAATCGCGACCGTCCTCGGCGAAGCGGCGCGCATAGCTCGTCATGTCGTCACCGTGCTCGGCAAGCAGCGGCGACAGCGAGGCGCCGAACAGGTGCTCGAGATAGGCCATGCCCGATTTCAGCACCCCGCCGCCCCAGCCGAGATCGACTTCCTCCACCGTGGCACCCAGCGAGCGGAACACATCGCAGGCGGCAAGCGTGTTGCGGCGTACATCCTCATGCACCTCGAACTCGCCGAGATCCATGGAGAAGGCGATTTTCCAGCCCTTAATCGGCTTGTAATCCAGCGGCAGCCGCAGCTTTGGACGCAGCGTCGCAATGTCCATCGGGCTCGGGCCGGCCATGACGTTCTGCAACAGGATCGCGTCCTTGACGTTTCGCGCCAAGGGCCCGGTATGGCAATAGAAGTCGAGGTTGAACGGCGGCTCGTCGGGATTGCGGCCATAGGGCGGCTTGAACCCCACCAGGCCGCAGGCCGATGCCGGAATACGGATCGAGCCCGCGATGTCTGAGCCCGTCGCAATCGCCGAAGTGCCCGCCGCCAGCGTCGCCGCGGTGCCGCCGGAGGAGCCGCCCGGCGTGAAATCCGGGTTCCACGGATTGCGGGTGACACCCCAGCGCTTCGACCAGGTATAGCCGGCGCAGCTGAATTCCGGCGTTGCCGTACGGGCATGCACGATGCCGCCCGCCTTCATGATGCGCTCGTTGATCGGCGACGTGTGATCGCTGATCTGGTCATTGGTCAGCAGCGAGCCATGCGATGTCGGCTTGCCCTTGATGTAGCTCTCGTCCTTGATCCCGATCGGCAGCCCCTCAAGCGCGCCGGTCGCCGCGCCCTTCGCATATTTCGCCTCGGCCTTGCGGGCGAGGTCCATCGCCTCGTCGAAATAGGTGAAGGTCAGGCAATTGATCGTCGGCTCCGTCGCCTCGGCGCGGGAAATCGTCGCCTGCATCAATTCGACGGGCGATAGCTTCTTCGCCTTGAACAGGCGGAGCGCTTCGTTCGCCGGCATGTAGCAAAGGTCGAGATCGGTCATGGATAGTCTCCTGCGACCGGATGGGTCGCGCTTGAAATGCGAAAGTGTGTGGCGGGGGTAACGTCAGGGACGACCCCGGCCGACATGGCCGGGGCGCCTTAGGTCACGCTATTTCTGGATATCGACCCAGATCTTCGTGTAGAGGTTCCGGATGTCCTCCGGGCAAGTGGGCATGAACTCGCCCTTGTCGAGAAACGCGGCCGGAACGTTGATCTCGGCGGCGGTCTTCATATCCTCGGGCATGAACGCCTCCGAGCCCTTGATCCCGTTCGCATAGCGCGCGAAGGCCGAGATCAATGCCGCGTTTTGCGGATCCATGATGAAGTTCTGGAAGAGCTTGGCGTTCTCGACGTTCTTCGCGTCCTTGAGCACCGCGACATTGTCCATGAAGATCGGGTAGCCCTCCTTCGGATAGCCATAGACGATCTTGTCGTTCACTATCCTCTGTCTGAGCGAGGCGCCGTTCCAGTTGACGCCAGCCGCGACATCGCCCCTGCCGAGGCCATCAACCGCTGCATAGTCGAGAGACATCCATTTGGGCTTCGCCTCCACCAGCTTGTCACGCACCTTCCTGAGGATTTGCTTGTCGTCGGTGCAATAGTCGCCGCCGAAATATTTGATTGTCAGGTAGAGAATATCGCCCAGTTCGGGCAGGACATTGATCTTGCCGACGAGTTCAGGGGGTGGATCGAGGAAGATTGCCGAGGTGTTCGGGTCCCCGGAATAGACCGAGGTGTTGACCGACACGCCCGTCGTGCCCCATTGCCACGGAACCGTGTATTTGCGACCCGGATCAAATGCGACGTCGACCCATCTGGGGTCCACGTTCCTGAAGTTCTCCATCTGGTCGGGGCGTGTCTCCAGCAGCAATCCTTCGCTGATCCAGATCGGCACCACGCTTGCCGACGGCACGACGATGTCGAAGCCGTGCCCGCCCTGGCGGACCTTGGCGAGTGCCGTATCGTTGGAATCGAAGTCGGTGACGGTGACCTTGACCTTGTAGGTCTCCTCGAACTTCTTGATCAGCTCAGGGCTGGTGTAATTTCCCCAGTTGTAGATGTTGAGCTCGCCCTCGGCCAGCGCCGTTCCCGCCGATCCGAGCATCATCAGGGCGGCCGTGACCGCGGTCGTTCTCCAGTTCATGTTCATTCTCCCCTTTTGTTGGACGCTCGGTCGCCGACCTCAGGTCCGTTTCCTGCTGGCAAAGAAAAATACCGTCACGATGCCGACCGAGAGCAGCAGGAACACCGTCGAGATCGCGTTGATTTCCGGCGTCACGCCGCGGCGCAGTTGGCCGAGCATGTAGGTGGGCAGGGTTTCCTGACCACCGGACTTGACGAATTCGGTGATCACCACGTCGTCGAGAGAGACGACGAAGGCGAGCATGAGGCCCGCGATGACGCCCGGCCAGAGCAGCGGCAGCGTCACCCTCCGGAAGCACTTCCATGGCGTGGCATAGAGGTCCGCCGCCGCCATTTCGAGCGACAGGTCCATGTTCTCGAGGCGTGCCCGGATCGGCAGGTAGGCGAAGGGAATGCAGAATGCCGTATGCGCCGCGATGAGATAGCCGAGCCCCGAATAGCCCGTCGCCAGCTTGATCCTTGAGAAGAAGATCAGCAGCGCCACGGCAAGCACGATTTCCGGGACGATCAGCGGCTGGTTGATGAAGGCATATTTGAACTGCAGCCCGCGATAGGGCCTGGTGCGGGTTGTCGCGAGTGCCGCCATGGTCGCCGCCACTGTCGCCAGCAAGGCTGATGTCGCGGCGATCTGGAAAGAGCGGATCGCCGCCTCGACGACCTGCTCGTTGTTCCAGGCCGCCTCGAACCAGCGTGCCGAGAACCCCCGCCAGACGGCCGTGGAATTGTTGTCGTTGAAGGAGAAGACGATCAGTATGGCGATCGGCACATAGAGGGCGAAGAAGCAGAGCGCTGCCACGAAGGTGAAGCCACCCTGCTGCCTGATATCGAATCCGCGCACGCGATTGGCTGTCATCCTGGCTCGCTCCGGGCGGGAAGTTGTCGATACGATGCTAGCCATGTCCGGCCCCCGATCTGCTGGTGTTGCGGACGAAAGCCATCATCGCGATCATCACGATCGCCATCAGCGTGATGGAGAGCGAGGCGCCGAGTGGCCAGTTGCGGCCCTGGCCGAATTGCAGCTCGATCAGGTTACCGATCATCAGGTTGGAGCCGCCGCCCATGACCCGCGGCGTCACATAGGCGCCGAGCGAGGGGATGAAGACGAGGATGGAGCCGGCGACGATGCCCGGCTTCACCAGCGGGATGATCACCCGCTTGAGCACCTGGAACCGGGTGGCGTAGAGGTCATAGGCCGCCTCGACCAGCCGGAAATCGATCTTCTCCATGCTGGCATAGAGCGGCAGCACCATCAGCGGCAGGAAGACGTAGATCATGCCGAGCAGCACGGCGAAGTCCGTATACATCAGCTGAATCGGCCGATCGGTGATCTCGGTCATCGCGAGCAGCGAGTTGATCACGCCGCCGTTGCGGATCACTTCCTGGATCGCGAAGGTACGGATCAGCACATTGGTCCAGAACGGTATCGTGATGAGGAACAGCCAGAAATCCCGGCTCCGCTCCGATCGCGTGGTGATGAAGTAGGCGGTCGGAAAACCGAAGACCAGCGTCAGCACCGTGGTCGCGACCGAGAGTTTGATCGAACGCCAGAAAATCGTCAGGTGGGCATCGGCGAAGGAAAGCGTGTCATCGAACATGTCGCGCTCGAGAAGCACGCCGATCCATGCGTCAGGCGAGAACTGCCACTTCACATCACCATAGGACCCCGGCGCCAGAAACGAATAGACCACCACGATCAATAGCGGGCCGACCGCGGCGAACAGGATGATCAGCAGGGCGGGCGCCGAAAGCAGCCAGCGCGAACGGATGTCCCGGCGTTCATTTTCTTCGATGACGTCGCTCGCTGTTCCCATCATTCAATCCTTGAGAACCTGGGCGGCATCATCGCCGATCTGGATGCCGACGGCCGCGCCGCGATCGAAGCCGCAGCCGCCGTTGCGGGCGTTCTGCTGGCGCACGGTGAACAGTGCGCCGTCGCCGAGCCGAACGTTGATATGCGTATCGGTGCCGAAGTAGACGACACTGTCGACAGCGCCCGATATGTCTCCGGGGCCATCGACCAGTCTGGCGTGCTCCGGGCGAACGACCACGGTGGCCTTGCCATTGGGCCTGAAAGCCTCGGCGACCGTCGCACAAATCCGGGCGCCCGAATTCAGCGTCACGCTGGCCTTGCAGCCATCGATGCTATCGACCTTTGCGGTGAGGAAATTGGTTTCACCAATGAAGTCGGCGACGAAGCGGTCGGCCGGACGGTCATAGATATCACGCGGGCTGCCGACCTGGAGGATCCTGCCGGCGGACATCACGGCGATCCGGTCGGACATCGTCAGTGCCTCCTCCTGGTCATGGGTGACGAAGATGAAGGTGATGCCGGTCTCGTGCTGCAGCCGCTTCAGCTCGATCTGCATTTCCTTGCGCAGCTTGTAATCCAGCGCCGAGAGCGGCTCGTCGAGCAGCAGCACCTTTGGTGCCGGCGCCAGCGCTCGAGCCAAGGCCACGCGCTGTTGCTGACCGCCCGAAATCTGGCTTGTGCGCCTGTTCTTGAGGTTCTCCATATGCACGAGCTTCAGCATCGCATCGACGCGTACGCCGATCTCGGCCTTCGACCGCCCAAGCATTTCGAGACCAAAGCCGATGTTCTCGGCCACGGTCATATGCGGGAACAGGGCGTAGCTCTGGAACACGGTATTGACCGGCCGCTTGAAAGGCGGAAGCGGCGCTATGTCCTGGCCATAGAGCAGGATCTCGCCATCGGTCGGAAATTCGAAGCCGGCGATCAGCCGAAGCAACGTGGTCTTTCCGCAACCGGACGGACCGAGCAAGGTGAAGAATTCATTTTCGCGGATAGTCACGGATACATCGTCGAGTGCCGTGACCGGCTCCAGCCCCGCCGACCGAAAAATTCTTGTAACGCCTTTCGCCTCGATGGCGGACTGCATGGCTGTCAAGTCGCTTTCCCCCTGCGCTTGCATGCGGCCATTCACCGGCGGGACGTCGGCTGGCCAACTGATCTGCTGCATCCCGAATATATTTTACTAATTAGTTAGTCAATAAAAATTTGAAGATCATAATCGCTGTCACCGAGGCCGAGCCACACGGCGTGAATCATCGATCAATGTCGGTGAATGTTCGAGGATGCGAGGGCGGCTCTGTGCCGGACGGATGCACAGGCCAGAAGCCATCACAAGGATGGCGACTAAGACCTCGGGGCTATCTCGCGATCGATGTGGACAGCAGCAGCGCCGGAATGGCCGGGTCGTCTGCATCGGTAACCAGCAGGAGATTCAGTCGGTCGCCGTCCGGTTGGGCGCTGATGCCCTCGACCTTGTACGGCCGGTCAAGTCGTTTCAACGAGAGCAGATGTCCCGCATTGCCGATGATCCCGACCGCCGCCCCTATGCAGGCTCCATCGCGATAGGCGTCTTCTGTGTCTTCGGCCACGGCGCAAAACACCATGTCACCATTGGGCAGAGCCGCCGCATCGGTGAAGCAGAAGGGCACACCATCGATCAAACCAAGGTTGAGCCGATCGATGGCGGATGGTTCGATTGCATCGGGGCGCGCTTGCCACAGGCCATCCATGACTTGCGAAAGCGGGTAATGTACGATCGCGTTTTCGGCATGCCGCTTGTTGCCGCGTTGGAACAGGCGCAATTCGTCTCCGGCGACAACCGCGCCCTCGATGTTGAGTTCAGCGAACGCGCCGCCAAGCGGACCGAGAATGGGCGCCAGATCCAGTTGATGCGGCGGACCAGAGACGGCGCCGCCCGCGTCGAGACCGAGCAGAGCGCCGAGGCAACGGTTCTGCCTTGATCCCGATCCGAAAGCCATAAGCGCGCCATGCGGAAAACCCCGGAAAGCCGGAACCAGGGCCAGCGCCTCGAGGTCTGGCTTCCGCCGCTTTCGCTCAGCCTTGGCATCGGGCAACGCACCATCAAACAGGCGGATCAGACTGCCGGGTTCAGGCGAAGCGGTGGAAAACACGCCCAGGTGAAGCTCGTCGTCGGCAACGACATAGGCGGTTGAACCGATGCAGACGAGCCCGCTCGCAGCGCTCATATGCGACGGCCGCGTTCCGGGAATATCCATTGATAGGTTGAGCGCGCGTAACTCGGCGAGAGCGATCATCGCTGCGTCTTATCAGGCCGAATTCTCCACCTCAACGCCCGATGCCGGAAAACCGTCACAGCGTGAAGACTGCTTGCTTTACGCGCCTTGTCAAGCTGCAATCCGCTCCATGCGCAGCCCGGTAGGCGCGGGTCGCACTATCACCCGCCGGAAACGGCCCTGCTTCGTCTTGCGATCATTGAATCGAGCTGATGGCAAGATCGCGCAGAAGGTTTTGCAATTGGGCGCCTTGGGATTTGGGCCTGATCCGCTCAACACCTGGCGCTGGTTGGTGCTGTTGCGGGGTGGGGTTTTTATCCATGTCGAGCACATAGGTCTGCTTCGTCGTGACGACCTCAAGCACGAGATGGTCGTTCGGCCTGTTTCGGGACACGACCTTGGGCCGCAGCGCCCGCGCCGGATAGCCAAGCTGGATCAACGCGTGCCGCTTCGTGACGACAAAGTCGTCGCAATCACCGAAGCGGGGATTGATCGTCCATTCGTCACTTGTCTCATTTCGGGGGATGATCGAGTCGTTCACGGTGTGATCGATGCCCTGGATGTCGCGATCGACATGTTGCGACCACTTGATGACCGTCGGTCCCGTGGTCGGACACTCCGCGGCATGCTGAATGCAGAATACGGTATGTGCCATGTTGATTTGGTCGTCCGGTCCAGCATGCGACGCAAAACCGGCAAACAGCCATGACAAAGTAATGAGATATGACACAGAATCGCCCCGCTCGAGTTCCCCGGGGGCAATGTGACTAGAACTATGGCGATATCGCGTCGCAACTTTTAGGCGTTCTCGACGCCACGCGAATGGGAACGCCATCTTGCCGCCTATAATTGCAATATGTCAGCGCGGTTGACCCAATAGGCAGTCGATCGCTGACCGTCAGCGACAAGGATCTTGCCATTTGTCCTGCCGAAATCACCAATATACAATTTTGTAGTGTATAACATTATTAAGAAAGTCTTGACATAACAGCCTTTACTGGAGCTTAATGGATTTGTGGGCTGTTTTTCTTAAGTATGGAGGAAGAAATGCGCCAAAAAATTCTTGCAGCAACACTACTAGTTCTGACGTCGTCTTTGGCTTGGGCCGATCCAGCCGAAGTCGCACAGTCCTGTGCTACGGGCTCGGACTGCACCGCACTCGTCAATCAGGAGATTGCCGGGATGCAGGGAACGCAGGCTGAAAAAGACAAAGCCGTCGCCGATCTCGTGGTTTCGATCGGCACCGAAAGCCAGACCGCCGACGCGTTAAGGTGCAAGGAAATGGCGGTGGCCGTCAGGGCGTCAGCAGGCTCTGTTTCGGATGCTGGCCAGCAAGCACGGATAATCGCCGTTGCGGACTCCATGTGCAAAGCGCAGATACAAACAGCTGCCATTGGAGATGACTCACCGGACGATGGCGGCGAACGCAACGAACAGCCGGCAAGTGACAACTAGATCGGTTGCAGTTTCGTCGAAGCCGCCGTTTTGCGACGGTGACGTTATCCGGTGCTTATACCATGAGCACCGGTGGTGGCTTGCTCGTCCCGAAGGTCAATCAAACCTTTTGCCGGCCCGTTCGTCGGAGACAAATCGGGCGTGCTCGGCATGGACAATCGCCGCAAGCTCCCGCTTCACGTCGTTGAAGGCGACCGAATTGCTGCCGCGGGGATAGGGCAACTCGACCTTTACATCCTTTTTGATCGTGCCCGGTCGGTATGTCATGATCACGACTCGCGTTCCAAGATAAACCGCCTCTTCGACGGCCGCTGTCGATCCGTCGCATTGACTTCGCAAGCCACTCTCGCTTAGTTCACCCAGGACAGGGGAAAACGGGTTTCGATGGCGGATTCGACGACATCATTGGCAAAGGCAGTGCGCCTGTTGTGCGTGCTGTGCCTCGTCATGATCGGCTTCGCCCACAAGCCTGTCGAAGCCGCATCTGCCGGCAACATTCCCGTCTATGTCCTGCCCGACGGCTCGATCGCCTCGATCTGCATTCCCGGCGACCATGACCAGAGCCCGGCCAAGGCGGCAAGCCACGGCTGCGATGCTTGCCGGCTCTCATCGACCGCACTTCTGCCGACGCCGCAAGATCACTGCGGCCAGCCCTTGGCATATGCGCAAATCGTCAAGGTCCAGGAACGGCAATACCGCCTAGCACGGCAGATCTATCCGCCCAGTTCCGGGCCTCGCGCGCCTCCTCACGCTGTCATGATGTCCTAACCGGCGTTGCGGGCGCTCCGTAACGCCCGTCATCCCTCACGGCCTGCCGAGTGCGGCCGGAAACATCGGTATATCCATGACAGACACAACACTCACCGGCACGCCCGCCGTGACCGAAGGCGATATTTCCCTCTATCGCGCCATCTGGCGCTGGCATTTCTTTGCGGGCCTTCTGGTCATTCCATTCATGCTCAATCTCGCCGTGACCGGCAGTCTCTATCTCTTCAAGGATGAGATCAACGACACCTTCTTTGCCTACCGCAACGTGGTGGCGGACACTGGAGCAAGCGTTGCTCCATCTGCGATGATCGACGCCGCAGAGGCGGCCGTGCCCGGCTCCTCGGCATCCGGCTATCGCGAAGCGCCCGATGCCGCGCATTCGGCGATGGTGACGGTTTCATCCGATGCCGGCAGCACGCTGGTATTCGTCAATCCGCATGACGCCAAAGTGCTCGGCCACGTCGCCTCGGACAATGAATTCAACTGGGTCGTGAAGAAGATCCACAGCCTTGAATATTTCGGCGCCTACGCCAATCGGCTGGTGGAAATCGTCGGCGGCTTCGCGCTGATGCTGGTGGTGACCGGCATCTATCTCTGGTGGCCGCGCCGTCAGACCGGTGGTGTGCTGTCGGTCCGTGGCACGCCGTCGAGGCGGGTCTTCTGGCGCGACACGCATGCCGTGACCGGTGCGGTGGCCGGGATCATGATCTTCTTCCTCGCGGCCACGGGCATGCCATGGTCCGGCTATTGGGGAGACAGCGCCAACACATGGCTGACGGCCAACGGCTATGGCTATCCCGCCGAATTGTGGGATGCCGTGCCAACCTCCTCGAAGGCGACACACCACGCCGTCGACCAGCCGGGCTGGGTCGTCGAGAATGCACCGGTGCCGGAATCGACGATGGACATGGCGCACATGCACGCCCAGCCGATCAGCCTCGACGCCGCGGTCGATATTGCCCGGAAAGCCGGCATCGCGCCTGGCTTCGAAATGGCGACCCCCAGCGACGACAAGGGCGTTTACACGGCCTCCGTCTATCCCGATGACCTCTCCCGGGAGCGCACCATGCATATCGACCAATTCTCCGGCAAGCCGCTGGTCGATATCTCCTATGGCCAGTATGCACTCGCCGGGCGCCTGATCGAATGGGGCATCAATGTCCATCAGGGACAAGAATGGGGATTGTTCAACCAGCTGCTGATGCTGGCGACCTGCCTGTGCATCGTGCTGATGTGCGTGTCCGCTGCCGTGATGTGGTGGAAACGACGCCCCTCCGGGCGTCTTGGCGTGCCGCCCGCACCGCCGCGTAAAAGCGTCTATATCGGCCTCTGGGCCATCGCCGCCGTCTTCGGCCTTGCCTTCCCGATGACCGGGATCGCGATCGTTGTGATGGTCCTGCTCGACCAGACGATCCTCCGGCTCATTCCGCCGCTGCGGCGGATATTTTCGTGAGAGTTGCGGAAAGGACCTCGACGCATCGCGATTGCCAGCGGGGGGACCAACCTGCTGTTATCAATCAGTGATTGGTCAATCGACCAATCACTCCACATTCGCTGGTTGATGCCTTGAACACCGGATTGGAATGCCTACTTCACTCATACTCTGCCGCGGCAACTGTTGACATCGGTCAATTGAGCGAAGAGCATTCGTAAATTGATATGGAACCAAGGGGGCATGAGAATGCGGAATTGGCTATCTTCTGTACTGAACGGTCTCGTTTTCTCTCTCCTCCTTCTGCCAAATGCGGCAAACGCACAGGATGCCGCCGCCCCGCCGCCGGTCACGGTGGCCAAGCCTCTCGTCAGGGATGCGGTGGACAATGACGGCTTCGTCGGCCGATTCGACGCCGTGGACAGGGTGATCGTGCGGGCGCGTGTCGGCGGCTATCTGCAGGAAGTGCATTTTACCGACGGTTCGCTGGTCAAGAAGGGTGATCTGCTGTTCGTGATCGACCAGCGGCCATACGCGATCGCGCTCGACCAAGCCGATGCCCAGCTCCAGTCCGCCCAGGCCACGTTGACCTATGCGTCAGCGCAGCTCGCGCGCGCCGAAGGCCTCGTCAAGAGTGGTGGCCAATCCATCCAGACGCTCGAGGATCGACGCCGCGAACAGATTTCCGCTCAGGCCGCCGTTCGCGCCGCCGAGGCGACGGCTGATCGCGCCAAGCTCGACCTCGAATATACCAAGATCACCGCACCGATCAGCGGCCGCATCGACCGCAAGCTGATTTCCGTCGGCAACCTCATCCAGGCGGATCTGTCGATATTGACGACAATCGTCACGCTGGATCCGATCGATTTCTATTTCGATGTCGATGAACGCCGGCTCTTGAACTTCGCCAGCACGGCGCGCAGCCGTGGTGACGACATTCAGCTTGGCGGCGGCGGTGTCGAGGTGAAGGTGACGATTGCGGATTCTCGCGAAAAGCCGTTCAGCGGCAAGCTCGACTTCGCCGAAAACCGGATCGACACGCAGACGGGCACGATGCGGCTCCGGGCGCGGTTCGAAAATCCGCAGCTGGTTCTGCAGCCCGGCCTGTTCGGCCGTATCCAGGTCGAGGCGTCGAACAAGTATCGCGCGATTCTCATCCCTGACGAGGCGATCGGCTCGGACCAGAACGAGCGCGTGGTCTTCGTGGTCGGCGCCGATGGCACCGTATCCACCAAGGCGGTGCGCCCCGGTCCCCGTCTTTATGGCTACCGCGTCATCCGCGAGGGCCTCGACGGCACCGAGACGATCATCGTCAATGGTCTGATGCGCGCGCGTGCGGGCTCCAAGGTCACGCCTCAGATGACCGAACTGCCGCAACAGCGCGATGACGCCGTGCCGGATGCGTTGGATCTGGAGCTCGCGCAATGAGATTTGCACATTTCTTTGTCGACCGGCCGATCTTCGCATCGGTCGTCTCGATCGTGCTGCTGATTGTCGGCGGCGTCGCCTATTTCCAGTTGCCGGTCGCACAGTATCCTGAGATCGCGCCTCCGACCATCGTCATCCGCACCGCCTATCCCGGCGCCGATGCCGAGACGATCGCCAACACGGTAGCGACGCCGCTGGAGCAGGAAATCAACGGCGTCGAGGACATGCTCTACATGTCGTCCTACTCGACGGCCGACGGCTCGATGGCGCTGACCGTCACCTTCAAGCTCGGCACCGATCTCGACAAGGCGCAGGTGCTGGTGCAGAACCGCGTCGCCATTGCCGAACCGCGGCTGCCTGAAGACGTGCGCCGCATCGGCATTACCACGGCCAAGAGCTCGCCCGACCTGATGATGGTCATCCATCTGCTCTCGCCCAATGGCCGTTACAACCAGCTCTATTCCTCGAACTATGCCCGCACCCGCATCCGCGACAAGCTGGTCCGGCTTGACGGCGTCGGCGACGTCATCTTGTTCGGCGAGCGCGAATATTCGCTGCGCATCTGGCTCGATCCGGAAAAACTCTCGTCCTACGGCATGACATCGAGCGATGTCGTCCAGGCTCTGCGCGACCAGAATGTGCAGGTCTCGGGTGGCTTGATCGGCGCGCCGCCGGCGTCTGATAACAGCGCCTTCCAATATACCGTGACCACCGAGGGCCGGTTTTCCGATGCCCGCCAGTTCCGCTATGTGATTGTGAAAGCGGCTGAAGACGGACGCCTTGTGCAGTTGCAGGATGTCGCCCGTGTCGAACTTGGCGCCAAGGACTATGTGACCAACAGCTATCTCGACGGCAACCCCGCCGTCGCGATCGGCATCTTCGCCCGGCCCGGCACCAATGCGCTGGCTGCATCCGAATCGATCCAGCAGACGATGAAGGAGTTGTCGAAGGATTTCCCGCCGGGCCTGACCTACGACATCATCTACAACCCGACCGAGTTCATCTCGGAATCGATCTACGAGGTCTACAAGACCATCGCCGAAGCGGCCATCCTGGTCGCCCTCGTCGTGCTCATCTTCCTGCAATCCTGGCGCACCGCGATCATTCCGATCGTCGCCATTCCCGTATCGCTGATCGGCACCTTCGCCTTCCTCCTCGCCTTCGGCTTCTCGCTCAATATGCTGACGCTGTTCGGTCTGGTGCTGGCGATCGGTATCGTCGTCGATGACGCGATCGTCGTGGTCGAGAATGTCGAACGAAATCTCGCACGCGGCATGACCCCCAAGCAGGCGGCACATGTGACGATGGACGAAGTGGGTGTGGCGGTCGTCGCCATTTCGCTCGTGCTCATCGCGGTTTTCGTGCCGACCGCCTTCATTCCCGGCATATCAGGCCAGTTCTACCGCCAGTTCGCGGTGACGATCGCCGTTGCGACGGGCATCTCGGCGCTGAACTCGCTGACGCTGTCTCCGGCGCTGGCCTCGATCCTGCTGAAGCCGCATGAGGAGCACCATCGCTCACGCAATCCGATCACGCGGGCCGGCCAGTTCCTCGCCGGCGGGTTCAATGCCGGATTCGACAGGATGAGTGCCGGCTATTCCTGGATCGTCCGCCATATGGTGCAGACCGGGCTGGCAATCACGGCGTCCCTTATTGTGTTCGCCGGCTTGCTCTACGCGACCTATTTCATGGGCACCACGGTTCCACGCGGCTTCGTTCCGACGATGGACCAGGGCTACGCCATCGTCGTCGTGCAATTGCCCGATGGCGCATCGCTCGAGCGCACCGATGCGGTGATCACGAAAGCCTCCGAGATCGCGAACTCGATTCCCGGCGTCAGGAACGCCGTGGCCTTTGCCGGCTTCAATGGCGCGACCTTCACCAACGCGTCCAATTCCGGCGTCATCTTCACGCCATTCGATAGTTTCGAGGAGCGGCTGAAACACGGCCAGAGCGCGAACGCGATCATCGGCCAACTCTACATGAAAATGCAGAGCATCCAGGAAGCCTTCATCATCGCCGTGCCGCCGCCCGCCATCGCCGGCATCGGCAATGGCGGCGGCTTCAAGATGCAACTGATGGATCTCGAAGGTTCCGATATGCGCCGCGTGCTGGGTGCTGCCTATCAGTTGATGGGCAAGGCGAACCAGACGCCGGGCCTGACGGGCGTCTTCACGACCTTCTCCGCATCGAGCCCGCAATATTTCCTCAATATCGATCGCGACAAGGCCCGCGCCCTGAACGTGCCGATCCCCAACATCTTCGATACGCTGGCGATCAATCTCGGCACGTCCTATGTCAACGATTTCAACGCGTTCGGCCGTGTCTACCAGGTCCGTGCCCAGGCCGACAAACAGTTCCGCACCGACAGGGCGAGTATCCTGGCGTTGAAGGTCCGCTCGGCAACGGGCGCGCTCGTGCCTCTGGGAACCTTGATCGACATCCTCGACAAGAGCGGCCCGGCCCTCGTCCAGCACTATAATATGTATGTCTCCGTCCCGGTGCAGGGCAATCCCACGCCCGGCGTCTCGACCGGCAGTGCGATCGAGAAAATGGAAACCCTCGCCAGGGAGATCCTGCCATCAGGCACGACCTTCGAATGGACCGAACTGGCCCTTCAGGAGAAGAATACCGGCAATACGGCAATCTATATCTTCGCGCTGGCCGTAATCTTCGTGTTCCTGGTGCTTGCTGCGCAGTATGAAAGCTGGATCTTGCCACTGGCGATCATTCTCATCGTGCCGCTCGCGATCCTCGCGGCACTTATCGGCGTCTATTTGAGAGGGATGGACAATAATATCCTGACCCAGATCGGCCTTGTCGTGCTGATCGGACTGGCGGCGAAGAATGCGATCCTGATCGTCGAATTCGCCCGGCAAGCCCAGGCTGAGGGCAAGAGCGCGGTGGAGGCGGCGATCGAGGCGTGCCATCTGCGCCTCAGGCCCATCCTGATGACCGCATTCGCCTTCATCTTCGGCGTCGTGCCGCTGGTGATCGCCACCGGTCCGGGTGCCGAAATGCGCCAGTCCCTGGGTACCGCCGTGTTCTCCGGCATGATCGGCGTCACATTCTTCGGATTGTTCCTGACGCCTGTGTTCTATGTCCTGCTGCGCTCGCGCCGTTCGAAAGCCATGACACCCGGGGAACCGACCGAGGAAGCCGCCGCGATTTGAGCTTCGGAGCAGGAGACCAGAAGCAACAGCCTAGTTTACCGCCGGAACTCTGCATTTCCCGAAAATGTCGAGTTCCGGCCGGTAGACGGAGGTCCTGATATCCATCATCCCCAGCAGCGTGTGGTAGACATTGTCGTGGCTGAACGGCGAGGCGGAAAGCCTTGCCGCGCAGGCCCGATCGAAACTGGACGCCGCATCGTAATCCGACGACGTCCACGCGATCAGCGGCACATGCGTCTGCTCCCTCGGCGCAGAGGCATAGGGCGCGCCATGCATGAAGACGCCGTTCTCGCCGAGCGATTCCCCGTGGTCGGAGACGAAGAACATCACGCCGCTCGCCTTGTCATGATGTTTATCGAGAAGCCCGATGACCCTCGCCAGGAACCGGTCGGTATACGCGATCGTGTTGTCATAGGCATTGACGATCTCCTCCGAAGAGCAATCGTTCATCTGGTAGAGCCGGCAATCCGGCTGGAAGGGCCTGAACGTATCGGGATAGCGCAGGTAATAGGCCGGCCCGTGCGATCCGCGCTGGTGCAGCACCACGACGGTCGGCCCCGTCGCCGCGCCGATCAGCGTGTCGAGATCGCCGAGGAAGATGTCGTCCTGGCAGGTGCCGCTCTGGCAGAGGTCCGGATCTGTGCGCATCATATAGCTCACATATTTCACGCCATCGGCCACCCCCTTGGAGCCGCCGTCATTGTCCCACCAGTGCACGTCGATCCCTGCATGCTTGTAGACGTCCATCAGCGATTCCCGCGCGATCGCCTTGTCCTTGGAGAAGTCCCCGCGTTGGAAACCCGAGAACATGCAGCGGAGCGAAATGCTGGTTTCCGTGCCGCAACTCGTGACATTAGAGAAGTTCAGCACGCCGAGCTTGGCCAGGTCCGGATTGGTATTCCTGGCATAGCCGTTGAGCGAGAAATTCATCGCCCGCGCCGATTCCCCCACCACGATCACCGTGACGACAGGCTTTTTGGCCCGTGCGATCCATTCGCCCTTGCGGGCATCGCGGCCATAGGGTTCGCGCATGGCATTGCGGTTCTCGATCATCTGCGCCGCCACCCTGATCGCAGCCGAGACCGGTCCCGCCGGGTTCAGCACCTCCATCATGGCGTTGAAGTCGCGTCGCATCGCGGCGCGCACCTCGCCGAGATGCGAAAAGATCAGCCCGCCCGCGACCAGAAGCATCACGACGAACACCGCCGCATTGGTCAGCAGGCGTGACCGGAACGGACCGTAGATCACCTGCACCCACATCACCAAAAGGCTTGGCAGAATGCCGAAAACCAGCATGTGGACGAAAAAGCTCGCAGTCAGGAACTCTCCCGTTTCGCCGGAATTGGTGGCCAGAACATTCTCGATCATGTTGGCATTGATGACCGTGCCGAACGTATCGGTGAAATACGAAGCCCCCGCCGCGACCAGGATCGCGAAGATGTAGACGGGCTTGGCGATGAAACGAAACGACAGCCCCACCATCACCCCGATGAACACCGCAAACGTCGCCACGCCGAAGGTGGCAAGACCGGTACCGCTCGCGAAACCCTCCCAGGCCTTGCCCCAGAACGTGATATTAGCCACAGCCAGCAGATGGAGCGCGACAAGCACGCCGAGAGCCGTGGCGCTGATCGCGGGACGTCGCGTGAAAAATGCGGCCATGCTCTTCCATATGCTTGTTGATTGCGGACGGAATGGGAAGCGCATGTAGGCTCGGCGGCGGCCATTGTCCATGGAGCGTCTGGCCTTTTCCCCGCCGCACAACCACACTAAGTAGATGTTCTCGCGAGCATGGGATGGAGAGCGACCGGATGGGACTGCGCACGATCGGCCTTGCACTTGTAGGCCTCGCCTGCCTCACAGGCAGCGCCGCCGCGATCGAACTCAGGCTGCCCGCCGAATGCACGCTCGGCACCGATTGCTTCCTGCAACAGTCGCCGGACATGAAGGCAGGCCCCGGCGCCACCGATCCCTTCTGTGGCATCGCCACCTATGACGGCCACGATGGCGTCGATCTCCGCATCCTGTCGATGGAGGATGTCGCGCGCGGCGTGCCCGTCGTGGCAGCCGCCGATGGCGAGGTGCTGCGCGGCCGCGATGGCGCGCCGGATCGCCTGATTCAGACCGATGCGGATCGCCGGGCCGTCGCCGACAAGGAATGCGGCAACGGCGTCGTCATGAAGCACGCGGATGGCACCGAGACGCAATATTGCCACCTCAAGCAGGGCAGCATCGTGGTTCGTCCGGGGCAAAGGTTGAAAGCAGGCGACAAGATCGGCGAGGTCGGCGCCTCCGGTCTCGCTCAGTTCCCGCATGTCCATCTGACGGTGCGGATCGGCGGCGTGGAGATCGATCCGCTGACCGGCCGCAAGATCGGTGATGGATGCGTCGCCAATCCCGCAGACGCCCACCCCCTGTTTTCCAAGGCCGTCATGGACGCCCTGCCCCACGACAAGCCTGATATCCTCGGCTTCGGTCTTGCCGGATCGGTGGTCGATTACGACGCGCTCGCCATCGACGGCCCGCCGGCTGATGCTGCATCGAGCGATCAGGCAACCGTGGTCTGGGGATGGATCGCCAACCTGAGAGCCGGCGACCGCCTGCGCTTCACCATGAGCGATCCCAGCGGCCAGCCTCTGGTCGACACCACAACCGAACCCCTCGACCGCAACAAGGCGGTCTATTCCGCCTATTCCGGCAAGCGCGGCTCGCCCCTATCGGGCTCCTATGCGATCGGTCTGGAGATCATCCGCGACGGCAAGGCGATCATCGATCGGAAGACGACAGTCAATGTGAAGTGAGCGTGCTGACCGTCTTTAGTACGTCGCCCGGCCGCCCGAGAGATCGAACACCGACGCCGTGGTAAAGCTGTTTTCCTTCGACACCAGCCAGGCCACCATCGCCGCCGCTTCCTCAACCTCGAGGAACCGCCCGCGCGGAATCCGCACCCGCATATATTCGATGAATTCCGGCGTCAGTTGTTCGAGGATGCGCGTCTGCGCGGTCGCCGGCGTGATGCAGTTGACCGCGATGTCATAACCCGCGAGTTCCTTGCCGAGCGACTTGGTAAGCCCGATCACGCCCGCCTTGGATGTCGAATAGGCCGAGGCGTTTGGATTGCCCTCCTTGCCGGCGATCGAGGCGATATTGACGATGCGGCCATAGTTCTGCGCCTTCATTCCAGGCACGAAGGCGCGGTTCACGAAGAATGTGCCGTGGAGATTGATGTCGATGATCTTCTTCCACATCGCGATCTCGTAGGTGTCGAGAGGCCCCGCCGGCCCGGCGATCCCGGCCGAATTGACCACGATCTGCACCGCGCCACTATTGCTCAACGTCCGCTCGCGCGCCGCTTCCACCTGCTCCCAGTCCGAGATATCCACCACTTCGCGAGTAGCCTGCCTACCAAGTGCCGCAGCGGCGGTCCCCAGCAGGGCCTCGTCCATGTCCCAGAGCGTCACCCGGGCGCCCGACTCCACCATCCGCTTGGCCATGGCAAAGCCGAGCCCCTGCGCGCCACCGGTCACCACGGCATGCTGGCCTTCGAGATCGATCCTGTTCATGTTCCCTCCCGGCATTTCCTCGGCCCATGCGTAGCTGATCATACGACCGTTGGAAAGGTTGTGTGGCATCTTGGCCAACTGTGGAGCGCTGGCGATCCAACTGGCTCCCTCTTCTCCCCTTGGGGAGAAGTGCCGAGCGAATGCGAGGCGATGAGGGGTTCTCAGCCGCACATTCCGCGCTTCGCGCAACCCCTCATCCGCCCTTCGGGCACCTTCTCCCCAAGGGGAGAAGAGGACGCCAGCGGCACTTATCCAGTCACTCGCAAGCCCGATTGCCGTCACGCCATATGAAACACCCGCGTTAGCGGCACCTGCACCGGCGTATTGTCCGCTTCGACCGCCATGACATCAGCCATATAGTCCCACCATTTCCGCATGATCGCCTCCTTGGGCATTGCGTCCATCGTGTGATCCTCGGTGCGCTTCAATATGCCGAAAAGGTGGTTGGTCTCTTCGTCGAGCCAGATGGAATAATCCGAAACACCTGATGATTTGAGCAGCGCCGAAAGCTCCGGCCAGATCTCGTCGTGACGACGCTTGTATTCCGCCTTCTGGCCGGGGTTCAGCACCATGCGGAACGCGATCGTTTCCATATTCACAACCTCTAACATATTGATACTGCGACTCAAGCGGCAAATGCGATGCTCTTCATTATAGGGTTGTTCATCCTTTCCCAGCAAAGCGTTTGACGAATTTGGCCCCCACCCGCTTTATCCGTCCGATCCGAAACACGCGACTCGATGCCGGAGATTGACGACCCATGCTCAAACCGTCCGCGACGGCGATTGCCGACATGCTGGAGTTGCTGGCCCGCATGCTGCATGCCAGGGGCTACCAGCACGAAATGTTTCCCGCCCAATGGGTGGCGCTGAGATATTTCTCCAGAGCGCGCCGCGATCTCTGCACGGCAAGTGAGCTCGCACGCTTCCAGCATATGGCAAACGGTCCCGTCAGCCGCACCGTCCGTACGCTTCTGCAGAAGGGCCTGCTCGCCAAGGCCAAGGAACAGCCACGCGGCAAGGCGGAAATACTGGAACTGACCGCCTCCGGCCGCGCGCTCCTCAAGCTCGATCCCTGCCGTGAGATCGAGTTCATCCTGTCAAGCCTGACCGACGATGCCCGCTCCGCGCTCAACCACGGGCTGGAACTCCTGCTCCATCGCCTGTCGATGCCGGAAGCAAAGATCGCTTAGGATTTAACGCTCGGCGGAATGACCTGGTCGGGCATCGTCTCGCGCTCGGCCTTCGCACGGCGTGCGGCTTCCGCGAAATCCTCGGCCACACCGTTTCGGCGCGGCTCCTTCCACAACAGGTCGTTGAAGAGGCCTGCCGTTTGCATGACCAGCAATTGTTCGGAGAGCTTGTCGAGCGCGCTCGCCCAGCCCCAGCGATGATCCTGGCAATCCGCTTCATTCCAGAACTCCTCCTGCCGGAACCGCATCCGCGTACGCCCGTCACCGGTATCATCAAAATGGATGGTCACCAGCGTTTCGTACTTGTGCCAGTGCATCGACGACGAGAAGATCAGCTTCGAGGGTTCCTCGATCGCATGATAGGTGCCCCAAACCCAGGTCTCGACATCGCCGTTGAACATGCAGGCCCGCCAGCCGCCGCCGACGCGAACGTCAAGCTCGCAGCTTGTGAGGCTGTGGCCGCGCGGACCGTACCAGCGGATCATGTGCTTCGGGTTGGTCCACATCGCGAAGACGATCTCGCGCGGCGCGTCGAAAATCCGCTCAAAGGCCAGCACCCGGTCCGACGTGTTCATTATATTCATTTCCTGTCCTCCAATATCTCTTCGAGATAGTCGTCCATCCTGTCGAAGCTCTCGTCCCAGAAGCGCTTCATCTGTTTGGTCCAGTCCCGGATCTCCTCAAGCCGCGAAAGCTCCAGCCGGCAGGGCCTGAGCTGCGCCTCGCGGCGCCGCGTGATCAGCCCTGCCTGCTCCAGCACCTTCAGGTGCCGCGAGATCGCCGGGCCGCTGATATCGAAGGGTTCCGCCAGTTCCTGCACCGAAGCCTCGCCCTCGGAAAGCCGCTGGATGATGGCGAGCCGTGTCGGGTCGCCGAGCGCGGCGAAAACGGATGAAAGCTGCGGGTTCATAATTTAACATTTTTGTTAATTAACATAATTGCTAATTACAAATGCGGCGAGCGTCTGTCAAGCGACGGCCCGGACATTCCCCGGCCATTGGTATGTTCTTAATTTATCAGCTTGCTTTCCCGGTTTGCATTGCACAAACTCCAAAATCAAAAGCAGGGAACAGCGCCATATGTCGATCAAGGCGAGCATCTATCACCTCACGCACTATAAATACGACAAGCCGGTCATCCTCTCGCCCCAGATTATCCGGCTCAAACCTGCTCCCCATTCCAAGACCAAGGTCCTCAGCCACGCCCTCAAGGTCACCCCGTCCAACCATTTCGTGAACCTGCAGCAGGACCCCTACGGCAACTATCTCGCCCGTTTCGTCTTCCCCGAACCCGTGACCGAGATGAAGATCGAGGTCGATCTCGTCGCCGACATGACGGTCTACAATCCCTTCGATTTCTTCGTCGAGGAAAGCGCCGAATACTGGCCCTTCGCCTATCCGGAAGACCTCAAGGAAGACCTTTCGATCTACATCAAGCCCGAGCCCGCCGGCCCCGAGCTTCAGGCCTACCTCGATACGCTCGATCGGAGCAAGCAAAAGACCGTCGATATGGTCGTCGGCCTCAATGCCATGCTGCAGAACCGTGTCGGTTACGTCATCCGTATGGAGCCCGGCGTCCAGACTCCGGAGGAGACGCTGCTCACCGCGCTCGGCTCCTGCCGCGATTCCGGCTGGCTGCTCGTGCAGATCCTGCGCCATCTTGGCCTCGCCGCCCGCTTCGTCTCCGGCTACCTCATCCAGCTCGCGCCCGACCTCAAGGCGCTCGACGGCCCCTCCGGCACCGAGGTCGATTTCACCGACCTGCATGCATGGTGTGAAGTCTATTTGCCGGGTGCCGGCTGGATTGGTCTCGACCCGACCTCCGGCCTGCTGACGGGCGAAAGCCATATTCCGCTCGCCGCAAGCCCACATTTCAGGAATGCTGCGCCGATCTCGGGCGGCTATTTCGGCCAGGCCGAGACCTCCTTCGATTTCGACATGAAGGTCATCCGCGTCTCCGAGCATCCGCGCATCACCAAGCCCTTTCCGCAGGATAGCTGGGAACATCTCGACCGGCTCGGCGAGGAGGTCGATGCCTATCTCAAGGCCGAGGACGTGCGCCTCACCATGGGCGGCGAGCCGACCTTCGTCTCGATCGACGATTTCCAGTCCGACGAATGGAATACCGCTGCCGTCGGCCCGCAGAAGCGCGACCTCGCCGACACCCTGATCCGCAAGATCCGAGAGCGTTTTGCGCCCGGCGGCTTCCTGCACTATGGCCAGGGCAAGTGGTATCCCGGCGAGACCCTGCCGCGCTGGACCTTCTCGCTCTACTGGCGCAAGGACGGCAAGCCGATCTGGCGCGATCCCCAGCTCGTCGCCATCGAGCGCAAGGATTACGAAGCGACCGTCGACGATGCCGGCAAGCTGCTGGCAGCCATCGCCGTCGAACTCGATCTCACGCCCGAGAACGTCATGCCCGCCTACGAGGATCCCGCCGAGTGGATCGTCAAGGAGGCCAATCTCCCTGAGAATGTCGATCCCGCCAATTCGAAGATCAAGGATCCCGAGGAGCGCAACCGCATCGCCCGGGTGTTTTCGCGCGGGCTCACCACGCCGTCCGGCTTCGTCCTCCCGGTCCAGGCCTGGCAGGCACGCGCGTCGGGCCGCGTCTGGGTCAGCGAGAAATGGATCACGCGACGCGGCCGCATCTTCCTCGTACCGGGCGATTCGCCGGTCGGCTTCCGCCTGCCGCTGAACGCGCTCCCCTATATCTCGCCGTCGATGTATCCCTATATCAATCCCGAGGACCCGACGGTCGCCAAGCCGGACTTGCCGGATTTCGCCGCTGAGAAGGGCCGCGCCATGCCCGAGCATTCGCTGAAGGCGGATGCTGCCGGCCAGCAGGAGCAGATCGGCCAGTCCTACGAGGAGATCGGCGGCCGCGTCCGTACCGCCATCTCGATCGAGCCGCGCGATGGCCGGCTCTGCATCTTCATGCCGCCGACGGAGAAGCTCGAAGACTATCTCGACCTCATCGCCTCGGCCGAGCGCGCCGCCGCAAGCCTCGGTCTGCCCGTCCATATCGAGGGCTATACGCCCCCACAGGACGAGCGGCTGAACGTTATCCGCGTCGCCCCCGATCCCGGCGTCATCGAAGTCAACGTCCACCCGGCGAGCAACTGGCGCGAATGCGTCGACATCACCACGGCGATCTACGAGGAAGCCCGCCAGTCCCGCCTCGGCGCCGAGAAATTCATGATCGACGGCCGCCACACCGGCACCGGCGGTGGCAACCATGTCGTGGTCGGCGGCGCCAACCCGAACGACAGCCCGTTCCTGCGCCGCCCCGATCTGTTGAAAAGCATCGTGCTCTTCTGGCAGCGTCATCCCTCGTTATCCTACCTGTTCTCCGGCCTGTTCATCGGCCCCACCAGCCAGGCGCCGCGCATCGACGAAGCCCGTCACGACGGCCTTTACGAACTGGAAATCGCGCTCGCCCAGGTCCCGGCCCCCGGCAAGGGCGTGCCCCCGCTGCCATGGCTGGTCGATCGCCTGTTCCGCAACCTGCTGGTCGATTCGACCGGCAACACCCACCGCTCCGAAATCTGCATCGACAAACTCTTCTCGCCCGACGGCCCGACCGGCCGCCTTGGCCTGATCGAGTTCCGCGGTTTTGAGATGCCGCCGGATTCGCGCATGAGCCTTGCACAGCAGCTGCTGGTCCGCGCCCTGATCGCCCGTTTCTGGAAAGCGCCGCTGGAAGGCAAGCTCGTCCGCTGGGGCACGACGCTGCACGACCGCTTCATGCTGCCGCACTATGTCTGGGCGGATTTCATGGATGTGCTCGACGACCTCAAGAGCCACGGCTTCACGTTCCGGCCAGAATGGTTCGAGGCCCAGCTCGAATTCCGCTTCCCCTTCTATGGCGAGGTCGATTACGAAGGCACGCGGCTCGAACTCCGCCAGGCGCTGGAACCCTGGCACGTCACGGGCGAATCCGGTGCCATCGGCGGTACCGTCCGTTTCGTCGATTCCTCGGTCGAGCGCCTGCAGGTCAAGCTCGAAACCACCAATCCCGAGCGCTTCGCGGTGGCCTGCAACGGCCGGCCGGTGCCGCTCAAGAACACCCAGACGCGCGGCGTCGCGGTCGCCGGCGTGCGTTACAAGGCCTGGCAGCCGGCGTCGGGTTTCCACCCGGTTTTGCCGGTTAACACACCGCTCACCTTCGACATCTATGATACATGGACGGGCAAGGCGGTGGGCGGCTGCATCTATCACGTCGCTCATCCGGGTGGCCGGAACTACGAGACGTTTCCGGTCAATGGCAATGAAGCGCAGGCGAGACGGCTCGCGCGCTTCGAGCCATGGGGCTACACATCCGGCCGCTATCAGCTGGCACGGGAAGAACCCCATCCGGATTTCCCGCTGACGTTGGACCTCAGGAGGCCGCCGGGAGTGTAAATGGTAAGTGCGGGGGCAACGAGCGCGCAGGTGAAAGCCGAGACGCCGAAGAAGAAGCTGGATTATCGTCCGCTGGCAGGCGCCCCGGACGAAATGCTGGGTCCGGATGGCGAAGTACGTCCGGTCTGGCGGCATTTCCTCAACCGCCTCTCGGCGATGTCCGAGGACGAACTCGAGACCCGCATCGACAAGGCCGACCGTTACCTGCGCGACGCTGGCGTATTCTACCGCGCTTATGGCGGCGCGCCGAATGCCGAACGGTCCTGGCCGCTCAGCCACGTCCCCGTCCTGATCAACGAACAGGAATGGGAGAAACTCTCCGAAGGGCTGATCCAGCGCGCCGAACTGCTCGAACTGATCGCCGAGGATATCTATTCCGAAAACCGCCTGGTGCAGGAAGGCTTCCTGCCGCCAGCACTCATAGCCGGCAATCCCGAATATCTCCGCCCGCTTGTCGGCCTCAAGCCTGCCGGCGGCCACTTCCTGCATTTCGTCGCCTTCGAGATCGGCCGCGGCCCGGATGGCGACTGGTGGGTACTGGCCGACCGCACCCAGGCACCCTCGGGCGCCGGCTTCGCGCTGGAAAACCGTGTCGCGACGACACGCGCTTTCTCCGACATCTACGCCGAAACCCATGTCCACCGGCTTGCCTCCTTCTTCGGCGCCTTCCGCGATACGCTGCAGGGCTACAAGAAGCATCCGGAAGACCGCATCGCCGTTCTCACCCCGGGACCGGCGAACGAGACCTATTTCGAACATTCCTATATCGCCCGCTATCTCGGTTTCATGCTGCTTGAGGGCGAGGATCTTACTGTCGTCAACAACCAGGTCATGGTCCGTACCGTCGCCGGTCTCAAGCCGGTCAGCGTGCTCTGGCGCCGCCTCGACGCCAACTATGCCGATCCGCTCGAGCTCAACCAGACCTCCCAGATCGGCACGCCGGGCCTCGTCCAGGCGCTGCGGTCCGAAAGCGTCGCCATCGTCAACGCGCTGGGCTCGGGCCTGTTGGAAACCCGCGCCCTTCTCGCCTTCATGCCGGCCATCTGTCGCCGCCTGCTCAATCAGGAACTCAAGCTACCATCGATTGCGACATGGTGGTGCGGCCAGCAGTCCGAGCGCGACCACGTCATCGCCAACCTCGACAGGATGATGATCGGCCCGGCCTATTCGCGGCTGTCGTTCTTCGATGACGGCAACGAGTCGCTCTCCGGCTCGGCGCTGAGGGAAAAGAACGCCGCAATGCTGACCCGCCTCCAGGAGGAAGGACATCGGCTTGTCGGCCAGGAGGTCGTGAAGCTCTCCACCACGCCGGCCTTTGTCAACGGCAAGCTGTCGCCGCGACCGATGAGCCTGCGCGTCTTCGCCGCCCGCACCAAGGAGGGCTGGCAGATCATGCCGGGCGGCTTCGCCCGCATCGGCGGCAGCGACGACGTCTCGGCCATCGCCATGCAGAAGGGCGGCTCGGTCGCCGATGTCTGGATCGTCTCGGATAGCGCCGTGAAATGGTCGACGCTGCTGCCGTCCGAGGAGAATTTCACCCGCAACATGCCGGGCAGCCTGCCATCGCGCGCCGCCGACAACTTGTTCTGGCTCGGCCGCTATATCGAGCGCGCGGAAGGCGCGCTGCGCATCCTGCGCTCCTGGCACGGCCGCTTCGCCGAATATGCCGATCGCGAGCAGCCGCTGCTGGCCGACGTTTCCGAATATCTCGCGGCACTTGATGTCGATACCGAGGAGGTCGTGCCGGAAACCCTGGTGATGAACATTTCGAGCGCGCTCTATTCCGCCTCCAACATTCGCGACCGGTTCTCGCCTGATGGCTGGCTGGCGCTGAACGACCTCGCCAAGACGGCGCGTGATTTCCGCGAGAAGGTGCTGCCCGGCGATGATGCCACCCGCGCCATGACCATCCTGCTCCGCAAGCTTGCGGGCTTTGCCGGTCTCGTCCACGAAAACATGTACCGCTTCACCGGCTGGCGCTTCCTGTCGATCGGCCGGCATCTCGAACGCGGCCTGCACATGGCCCGCTTGCTCCGCCATCTCTCCGGCCCCGATGCACCCGACGGCGCGCTCGACATGCTGATCGAGATCGGCGACAGCGTCATGACCCACCGCCGCCGCTACAATGTCGCGACTGCACGCCTGACGGTCACCGACCTGCTCGCCCTCGACCAACTCAATCCGCGCTCGATCTTCTATCAGCTCAACGAGATCAAGACCGAAGTCGAACTTCTCCCCAATGCCACGATCAACGGCCAGTATTCGCCATTCTACCGAGAAGTCCTGAAGATCTATAATCAACTGTCGCTGATGACGCCGGAGGCGATGACCACCGAAGTCTATGCGCAACTGGCTGAGGACATGGAAAATCTTTCCGATCTCCTTGCAAAGACCTACATCTCCATCTGACCTGTTGATTTGAGCCGTGATCCTCGGCAGATTGCAGTCCGACACCTCAATCGCCGGTCGCAGGGGGCATCCATGGCCAAGGACATTCTGAAGGGCAGACTTTTCGGCCCGGAAATCTATACCGAAGCTTCGATGTCCGTAGTGGTGGACTCGTCGGCGGTCTTGCTCTCCGACACGGAAGGCCTCTATTTTTCACCCGCGGCTTCCAATGCGAAGATTACCGTTGCGGGAGGGATCATCGCCTCCAATGTCGGAATCTATGTCGAAGGCGTCTCATCCCGGATCGACGTCGCCCGATCGGGATTGATCTCCGGGGAATTCGCCATCGTCCTGTCCGGCGCGGACAGCCGCGCCACCAACAACGGCACCCTCATTGCAGACGAGGCGGGCGTCTGGCTTAGCGGCGGTCGGTCGAAGCTTGTCAATACCGGCAGCATCTGGGCCAACGCCGGTGTCGTGCTCATCGGCGATGATACGGTTTTCGTCAACCAGAAGACCGGCGACATTTCCGCGAGAAATCACGCGGTCGTCGTCGAAGTGTTCACCGCTGATACCACATCGAGAACCGTTAACAGGGGACTCATGGCCGTCGAAGATGGCGCAGTCTTCTTGGGTGACAGTTCCGATGACACACTGATCAACAGCGGCAAACTCATCGGCGACGACGTCGATCTCGGCGGCGGCAATGATGTCTTCGATAACCGGGGTGGAAGGTTCAACGGCTCGGTCATCGGTGGCCCAGGCGACGACATGCTGATCACCGACCGCGCAAATCTCCAACTGGTCGAGGATGCCGGCGAGGGCGACGACACGGTCAAATCGTCGGTGACCTACACGCTCGGCGCAGAGGTCGAAACGCTCATCCTCTCCGGCAAGAAGGATATCGACGGCACGGGAAATGCCTCCGCCAACACCCTGACGGGCAATCGGGGCGACAACGACCTGTTCGGCCTCGCCGGCACGGACACGCTTGATGGCGGCAAGGGCAATGACCGTCTGGCGGGCGCGGAAGATGCCGACACATTTGTCTTCGCGACCCGCTACGGTGTCGACACGATCACCGATTTTGCCGACGGAATCGACAAGATAGATCTGAAGGGTTTCGATGCGGTCGCTGACTTCACCGACATGATCGACCACCACGCCAAGGATAGGAACGGCAATGTCGAAATCCGCAGCGGCGACGACAGGCTGATCATAAAAGGCACGACCGTCCTCGACCTCGACATCGGCGATTTCATTTTCACCTGAATCAGTGCATCAAGGGTATCGAGCATGTTGTCGCTATTGGAGCCAACAGGATGACTCCAATAGCGACAACTTGCTCTAGGGAACGGCGTCCGGAATACCCATGCTCTACGACATCACAATGAAGATCACCTATGAATACGAGGTTGGCGCCAGCGGCGCCCGCCATGTGGTGCGCGTGCTGCCGCTGACGCTGCCGAAGGGCCAGCGGCTGATCGCGGGAACCGTCAGCGTCGACCCGCAGCCCGAGGAGCGGACCGACTTCGTGGATTTCTTCGGCAATGCCGCCTCCTCGATCAGTTTCCGCAATTCGCATCAGGAACTCGAAATCCGCATGCAGGCCCGCGTGCAGGTGGAAGCCCAGCTGCCGCTCGCCGACATCTCGCCTGTCGTCAGCGAGATCACGGAAGAGACCTTCGACTGCTGGACGCTGGAACCGGAATCGCCGCACCATTTCCTGGGCGTCAGTCCGCGCCTGCCTTATAGTGCCGATATCGCCAAATGGGCGCGCAGCCTCATCAAGCCTAAAATGAGCGTCAGGGAAGCCGCGAACAAGATCTGTTCGGCCATCCATTCCCAGTTCACCTATGTGCCCGGCGCAACCAAGGTGAACACGCCCGTGGGCGAGGCCTTCAAGCTGAAGAAGGGCGTCTGCCAGGATTTCACCCATATCATGATCGTGGCGCTCAGGTCGCTCGATATCCCGGCGGGCTATGTCTCGGGCTTCCTGCGTACCATCCCGCCGGCGGGCAAGGAGCGCCTCGAAGGCGCCGATGCCATGCATGCCTGGGTTCGCGTCTGGTGCGGCCGGACGACGGGCTGGATGGAATGGGACCCCACGAACAACATGATGGCCGGCACCGATCACATAAGGGTAGCCTACGGACGGGACTATTCAGACGTCGCACCGGTGATCGGAATCCTCAAGATCTACGGCGGCCACACGACCGACCAGGCAGTCGACGTCATCCCTGTAAGAGCTTGATTATTATCAAACAATTTCGTTCTATCTTTAGTAAAGTCCTAATACGTCAGTAAACCTGAACAAAACAAATCCCTGTTAACTTTCGCTTCACATCCAACTCGCTGGTGGGGAGCGACCATGCCTTTCAACTTTTCTTCGCATTTCTTGCGCGATTTCCTGAAAAACAGGAAAGGCAACCTTTCGATCATCGCGGCTATCGTGCTGCCGGTGGGCCTTGCGGCAGCCGGCATGGCGATCGACACGTCGAAGATGATCGCTTCGAAGGCGGCCCTTCAGAACGCGGCGGATGCCGCAGCACTGGCGGCCGCCTCGGCGCTCGCCAACAAGGACATAACGACCGAGGCGGCCGAAACGCTGGCCACGGATTTCGTCAAGGGCCAGATGGCCAACCACATCGAGGCGCCGAAAGACGCAACCGAGCAGCCGTTCGATTTCTCGACCTGCACCAATGTCGCTGTCACGCAGGAGGCCACGGTCGGCACCGCGAAGAAATACACGGTCAAGGTCGCCACCTGCTATGATGTGAAGTATTCGGCGCTCTCGGCCTTCATGGGCAGGAGCAGCGGCCGTGTCAGCGTATCGAGCACCACGCAATCGAGCACGGAGAGCAAGAACGCGCTTTCGATGTATCTCGTCCTCGACCGCTCCGGCTCGATGGCTGAATACACCAACACCGTGTCCGGCAGCTACACCTGCAGATACGGCCGCAGGACCTATACCTGCTACACCTACTACGACAAGATCACCGCTCTGCGCATAGCAGCCACAAAGCTCATGGATCAGCTCGCGACGGCCGATCCGGACACCGTGCTCGTCAGGACGGGTGCCGTTTCCTACAATAACGTCATGCAGACTCCGCTCGGTATCGCGTGGGGCGTCACCGCCGCGAAGACGTATATTTCCAACCTGACGGCGAACGGCGGCACCGATTCCGGCCTCGCGTTCAAGACGGCATACAACGCAATCAAGGCGACGACCGAGGATACCGCGCACCAGGCCAAGAATGGCCAGATCCCATCGAAATACATCGTCTTCATGACCGATGGCGACAACAACTACACCTCCGCCGACACCGAGACCAAGGTGTGGTGCGACGCGGCCAAGCTAGCGGGCATCGAGGTCTATTCGGTCGCTTTCATGGCGCCGGATCGGGGTCAGGCCCTGCTCAGCTATTGCGCCACCACCTCGGCACATTACTTCGCCGCCGAGAATGCCGAGGACCTCAACGCGGCCTTCGAATATATCGGCGAACGCGCCACCGCGACTAGCACCCGCCTGACGCAGTAACGCGAACAGCGAATTTTCAAAAAACCGCCGGCGCACCCTCGCCGGCGGTTTTTCTGTTCGCGGCGCTTGCATCTAAATCGATTAAATGTCTAAATCCCGATGAGGCGGCGCGTGAATCAAATAAACCGTTGCATGCGGTTTTGATCGATGCAAACTTGGCCTTGCTGCCGGGTATTTCTACTCCCAGGAAATATTTTCGGCCCAACAGACATGATACGGACAGGCCATGAACCAAACTTCCGCCATCAAGGAAATCCCCGTCCCCAAAGCGCGCAAATCCGATCCTACACAGCTGGCGGCGGACATCGTCGAGCGCCTGATCTACCGCATCGGCAAGGACGCCAAGGTTGCCAAGCCGCATGACTGGCTGACCGCCGCTATCCTCGTTATCCGCGACCGCATCATCGACCAGTGGATGGAATCGACCCGCAGGACCTATGAGAGCGGCGGAAAACGCGTCTATTATCTCTCGCTGGAATTCCTGATCGGACGGTTGACCCGCGACGCTGTCTCCAATCTCGGCCTGATGGAAGAACTGCGCGAAGCGCTGAAGACGCTCGGCGTCGACCTCGATGTCGTGGCAGGGCTGGAGCCGGATGCCGCGCTCGGCAATGGTGGTCTCGGCCGTCTCGCCGCCTGCTTCATGGAATCGATGGCCACGGTGGATATTCCAGCCTATGGCTACGGCATCCGCTATGTCCACGGCCTGTTCCGGCAGCAGATCGCCGAGGGCTGGCAGGTCGAACTGCCCGAGACCTGGCTCGCGCATGGTAACCCTTGGGAATTCGAGCGCCGCGAAAGCGCCTATGAAGTCGGCTTCGGCGGCGCGGTCGATTCCGTTCTCGCCCCCGATGGCGAAGCCCGATACGTCTGGAAACCCGCCGAGCGCGTGATCGCCGTTGCCTACGACACGCCGATCGTCGGCTGGCGTGCCCATCGCGTCAACACGCTCCGTCTCTGGACCGCCCAGCCGATCGACCCGATCCTGCTCGCCGCCTTCAATGCCGGCGATCATATCGGCGCGCTGAAGGAGAGCAACAAGGCCGAATCGCTGGCCCGCGTCCTCTATCCTGCCGATGCGACGCCCGCCGGCCAGGAATTGCGGCTCCGGCAGGAGTTCTTCTTCTCCTCGGCCTCGCTGCAGGATATTCTCCGCCGTCACCTCCAGCAGTATAACACCCTGGAAAACCTGCCCGACAAGGTCGCGATCCAACTCAACGACACCCATCCGGCCGTCTCCGTATCCGAACTGATGCGCCTGCTCTGCGACGTGCATGGCTTCGATTTCGAAACCGCGTTCGAGATGACCCGGAAGACCATTTCCTACACCAACCACACGCTGCTGCCCGAGGCGCTCGAAACCTGGCCGGTGCCGCTGTTCGAACGCCTGCTGCCGCGCCACATGCAGATCATCTACGGCATCAATGCCCAGGTCCTGATCGATGCGCGCAAGCAGAAGAACTTCAGCGACGCCCAAATCCGCTCGATCTCGCTGATCGACGAAGCCGGCGGCCGCCGGGTGCGCATGGGCAACCTCGCCTTTATCGGCTCGCATTCGATCAACGGCGTCTCGGCGCTGCATACCGAACTGATGAAGGTCACGGTTTTCGCCGACCTGCACAAGCTCTATCCGGACCGGATCAACAACAAGACCAACGGCATCACACCGCGCCGCTGGCTCATGCAGTGCAATCAGCCTCTGACCAACCTGATCCGCGAGGCGATCGGCGACAAGTTCCTCGACAATACCGATGAACTCAAGGCGCTCGATGCCTACGCCGACGATACCGGCTTCCAGAAGAAGTTCGCCGCCGTCAAACGCGAGAACAAGATCAAGCTCGCCCAGCTCATCCAGAGCCGCATGGGCCTCAAGCTCGATCCGTCGGCGATGTTCGACATCCAGGTCAAGCGCATCCACGAATACAAGCGCCAGCTTCTCAACATCATCGAGGCGGTGTCGCTCTACGATCAGATGCGCTCCCATCCCGAACGCGACTGGGTGCCGCGCGTGAAAATCTTCGCCGGCAAGGCGGCGCCGAGCTATCACAATGCCAAATTGATCATCAAGCTCGCCAACGATGTCGCCAAGGTGATCAATTCCGACCCCGCGGTGCGCGGCCTGCTCAAGGTCGTCTTCGTGCCGAACTACAATGTCTCGCTCGCCGAGGTATTGGTCCCGGCCGCCGACCTTTCGGAACAGATTTCCACCGCCGGCATGGAAGCATCCGGCACCGGCAACATGAAGTTCGCCCTCAACGGCGCGCTCACCATCGGCACGCTCGACGGCGCCAATGTCGAGATGCTGGAAAATGTCGGCGCCGAGAATATCAAGATCTTCGGCATGACAACTGACGAAGTCGGCAAGGCGCGCGCCGAGGGCCACAATCCCCGGGCGATCATCGAAGCCTCGCGCGAACTGCAGCAGGCGCTTCACGCCATCGGCACCGGCGTCTTCTCGCCTGATGATCCCGGCCGTTTCACGAGCCTTGTCGATGGTCTCTACCAGCATGATTGGTTCATGGTCGCGGGCGATTTCGATGCCTATGCCCAGGCGCAGCGCGAAATCGACCAGATCTGGATGGACGAGCAAAACTGGTTCTCCAAGGCGGTCCGCAACACTGCCCGCATGGGCTGGTTCTCGTCGGATCGCACGATCCGCCAATATGCGAAGGAAATCTGGAAAGCGGGCTGAACGCGGGAGGCGTCAGACGCGTTGAGCAAGGAATATCCACGCACTTAGAAAAAAACCGGGACGGGAGGGGATGCGATGGACAAGCCGGCAAAGACGAAGAAGGGGAAAGTTGAGGGACCGGTCGAGACGGTGACGACAGAACCTGACAGGAAGGCGAAGAAGCCGAAAGAGGTCAAGGATTTCCGCATCTTCAACGAAGAGATCGCGGCGATCGTCGAAGGCGTGCACGCCAATCCCTTTTCCGTCCTCGGCATCCACGAATTCGGCAAGGAGTTCGTCGCCCGCACCTTCATTCCCGGCGCCGAGGAGGTCGTGGCCTGCACGCTCGCCGACGAGGCGGTCGGCAATCTGCCCCGCCGCCACGATGCCGGCTTCTTCGAGGGCGCCGTCAGCGTCAAGAAGCGCCAGCCGCTCAAATACAAGGCCCGGAATGCCGCCGGCAGTTGGGAACTCGTCGATCCCTATTCCTTCGGTCCGGTACTTGGCCCCATGGACGACTACTACCTCCGCGAGGGCTCGCATCTCAGGATGTTCGACAAGATGGGCGCCCATCCCATCCATCACGAAGGCGCCGATGGCTTCCACTTCGCCGTCTGGGCGCCGAATGCGGCGCGCGTCTCCGTCGTCGGCGGCTTCAACAACTGGGACGGCCGCCGCCACGTCATGCGGCTCCGGGCCGATACCGGCGTCTGGGAAATCTTCCTGCCCGGCATCGGTGGTGGCGAGACCTACAAATACGAGATCCTCTCCCGCGACGGCACGCTGCAGCCCCTGAAGGCCGACCCCTTCGCCCGCCGCTCGGAACTGCGGCCCAAGACCGCCTCGATGACGACACCCGAGATCGCGCAGGAATGGGAGGACACGGCGCACCGCGACTGGTGGTGCAATGTCGATGCCCGCCGCGTGCCGATCTCGACCTATGAAGTCCATCCCGCCTCATGGATGCGCGCCGATGGCAACGAGATGCTCTCCTGGGACGAACTCGGCGAGCGGCTGATCCCCTATGCCGTCGAAATGGGCTTCACCCACATAGAATTCATGCCGATTACCGAGCATCCCTACGATCCGTCCTGGGGCTACCAGACAACGGGTCTCTTCGCGCCCACCGCCCGCTTCGGCGAGCCCGAAGGCTTCTCCCGTTTCGTCAACGGTGCTCACAAGGCGGGCATCTCGATCATTCTCGATTGGGTGCCGGCGCATTTTCCGACCGACCAGCATGGCCTGCGCCGTTTCGACGGCACCTCGCTTTATGAACATGCCGATCCGCGCCAGGGTTTCCACCCCGACTGGAACACCGCGATCTACAATTTCGGCCGCAGCGAGGTCAAAAGCTTCATCATCAATTCCGCCCTCTACTGGGCCGAGAAGTTCCATGCCGACGGCATCCGCGTCGATGCCGTCGCCTCGATGCTCTACCTCGATTATTCCCGCAAGGAAGGCGAGTGGGTGCCGAACAAATATGGCGGCCGCGAAAACCTCGAAGCCGTCGAGTTCCTGCAGGATATGAACCGCCATCTCTATGGCTCGCATCCCGGCATCATGACCATCGCCGAGGAATCCACTTCCTGGCCCAAGGTTTCTGCCCCCGTCCATGACGGTGGCCTCGGCTTCGGCTTCAAGTGGAACATGGGCTTCATGCACGACACGCTGACCTATCTGGCGCGCGAGCCCATCCACCGCAAGCACCACCACCATGAGCTGACCTTCGGCCTGCTCTATGCCTTCTCGGAAAATTTCGTCCTGCCGCTCAGCCATGACGAAGTGGTGCATGGCAAGGGTTCGCTGATATCAAAGATGGCCGGCGACGACTGGCAGAAATTCGCCAATTTGCGTGCCTATTACGGCTTCATGTGGGGCTATCCCGGCAAGAAGCTCTTGTTCATGGGCCAGGAATTCGCCCAGTGGAACGAATGGTCGGAGGCAAAGTCGCTCGACTGGCACCTGCTCGATTTCCCCAACCATGCCGGCATGAAGGACTTGGTCAAGGACCTCAACCATCTCTATCGCGACAAGCCGGCGCTGCACGCCAGGGATTGCGAGGGCGAAGGCTTCGAATGGTCGATCGCCGACGACTTCGAGAACTCGGTCTATGCCTGGATCCGCAAGGCACCGGGCGAACGGCCGGTCGCCGTCATCTCGAATTTCACGCCCGTCTATCGCGAGAATTATACGGTGCCTTTGCCCGCCGAGGGCAAATGGCGCGAAATCATGAATACGGATGCGCATCACTATGGAGGCTCCGGCAAGGGTAATGCCGGGGAGGTGACTGCGCGCCGCGAAGACAGCGGCCGCATCTCGGCCGTCTGCGTTTTGCCGCCGCTCGCAACCGTCTGGCTCGAGCTCGCGGATTGATCAAGGCATAACAGAGGGAGGACAACCCATGACAGAAAAGAGAATCCAGCCGCTGGCCCGCGATGCCATGGCCTATGTTCTCGCCGGCGGGCGTGGCAGCCGCCTCAAGGAACTCACGGACCGGCGTGCCAAGCCCGCGGTCTATTTCGGCGGCAAGACGCGCATCATCGATTTCGCGCTGTCCAACGCCCTGAATTCCGGCATCCGCCGCATCGGCGTCGCCACGCAGTACAAGGCGCATTCGCTGATCCGCCACCTGCAGCGCGGCTGGGACTTTTTCCGCCCCGAGCGTAACGAGAGTTTCGATATCCTGCCGGCCTCCCAACGCGTCTCCGAAACCCAGTGGTATGAGGGCACCGCCGACGCGGTCTACCAGAACATCGACATCATCGAGCCCTATAACCCGCAATACATGGTCATTCTCGCCGGCGACCATATCTACAAGATGGACTACGAGCTGATGCTCCGCCAGCACGTCTCGACCGGTGCCGATGTCACCATCGGCTGCCTCGAAGTGCCGCGCATGGAAGCCGTCGGCTTCGGCGTCATGCATGTCGACAAGACTGACACGATCATCGATTTCGTCGAGAAACCCGCCGACCCGCCCGGCATTCCCGGCAACGAATCCATGGCGCTCGCCTCCATGGGCATTTACGTCTTCCACACCAAGTTCCTGCTCGACCTGCTCAGGGCCGATGCCGCCGATCCCAACTCGTCGAAGGATTTCGGCAAGGACCTGATTCCGCACATCGTCAAGAACGGCAAGGCCGTCGCCCACCGCTTCAACGAGAGCTGCGTCCGCGCCGAGATGGAAACCCAGGCCTACTGGCGCGACGTCGGAACCGTCGATGCCTATTGGCAGGCCAATATCGACCTCACCGACATCGTGCCGGAACTCGATCTCTACGACAGCGAATGGCCGATCTGGACCTATTCCGAACTCACCCCGCCGGCCAAATTCGTCCATGACGAGGACAAGCGCCGCGGCTCGGCCGTCTCCTCGCTGGTCTCGGGCAATTGCATCATTTCGGGCGCTGCGATCAACCGCTCGCTGCTGTTCACCGGTTGCCGCGTCAATTCCTATTCCGCGCTCGATCATGCGGTGGTGTTGCCTGAGGTGACCGTCAACCGACGCGCGCAGCTGAAGAACTGCGTGGTCGATCGCGGCGTCATCATCCCGGAAGGCCTTGTCGTCGGTGAGGATCCGGAACTCGATGCCAAGCGCTTCCGCCGTACCGAGACCGGCATATGCCTGATCACCCAGACCATGATCGACAAGCTGGGAATGTAGGGCCGATGCAAAAATGAAAGTCCTCTCCGTCGCCTCGGAAGTCTTCCCGTTGATCAAGACCGGCGGGCTTGCGGATGTCGCGGGCGCGCTGCCCATCGCGCTCGCGCCGCTGGGCATCGACATGCGCACCCTGATGCCGGGTTACACGAGCGTCCTTGCCAAGCTCGGCACCGCGCGCATCGTCTGCGAGATCCCCGATCTGCTCGGCCATCCCGCGACGCTGCTCTTCGTCGAGCATGCCGGGCTTTCGCTTTACATCATCGATTGCCCGGATTTCTACGACCGGGACGGCGGACCCTATGTCGATGAAACCGGCAAGGACTATATCGACAACTGGCAGCGCTTCGCGGCGCTGTCCCGCATCGCCTCCGATCTCGCCAACGGCATCGATCCGGATTGGGCGCCGGATATCGTGCATGGCCATGATTGGCAGGCGGGGCTCGCGCCCGTCTATCTCAAATATTCCGAGGTCGGCCCGCACACGCCCTCGGTGCTCACCATCCACAACATCGCCTTCCAGGGCCAGTTCTCCGCCCAGATCTTCCCCGCGCTCGACCTGCCGCTCGCGGCCTATACGGTGGACGGCGTCGAATATTACAGCAATATCGGCTATCTTAAGGGTGGGTTGCGCACTGCCTGGGCACTGACCACCGTCAGTCCGACCTATGCGGAAGAGATTCTCGAACCGCAATTCGGCATGGGCCTCGAAGGCCTGATCGGCGAGCGCGTCGCCGATCTCGTCGGCATCGTCAACGGCATCGATGATGATGTCTGGAACCCTGAGACCGACAAGCATATCGCCGCGACCTATAACGGCGTCAGCCTTAAGCGGCGACGGGAAAACCGGATGGCGCTGGTCCACCGTTTCGGCCTCATTGCCAATGACGGCCCGATCTTCTGCGTCGTATCCCGCCTCACCTGGCAGAAGGGCATCGATCTCATCATCGAGGCCGCCGACGAGATCGTCGCGCATGGCGGCAAGCTCGTGGTCCTTGGCTCTGGCGATCCGGTGCTTGAAGAGGGCATGCTGGCGGCAGCCGCCCGCCATCCCGGCAGCATCGGCGTGGTCTTCGGCTATGACGAGCCGCTGTCGCATCTCATGCAGGCCGGCTCGGATGTGATCCTCATTCCGTCCCGCTTCGAGCCCTGCGGGTTGACCCAGCTCTACGGCCTGCGCTACGGTTGCGTGCCTGTCGTCGGCAAGACCGGCGGCCTCGCCGATACGATCATCGACGCCAATGGCGCGGCACTCACCGCCAAAGTCGCCACCGGCATCCAGTTCTCGCCGATCGACCGGCACGGCCTGTCGCAGGCGCTTCGCCGCACCTTCCGGCTGTTCGAGGACGACGCAGTCTGGAACGCACTGCAGAAGGCGGCGATGAAATCGGACGTTTCCTGGCAGACCAGCGCCAGCCAATATGCCAACCTCTACAAGACGCTTATAAACAGGGTTGCCGTTTTATGATCAACACCGTTTCGACCACCCCCTATTCCGACCAGAAGCCCGGTACATCTGGCCTGCGCAAGAAGGTGCCGCATTTCCAGCAGACGAATTATGCCGAGAACTTCATCCAGTCGATCTTCGATTCGCTCGAAGGCTTTGTCGGCCAGACCCTGGTGATCGGCGGTGACGGTCGCTACTACAATCGCGAAGTTATCCAGATCGCCATCAAGATGGCCGCCGCCAATGGTTTCGGCAAGGTCATGGTCGGCCAGGGCGGCATTCTCTCGACACCCGCCGCCTCCAATCTCATCCGCAAATACCGCGCCTTCGGCGGCATCATCCTCTCGGCCTCGCACAATCCCGGCGGCCCGACCGAGGATTTCGGCATCAAGTACAACGCCTCCAACGGCGGCCCGGCACCGGAAAAGATCACCGATGCGATCTTCGAGCGCTCCAAGATCATCGACAAATACCTGATCTCCGATGCCGAGGACGTCGATCTCGACGTGCCGGGCACCAAGCAGGTCGAGGATATGGAAGTCGCGATCGTCGATCCGGTCGAGGATTACGCGGCGCTGATGGAAACCCTCTTCGACTTTCCCGCGATCAAGGCCAAGATCGAGGGCGGCTTCCGCGTCGTCTTCGATGCGATGAGCGCCGTGACCGGCCCCTACGCCAAAGAGATCCTCGAAAACCGCCTCGGCGCGCCGAAGGGCTCTGTCCTCAACTTCATCCCCCTGCCCGACTTTGGCGGCCACCACCCCGATCCCAACCTCGTTCACGCCAAGGACCTCTACGACCTGATGATGTCAGGCGACGCGGCACCCGATTTCGGCGCCGCGTCCGATGGCGATGGCGACCGCAACCTGATCATCGGCAAGGGCATCTTCGTCACCCCGTCGGACAGCGTCGCCATGCTCGCCGCCAACGCCCATCTCGCGCCCGGCTATGCCAAGGGCCTCGCCGGCATTGCCCGCTCCATGCCGACCTCCGGTGCGGCCGACCGCGTTGCCGAAAAGCTCGGCATCGGCATCTACGAGACGCCGACCGGCTGGAAATTCTTCGGCAACCTGCTCGACGAAGGCATGGCGACGATCTGCGGCGAGGAAAGCGCCGGCACCGGCTCCAACCATGTCCGCGAGAAGGACGGCCTCTGGGCCGTCCTGCTCTGGCTCAACATCCTCGCCGTCCGCAACGAGAGCGCCAAGGACATCGTCACCAAGCATTGGGCCGCCTTCGGCCGCAACTACTATTCCCGCCACGACTACGAGGAAGTCGCGACCGACGCCGCGAACGCCCTGGTGGATAACCTCCGCGCCCAGCTCGCCACGCTACCCGGCAAGAGCTTCGGCGACCTCAAGGTCCGCGAGGCCGACGACTTCGCCTATCACGACCCGGTCGACGGCTCGATCTCCAGGAACCAAGGCATCCGCATCCTGTTCGAAGGCGGCTCCCGCGTCGTCTTCCGCCTCTCCGGCACCGGCACGTCAGGCGCTACGCTCCGCGTCTACATCGAACGCTACGAACCCGACGCCTCCCGCCACGACATGGACACGCAGGAAGCCCTCGCCGACCTCATCGCGGTCGCCGACGAGATCGCCGGGATCAAATCCCGCACAGGCCGGGACAAGCCTAGCGTGATTACCTGAGCGGGATTTTTATCCCTGCTTCGCCGGGCCACGGCCGGAATCCCTATTCCGGCCCGCCCAAAAGTCCGGCGGCGGCATGCCGAAAGGGCTTTGACGCATGGTGAAACTGGTTCACACCTATGGCCTGCAGGATGCCCTGCTATCCTCCTTCTACGAAGAAACCGACGTCAGCCTCACGACGCATTCCGGCCGGAGAGCCGTGCTGGAATTCGCCAACGGCTATGAGATCGACCTGGTTGGCGAGCGCATGACCTATGAAGGCCTCGCGATCACCAGCGGCAAACTCGATACCGTCGTCTTCCGCGACCCGCAGGGCAATACCATCGCCTCCGCGACCGATCTCAAGAGCTTCTCGGCGTTTTCCATATACGACATCATCGCCAATCAGGCCGATGTCGATCTCCAGCCGTTTCTCTTCAAGGGCGACGACTTCATCTTCGGCTCGGCCGGCAACGACATGCTGCACGGCTACGGCGGAAACGACAATCTCAAGGGTAACAACGGCGACGACATGATCAGGGGCGGCGGCGGAGCGGATATGCTCAACGGCGGTCGAGGCCTCGACACGTTCGACGGCGGCGTGGGCGCCGACACCCTTGTCGGCGGCACAGGCGCCGATACATTCGTCGGCAGCGCCTCCATGGGTCACGATGTCGTCAGGGATTTCAACTGGCAAGGCGCCGGCCACGACTGGATCGAGAATGCATCCGGCGTCGATGCCACATGGGCGAAGGACGGCCACGATATCCTGATCCACTTCGGAGCCGATGACACGATGCGGCTCTTGAACGTCAAGGCATGGCAGTTCTCCGATGATTTCATCGTCAGCGAGATCGTCTGACGACGGGTTATCGACGGCGACACGCTGCGGCAAGCCGTTTCCAGGTTCAAAAAAAGGACCCCGCCCCAACCCCTCCCCACAAGGGGGAGGGGCTTACATCGCCTCGCCCTCCCCATTCCCAATCACCGTTTCCACTCGCCGCAGCGTCTCGATGTAGCGATAGGCGGCGCAACACGTTAAGCCCCTCCCCCTTGTGGGGAGGGGTTGGGGCGGGGTCTTGAACCTATATCTCATCCCTCCGTCCAATAGCCCTCATCCCCCGCCAATGCTAAACTCAATCGGGAGGAGAACTCACCGTGCGCATCGCCGTCCTGTCCGACATACACGCCAATCGCGAGGCCTTCACCGCCTGCCTCGCCGCCATCGAAGCCGCGCGCGCCGATCGCCTCGTCATCCTTGGTGACATTGTCGGCTATGGCGCCGATCCCGTCTGGTGCCTCGACAAGACACGTGAACTGCTCGCTGCCGGCGCCATCGTCCTGCGCGGCAATCATGACGACGCCGTCGCGACATCCACCCAGTCGATGAACCTGAATGCGCGGCTGGCGATCGAATGGACCCGCAACCAGCTCTCCGCCGAGGACCGCACTTTCCTGGGCAACCTGCCGATGCAGATCGCCGAGGATGACCGCCTCTATGTCCATGCCAGCGCCAACGCGCCGGAAACCTGGCACTACATGCTCGGCGCCGATGACGCTCGCGGCCATTTCCTGTACACCGATGCCGCCGTCAGCTTCTGCGGCCACACCCATCAGCCGGCACTGTTTTCGGCCTCGCCGGCCGGCAAGATCACGGCATTCACGCCGGGCGCCGCCGAGCCCATCCCGCTTGCCCTGCAGCGCCAATGGCTCGCGGTTGTGGGATCGGTCGGCCAGCCGCGCGATGGCAATCCCATGTCCGCCTGGGCGCTTTACGATACCGAAACTCGCACCCTCCGCTTCCAGCGCATCCCCTATGACATCGAGGCCGCCGCCGCCAAAATCCACAAAGCCGGCCTGCCAGAAGCACTCGCCGAACGTCTCTTCGCGGGATATTGAATGGCCAAATCCGCACTCACCAAGGGCGACATCATCGACGGCTTCGTCATCGGCGACCTCGTCCACAACGGCGGCATGGCGCGCCTGTGGAGCGTCAGCAAGGCTGATATCGATATGCCGCTCCTGATGAAAGTGCCCCGCATCGGAGAGGGCGACGATCCAGCCGCGATCGTGAGCTTCGAGATGGAGCAGATGATCCTGCCCAAGCTCTCGGGCCCGCACGTTCCCCAGTTTGTCGCCAACGGCGATTTCGCCGCCCAGCCCTATATCGTCATGGAGCGCATATCAGGCTCGTCGCTCTGCCCCTGGCTGGAGGTGCTGCCCCGCACCGACGAGGAAGTCGCCACGCTGGGTGCCAAGATCGCCGACGCGCTCGACGCGATCCATCGGCAGAGCGTCGTCCATCTCGATCTCAATCCCTCCAACATCGTCTTCCGCGACACCGGCGAAGCCGTGCTGATCGACTACGGCCTCGCCTGCCACATCCACATGCCCGACCTGATGGCCGAGGAATTCCACCTGCCCTATGGCACCGCGCCCTACTTGGCGCCCGAGCAGGTCATCGGCCGCCGCACCGATTTCCGTTCCGATCTCTTCGCGCTCGGCGTTCTGATGTATTTCTTCGCCACCGGCGAGCAGCCCTTCGGCGACCCTGAAAGCATGCGTGGATTGCGCAGGCGGCTCTGGCGCGACCCGTACCCGCCCCGCGCGCTGAGGCCGGACATCGCGCCGGCGCTGCAGGAGGTTATTCTCCGCTGCCTTGAGGTCAAACCCGACCGGCGCTACCAGACCGCCGCCCAGATCGCCAACGATCTCCGCGACCTCCGGCAGGTCAAGCTCACCGCCCGCGCCGAAAAGCTCCACCGCGATCCGTGGACCGAAGTCATGCGGCGCCGCTTCAACCCCGAGCCGCTTGGGCTGCACAAACCCGCCGTCATCGCCGGACAATATGCCGATGCGCCGATCGTGCTCGTGGCGATAGACCTCGACAATGCCACGCCGGAACGCCACGCCATGCTCAGGCTGACCACCCAGCGCATCGTCGAAAAATCGCCACACGCCCGCATCGCCTGCCTCAACATCCAGCGCATCAACCGCATCAATCTCGACACGTCACTCGATGACGCAGGCCACAACAAGCACGTCGCCCGCCTCGTCCAGCTCAAGGGCTGGGCGCAGCCGATCAAGGCACCGGAAGGCGCCATCACCTACCACGTCATCGAAGCCGTCAGCCCGGCATCCGCCATCCTCGATTTCGCTCGCGCCAACAAGGTCGACCACATCGTCATGGGCGCCCGCGACAGTTCCACACTCCGCTCCCTGATCGGCAGCGTTGCCGGCGAGGTAGCCGCCGAGGCGCCATGCACCGTGACGGTGGTGCGGAGGCGGTATTCTGCGACACCACCAGAGTAGAGACTGGGGCGAGCCGTTTACAAAACAGCCGCCAGATGGAATACAGGCTCATCAACTCAACGTTGCCGAGTGTTCATGGAAGCCGCACAGTCTCTTACGCCCTCGACCCTGACACCGTTTCTGCTCAACGTCGCACCCGTGCTACCCGTCTTCATCTGGGGTCCGCCGGGGATTGGAAAATCTGCGCTCGTGCGGCAATTCTCGGAGAATGTCGGCCTGCCCTGCGTATCGCTTCTCGGCTCCCAACTTGCACCGGAAGATATTATCGGCGTGCCTCAGATCATCGACGGCAAGTCGCGTTTCTGTCCGCCGACGCTGATCGCGCGCGACGAGCCCTATTGTCTGTTCCTTGATGAATTGAACGCCTGCTCGCATGAAGTCCAAAAGGCGTTCTATTCGTTGATCCTCGATCGGCGCATCGGCGAGTTTGACCTGCCGGCTGGAACGATCATCATTGGCGCGGGCAACCGGGCCGAAGACGCAGCCATCACCAAGCCGCTCTCGTCCGCGCTGATCAATCGCCTCGTCCATGTGCAGCTTCGGGCATCGGCGCGCGATTGGCTGTCATGGGCCGGCGATGCCGGCCTCCATGACCTGGTGCTCAGTTACGTGACGTTACGGACCGATCATCTATGGTCGCGTCCGCCCAAGCACGAAGAGCCGTTCTCGACACCGCGCAGCTGGGAAATGCTGTCCAATGCGCTTTTCGGTTATGGCCCGGCGATTACGCTGGAAGAGGTCGAAGTGCTTTCCGCCGGCCTGCTGACGCCGGCGCACGCACGCCAATTCGTGACCTTTGTGAAAATCCAGCACCGCAGGCACGAACTCGCAGCGATCCTGAAGGGCGATGCGGGCTGGCCGGAAAGGCCGGATGAACGCGATATCCTTTATTTCCTCGTCCAGCAGTTCCGCGACCGGCTGATCAAGGAATTGCCTGAAGATGAAGGCAAGGCCGGCAGCGAGACCAGGCAACTTGCCACCCGTGGCAAGGACCTGATCGTGTCGCTGGCGCGGATCTCCACCGAACTTGCCCAGTTGGTAGTCACCGAAACCGAAAGCGGCGCGAGCCTGCCGGCCTGGTACACCATCGAGCTTGCCAAGGCCCTGCCGCGTCTTGCTGCCCGGCGTGCGTGATGAAGAAATCCCGGACTCAGCCCAAGGAGAACCTGCAAGCGATTGCCGGAGCCGCCGAAATACTCAAGGCTCACCCACTCTTTGCGCGCCTGGAGATGAGTTGCACGGCAGCCAAGGCGGAATCTGATTTCGCCACCAACGCATTCGCGCGCCTTGTCATCGCCCGATGGGCAACGTGGTCCGGCGAGTTTTCCTGCCGCGTTGAACTCAATGCGTGGCGGCGTCTGTCGCCGCCCGAATGGGCCAATGTCATCGCCCAGGCAACCTTGCATCACTATTTTTGCCATCCTGATCCGGAAAATCGCGATCAAGTCTACAGCACCGCCTGCTCCGTCCTGGCCTATGACTTCCTCGAGACGATCGGCTGCGGGCTGCGGCCGTCGGAACTGCAGCCCGCCCAGCCGCCGAGGCTTGGCCACGACCTGCCCACCGTGCTCCGCGCGTTCGAGCGCGATCAAAGCCTCTTGTCGCAATTTGACTGCCTCAATCTCAATGGACCCGGCGCGAGCCCCTTTGTCTTCGATGGCGAGCCGCCGCCGATCTCGCCCAAGGATCGGAGGCAGCGAGAGGAAGCGCTGGCCGCCGCCATCCGTGCGAGTGTCGTACAGGCAATCGACAAGGCTGGTGCGGCCGCGAGCCACGCCATCCGTCGCAATCCGAATTCATTCGCCGGGCGCGCCCGATCGTGGTTCATCGCCAGCTATCCGCTTCTCGCCTCGCTCGCCGCCGGTTTTGAGATCATCGAGGATGAAGCGATCTGCAAATCGCTGGATATCTCGATCGCGGCTGTCGATAGCGAGCTTTGCCGCATCTATATCAATCCGCTGTTTGCTTGGACTTACGAGTCGATGAAATTCGCCATCGCCCATGAATTGCTGCATGTAGGCCTTCGACACGAACCGCGCCGCCAGGGCCGTGACCCGTATCTCTGGAACGTCGCCTGCGATTACGTCATCAACGGCTGGCTCGTAACAATGGGCATCGGAACGATACCGACCGGCGATCTTCTGCTCGATCCTGAACTCGGCTTCGAACGCGAGTCGGCGGAAGCGATTTACGACCGGATCGTCTCGGACCTTCGAACCATGCGCCGGCTGGCCAAGGCTCGAACAATGGCGGGCAAGGGATTGCCTGATATGATCAGCAAGCGCCCGGCGGCATGGTGGAACGGCCCGGGCGTCGATCTCGATGAGTTTTATCGCCGGTCGCTTTATGATGGGCTCGATCTGCAGCTTTCCCGCACCGGACGTGGGCTGCTGCCGGGCGAGCTGGTCGAGGAGATCCGCGCGCTGCATCACCGTCCCATTCCCTGGGATGTCGCGCTCAGCCAATGGCTGGATAATTTCTTCCCACCCATCGAGGCGAAGCGATCCTTCATGCGAGCCAGCCGCCGGCAATCTTCCGCTCCTGATATCCCGCGGCCGGTCTGGCTTCGGCCCGAGGAACAGAGGAAGGCACGTACCTTCGGCGCGGTCCTCGACACGTCGGGCTCCATGTCGCCGCGCTTGCTGGCGAGAGCCCTGGGGGCGATCGCCAGCTATGCCGAGAGCCGCGACGTGCCGTATGTGCGGGTCATGCAATGTGACGCCGGTGTCCACGATATGGGTTACGTGGCACCGGAAACGCTGATGGGACGGGTTGAGGTCAAAGGCCGGGGCGGCACCATCCTGCAGCCGGCAGTGGACCGGCTGCAGAGCGTGGATGATTTCCCCCGTGATGCGCCGTTTCTGATTATTACCGACGGCAGCTGTGATGTCCTCACCGTCAGACGGGAACACGCCTATTTGATGCCGGAAGGCTGCAGGTTGCCCTTTCAGACGGCGGCACCCCGGTTCGCACTCGAAACCGAGAGCTGACGATGGCTCAATAGCGTCGCCGACATCGCCACGAGTCCCTTCTCCCCGCGAGCGGGGAGAAGGTGCCGGCAGGCAGATGAGGGGCAAACCCCAATATCAGCCATCCCCCAAAGAACCCCTCTTGCCAAACCCGCGACATGCGGGTATATACCCGTACCATGTCGAACGCTTGCTACTGCATCGTCCTCCGCAAGGCCTCGCGCCGCATCTCCGCCGTCTATGACGAGGCGCTGGCGCCTTATGGCATCAATATCGCCCAGTTCTCGGCCATCCGCAACATCATCCGCCACGAGCCGATCTCGCTCACCGATCTCGCCGACAAGCTCGATCTCGATCGCTCGACTGTCGGCCGCAACATGAAGGTGCTGGAGCGCATGGGTATCGTCGCCACTGCCACCGGCGCCGACCACCGCGAAGCGGCGCTGTCGCTCACGGCGGAAGGCAAGGCACTGCTCGTGAAGACCGAACCCATCTGGCACGATGTCCAGGTCCAGATCGAGGACCGTCTCGGGCCCGAACATTCCCGGCAGTTGAGCGAACTGCTCGAAGCCATCTGATTTTTTGACTTCATTGCGGGTATATACCCGCAAATTCCAACAGCCGCGGCGCGGCGCATGAGAGGTGACTTACATGATTTCCACACGGCTTGCCGCCACGCTCGAGCGCCGCCGGATCCATTACGGCTGGGTCGTCGCGGCCACCACCTTCCTCACCATGCTGGCGACCGCCGGCGCCATGGGCTCGGCCGGCGTGATGATCGAGCCGCTTCGTACCGAATTCGGCTGGACCACCGCCGAAATATCGTCCGCCATGGCGATCCGTCTCGTGCTCTTCGGCCTGCTCGGTCCTTTCGCCGCCGCCTTCATGAACACTTTCGGCATCCGCCAGGTGGTCTCGACCGCACTGATCATGATATCAGGCGGCATCGTCGCCTCGCTGTTCATGACCGAGCTCTGGCAATTGATGGCTCTATGGGGCGTCGTCCTCGGCGTCGGCACCGGCATGACGGCGCTGGTGCTTGGCGCCACCATCGCCACCCGCTGGTTCTCCGCCCGCCGCGGCCTGGTCGTCGGCCTGATGACGGCGAGCAACGCCACCGGCCAGTTGGTCTTCCTGCCGCTGCTCGCCAGCCTCACCGAGGTCTATGGCTGGCGCACGGCGCTCACCTTCGTCACGGTTGTCATCGTCGCCGCCATGCTGCTGGTGCTCTTGCTGATGCGCGATTACCCCGCCGATGTCGGCCTGCCCGCCTATGGCGACAACAACGTCACGCCGCCCCCGGCCCGCAACACATCCTTCGCGCAACTGGCGCTCTCGCCGCTCGCAGCCCTCCGCGATGCCTCGAAGACCGCGACCTTCTGGGTCCTGTTTGGCACCTTCTTCGTCTGCGGCCTCTCGACGAATGGCCTGATCCAGACCCACTGGATTTCCATCTGCGGCGATTTCGGCATCGCGCCGGTCAGCGCCGCCGGCACGCTCGCGGTCATCGGCATCTTCGATTTCATCGGCACCGTCTTCGCCGGCTGGCTGTCGGATCGCTATGACAATCGCTGGCTGCTGTTCTGGTTCTATGGCCTGCGCGGCCTGTCGCTGGTCTATCTGTCGCTGTCCGGTTTCTCCGTCGTCGAACTCTCGGTCTTCGCCGTCTTCTACGGCCTCGATTGGGTCGCGACCGTTCCGCCGACCGTCAAGCTCGCCGCCGAACGTTTCGGTTGCGAACGCGCAGGCCTGGTCTTCGGCTGGGTCTTCGCCGGCCACCAGCTGGGCGCGGGTACCGCAGCCCTCGGCGCCGGCATGCTCCGCACCGACACGCTGACCTACATGCCCGCCCTCTATATTGCCGGCATTGCGTGTGTCGTCGCGGCTATGTCGGTGCTGTTTCTCACCAAGCCGAAGACAGCGGCGCCGGTGCCGCAAGCTGCTTAAGTCTAAGAAAGACCCCGCCCCCACCCCTCCCCACAAGGGGGAGGGGCTTAACCCAGCGCACCCTCTTCACTTGAACCGAACCGCTTCTGCACGCATCGACGTTGCATTGGGCAGCAGGAGCGCTCCGGGTTGGCCCCTCCCCCTTGTGGGGAGGGGTGCGGGGCGGGGTCTTTCTTGAACGACAGCGAAGCACGCACGTTTATTTTCGTCGCACCAAATCAATCGCTCACATCTCAATATAGGAAAACATTCCTCATCCATCTTCCCAAATCCCCAACTCCGTGCCATACTCCCTGCCGTTCCGTATCGGCTACACCCTGAGGCGTCAGGGCGAGGCGGGACCGGTGACCTTCATGGAGAAGAGACGTAAGTCTCCATGCGGGGCGTCCGAGAGAAGGGCCAGCCCTCTGGGCCGAAGCCGCAAGGCCTCGACCCGGACGCACATTGGTCATGTGCACATGCCCGTTCCCCAAGGCTCCTCAAAGGCTGCGGGACAACGGGCGCAGAGCTGGCGAGTTCTAGGATGGAGCACACCGCTTGACGGGGCACGGCGACGTGTCTTAACCGGCTGCCGCGAGGCGGCCTATTACCTTGGCACGGAGACGTGCCCCGGCCGATCCTCTTTGCCCAAGCGAAGGGATCGGGGACGTGCATGGTCAAGACACGGGGCGGAACGGCTCGCGTGAATGCGGAGATGTGTTTTGAGGGAAGATGGGACAATCATTTTCGTCGCGGCCAGTTCGCCCCCCTCTGCCCTGCCGGGCATCTCCCCCACAGGTGGGGAGAATGGCAGGCGGCACGCTCATTGCCCCAATTGATCAGTCGTTGCTTAGCACTCGACATTCGATTTTGGGCAGGGTTGGCGCCTCTAGCCATTCTCCCTCCTTGTGGGGGAGATGCCCGGCAGGGCAGAGGGGGGTGCCGCGAATGCCCATATGACTACTGACTATTCGCTACTCGCTGCCCCACCCCTTGTCACAAACTATTCGCTTCCCTCTCCCGGCGATTTCATTAACATTCGACCTCCAAGCCTTTGACCCCGCGAGTGCCCGTCCATGCCCAAACCCGGCGTTGCCATTACACCGCAAGGTGTGGATTTTACGATCTTCTCCCGCAATGCCAGCAAGGTCGAACTCTGCCTTTTCGCCGATCGCGGCGGCCATGAAATCTGCCGCCTGCCGATGGACCGCCAGGACGATCACACCTGGCAGATCAACGTGAAAGGCGCCCATGCCCGCATGCATTACGGCTACCGGGCGCACGGCATCTACGCACCCGAACATGGCCAATGGTACGATCCGTCAAAGCTTCTGGTCGATCCCTACGCGGTGATCCTCGACCGTCCCTTCACCTATTCGCCCGACCTCTCGACCTACGGCACCGAGACCGAGGACCTGGTACCCAAATCGGTCATCACGACGCTCGAACCGGTCGCCCATCAGCCGGCGCGGTTCCATGAAGGCGGCCTGGTTTACGAGGTCAATGTCCGCGCGCTCACCATGCGTCATCCTGATATCCCCGAGGCCGAACGCGGCACGATCAAGGCGCTCGCCCATCCCGCCATCATCGCCCATCTCAAGCGCATCGGCGTAACCGCGGTCGAGCTGATGCCGATTACCGCCTGGATCGACGAGCGCCACCTGCCGCCGCTCGGGCTCAGGAACAGCTGGGGCTACAATCCGATCGCCATGATGGCGCTAGAGCCGCGCCTCTGCCCCGGCGGCATCACCGAGCTGGCCGAGACAGTCGCGGCCCTTCACGCGGAGAATATCGGCGTCATCCTCGATCTCGTCTTCAACCACACCGGCGAGAGCGACCAGCTCGGAGCGACCGTCTCGATGCGTGGCCTCGACAGCCTCACCTATTATCGCGCTCCGGAGGGTCATCCCGGCCTGCTGGTCAACGACACCGGCACCGGCAACACGCTCGCCTGCGACAACCCGGTGGTCCGCGAACTGGTGCTCGATACGCTCAGGCATTTCGTGACCTTTGCCGGGATCGACGGTTTCCGCTTCGATCTCGCCCCGATCATGGGCCGCGATATCCATGGCTTCTCGGCGAGAGCCCAACTCATCACCGACATGATCGAGGACCCTGTGCTCGCCGATCGTATCCTGATCGCCGAGCCCTGGGATATCGGCTATGGCGGCTACCAGCTCGGCAACTTCCCCGATCGCTTTCTCGAATGGAACGACTGGGCGCGCGACACGCTGCGCATGTTCTGGCGCGGCGACGGCCACAAGATCGGCGACCTCGCCACCGTGCTCGCCGGCTCGTCGCATATCTTCCAGAAGAACGGCGCGACCCGCACCCGCACCGTCAATTTCGTCGCGGCCCACGATGGTTTCACGCTCCGGGACCTCGTCTCCTTCGAGAAAAAGCACAATGATCTCAACGGCGAACATAATCGCGACGGCCACAACGAAAACTATTCCTGGAACAACGGCGTCGAGGGTGAGTCCGAGGATCTGGTCACGCAGAAGCGCCGCCTCGCTGACGTCAAGGCCCTGCTTTCCACGCTATTCGTTAGCCGCGGCACCGTCATGCTGATGGCCGGCGACGAATTCGGCCGCACCCAGCAGGGCAACAACAACGCCTATGCCCAGGACAACGAACTGACCTGGCTCGACTGGCCGCATGCCGACGAAGACCTGATCGCCCATGTCGCGGCGCTGTCGGCGATCCGCAACCGCTTCGTGGTGTTTTCCGAAACCCATTTCTTCGGCGAAAGCGACGAGGTGACATGGCTGAGCCCGCGCGGCGAACCGATGGAAATCCCCGATTGGGAAGACACGTCGAACGGCTTCCTGGCAATGCTCCTCAGCACCACCGATCGCGAGACCGGCGCAGCCTGCCGCCTCGCCATCGCCTTCAACCGCACCGAGGAATCCCGCCGCTTCGCGCTCCCCGGCGGCGCGAAGAAGTGGAAGACCCTGCTCGGAAGCGGGCTGACGGTGGATGCGCGCTCGGTGGCGGTGTTTTTGGGATCGGGGGATTGATGATGTCTCGAGCGGCGGATATCGAACGCCTAATCGCCGCTCTTATAACCCTCTGGAAAAATATCCGGCTCGGGCATTGGCAACTCATTTTCAGTGCCCCAGGATTCCATCCATCGATCAACAGCTTCCTGCGACACGAAGATACCTTTGTCGGCCTCGGCAAGCGCGGCTTCGATTGCCCCTTGCATCGCGGTCTTGGCATTTTGCATCGACGGCAGTCCCCGATTGCTTGTCAAAGCAACTTAGCAGATGGAATACCGAGACCCGAATCAAAGCGCCGCGTCTGCCGCGCCTTCGCAAAGCATGCCGAAGCAATAATCCGCAAACGAGCGCCAGCATTCGACGCGATATGTGTCCTCGCTTTCGCGATGGAGCACGATCTCCATCTTGCCGAACACCGTGCGGCTGCAGGCGTCGACCGGGAAGCTTGCTTGCGTGAGATCGTGCGGGCAGGCCGAGTTGATCGCCACCTTGGCGCCCGGTCCCGAGACCATGATCGCGATGTTGCGATGGGAAATATCGACCGCCGTATGGAAGACGCTGGCCTTCGCGGCGAGCGCCACGAAGTCGGTGCCGTCCGGCCCGATCAGCAGCCACTCCTCGGGCCCGAGCCAGAGCGCGGTGATGCCGCTGCCTGTCGCCGAAGCCTTTGGCTTGGTCGGCAGGGACACGCCGAGCGCCGACGAGAGCGCGGCAATCGCATCGGGATAGGCTCGCAGCGAGGCGCGGGCCGCGTTCGGTGCGGTCGTCAGGCTGACGGCGGAGGAGCCGCCGTGGAAGCCGGCAGTCGCGGAGCGGCGCATGGTTTCAAGCTCAGACATTGATCCGGCCTCCTTCCTTGTCATAGAACACGGCGTCACAGACCTCGACCGGGATCACCCGATCGGCCATCGGCACGTAGAGCGTCTGGCCCATCTTCGAGCGGCCGCCGGCGACCAGCGCCATGGCGATCGAATGGCCGCAATTCTCCGACCAGTAGGACGACGTCACGTGGCCGAGCATCTTCATCGGCACCGGCTGATTGGGATCGGCGACGACCTGCGCCCCCTCCTCCAGCACTTCCTTCGGATCCTTGGTGCGGAGCCCGACCAACTGCTTGCGGCCCTCTGCGACAAGGTCCGGACGCTTGAGGCCGCGGATGCCGACGAAATCGGCCTTCTTTTTGCCGACAGCCCAGCCGAGCCCGGCATCGTCGGGCGTCACGGTTCCATCCGTGTCCTGGCCGACGATGATATAGCCCTTCTCGGCGCGCAGGATGTGCATCGCCTCGGTGCCATAGGCGCAGGCGCCGAGCGGTTCGGCCCGTGCCCAGATCGCTTCCCACACGGCATGGCCGTAATCGGCGGGCACGTTAACTTCGAAGCCGAGTTCGCCGGCAAAGGTCATGCGGAACAGCCGCGTCGGCACGCCGGCGATCTTGCCTTCGACGACGCTCATATGCGGGAAGGCCTCGTTCGACATGTCGATTCCCTCGAGCAGCGGTTCGATGATCTCGCGTGCCTTCGGACCCTGCACGGCGATGACCGCCCATTGCTCGGTGGTCGAGGTGAGGAACACCTTGAGGTCGGGGAATTCGGTCTGCAGATAATCTTCCATATGCTGCATGACGCGCGGCGCACCGCCCGTCGTGGTCGTCACATGGAAACGATCCTCGGCAAGCCGTCCGACGACGCCATCGTCATAGACGAAGCCGTCCTCGCGCAGCATGATACCGTAGCGGCAACGGCCGGGCTTCAGCGTGTCCCAGCTGTTGGTGTACATGACGTTCATGAACTTGGCAGCGTCCGGCCCGACGACCTCAATCTTGCCGAGCGTGGAGGCGTCGAAGACACCCGCCACGGTGCGAACCGTCTTGCACTCGCGGTCGACGGCCTGGTGCATGTTCTCGCCGGCCCTCGGATAGAACCAGGCGCGCTTCCAGATGCCGACATCCTCGAAGACGGCGCCGTGATCCTCTTCCCATTTGTGCATCGGCGTCTTGCGTGCAGGGTCGAACAGCGGCCCGCGCGCATGGTTAACGATGGCGCCGAAGGTCACCGGCGTATAGGGCGCGCGGAACGTGGTGAGACCCACTTCCGGGATCGGCTTGCCGAGCGCTTCTGCTGCGATGGCGAGACCGTGGATATTGGACGTCTTGCCCTGGTCGGTGGCCATGCCGTTGGTGGTGTAGCGCTTGATATGCTCGATCGAATGCATACCTTCGCGCACCGCAAGGCGAATATCCTTGGCGCAGACATCGTGCTGGAAATCGACGAAAGCCTTGGCGGAGGAATTCTCAGCGCCTGCGCCGTCGGCCGCACCGGTCATGCCGCCGGTCCAGTCGAAGGCCTGCGTGGCGTTGATCGAAAGGCTCGAAGAACCGGTCGCGCCCGTCGCCTCAGCCATCAACTGGCCGGCGCCCAGCGCCTCCTCGATCGAGGCTTCGAGCGAATTGGTGCCATTGCAGGCGCCGACCGACAGGCAATCCTGCGCATAAGTGCCCGGCAGGAAGCGCTGAAGCTCGGCATCGAAGGCGACCTTGCCGCGCGACTGCGAGAAGAGATGCACGGACGGCGTCCAGCCCGACGACACCATCAGCGCGTCGACATTGACCTTCTCGCCGGAGCGCATGCCGCGACGGGCAACTGTTATCGACGAGATCCGCAACTTGCCACCGGTCTTGAGCACCGAGGAACCGGCCTGGACATTGATGCCGAGTTCGCGGGCCTTGGCCAGCACCGCCTCGCCCGGCTTGTCGCGGGCGTCCACAATCACGGGAATCTGAACGCCGGCGGCCTTGAGATCGAAGGCGGCTTCATACGCCGAATCGTGGGATGTGTAGACGCCGACCTTGGCGCCGACGGCAACACCGTAATGGTTGAGATAAGTGCGCGCGGCCGAGGCGAGCATGATGCCCGGCCGGTCGTTGCCGTCGAACACCATGTGCCGCTCGATCGCACCTGTCGCCAGGATCACGCGCTTGGCGCGGACCTGCCACATCCGCTCGCGCGGCAGCGACTTGTCGGGGCTTGCGAGATGTTCGGAAACCCGCTCGACCAGGCCGATGAAATTCTGCGCGTAGTAGCCGAACACCGTGGTGCGGGTCAGCACCGTTACATTCGGCATGGCGGCGAGCTTCGCCGTCATCGCCTGCGCCCAGGCAAAGCCTTCCTGTCCGTCGATCGTCACACCGGTGTCGAAATGCAGCGAACCGCCGAATGCGGCGCGTTCATCGGCAATGATGACGCTGGCGCCGGTTTCGGCCGCAGCAAGCGCCGCAGCGATGCCGGCTGCTCCGCCACCGGCGACCAGCACATCGCAATGGGCGAAGCGATTGGAATAATGATCCGGATCGGCTTCCTTGGGCGCGACGCCCAGACCGGCGGCCTCGCGGATGAAGGGTTCATAGATCGCCTTCCATGCGGCCTTCGGCCACATGAAGGTCTTGTAGTAGAAGCCGGCCGCGAAAAAGGGCGACAGAAGATTGTTGAAGCCACTGACATCGAAGGCGAGCGATGGCCAGCGGTTCTGCGACTTCACGGTCAGGCCGTCATAGACCTCCTGCATCGTGCCGCGCACGTTGGGCGTGGCCCGGCCGGCGTCGCGCGAAATGTCGAACAACGCGTTGGGCTCCTCCGGACCGGCGGTGAGGATGCCGCGCGCCCGGTGATACTTGAACGAACGTCCGGCCAGATGAATGCCGTTGGCGAGCAGCGCCGAAGCGACGCTATCGCCTTCCAGCGCATTGAGCACGCGGCCGTCGAAGGTGAAGCGCGCGGTCTTGGCGGGCGTCAGGCGGCCCTTGCCCGATATACGGTTGGCTGCACTCATTTTACGCCTCCTGCCATGCGCGCGTCGATCGTCGCCTGGTCGGGCTTCGGCTCGTCCTGCCGGTATGTCATCACGAACTTGTCGGTGACGGTATGACGGACCGCGCGGAAGAACTTGCCGCAGCCCGAGACGTGCCGCCAGCGCTCGAAGACGAGGCCCTTGGGATTGTCGCGCAGGAAGAAATAGTTCTCGAACTCTTCGTCCGAGATCTCGGTGATGTTTTCCGGGCGCAGGATATGCGCCTCGTCACCGTTGCGGAATTCGAGTTCCGCACGGTCTTCCTGACAATAGGGGCAGTGTATGAGGAGCATCGCCTTCCACCTAATCTAAAGTTCGGCGCCCGGGACAACCGGGCCATCATTGTGTTTACAGAGCATCCGGCCTTGCGCCACGAATGGCGCGATCCGTCTAATCAGTTCTTCGGGCTTGTCGTATGGCAGAAGCACATTCTTCACGCCCCAATTGTTGATCATCATCGCGTAGGGGTTGGCGTCCAATATGACTCCCCGATCCTTGGCTGCGGCTCCGTCTGGTATGAAGACCACCACCGGTCCGGGAAACATCCGGACACAAGCGAGCTTTCCACTGTCTGCAACGAACGGCCAGTCCTTTTCACCATTTGCCCGCGAGATCGCCTGAAAGCGCACATCGCTAGCATCTGGCACTACGAAGCCAGCTGGCTGGATCATCAAACCTGCCGCCGGCAACGCGCCGATCATCTAGTGCGCCACCGCCGCCGCCGCCGCCTCGTCGATCAACCGGCCATTGCGGAAGCGGTCGAGATTGAACGGCGCGTTGATCGGGTGCGGTTCGTCGCGGGCGATCGTGTGGGCAAAGACATGCGCCGAGCCAGGCGTCGCCTTGAAGCCGCCGGTGCCCCAGCCGCAGTTCACATAAAGGCCCTTGACCGGCGTCTTGGCGAGAATTGGCGAGCGGTCCGGCGTCACGTCGACGATGCCGCCCCACGAGCGCATCATCTTCATGCGGGTGAAGATCGGGAACATTTCGCAGATCGCATCGAGCGTGTGGTTGATGATGTGCAGCCCGCCGGTCTGCGAATAGGACGCATACTGGTCGGTGCCGGCACCGATGACCAGTTCGCCCTTGTCGGACTGCGAGATATAGGCATGCACCGTGTTGGACATGATCACGCAGGGAACGATCGGCTTGATCGGCTCGGAGACCAGTGCCTGCAGCGGATAGGACACCAGCGGCAGCTTGACGCCGGCCATTTCCATGACGACCGAGGTGTGGCCGGCAGCCACGACGCCGACTTTCTTGGCACCGATATAGCCACGCGACGTCTCGACGCCCTGGACCGAACCATCTGGACCGCGGCGGATGCCGGTGACTTCGCAATTCTGGATGATGTCGACACCGCGATCGGATGCGCCGCGCGCATAACCCCAAGCCACCGCATCATGGCGGGCCGTGCCACCCTTGCGCTGCAGCGTGGCACCAACCACCGGATAGCGTGCCGTCTTCGAGATATTGAGCGGTGGGCAATATTCCTTGGCTTCCTCGGGTGTCAGCCATTCGTTCTCGACGCCGTTGAGGCGATTGGCGTGGATATGCCGCTTGAGCACCTGCACGTCATGCACATTATGCGCCAGCATCATCACGCCGCGCGGCGAATACATCACATTGTAATTGAAATCCTGCGAGAGATTGTCCCACATTTTCAGCGCATGATTATAGATGCCGGCGCTTTCGTCATAGAGATAGTTCGAGCGGATGATCGTGGTGTTGCGGCCGGTATTGCCGCCGCCCAGCCAGCCCTTCTCGATCACCGCGATATTGGTGATGCCATGCTCCTTGGCGAGATAGTAGGCCGTGCCGAGGCCGTGCCCGCCGGCGCCGATGATGACGACGTCGTATTCAGACTTGGGCTCGGGCGAGGTCCATTGCTTTTCCCAGCCGCTATGGCCTCTCAAAGCCTCGCGGGCAACGGCGAAAACCGAGTATTTGCGCATCCGGGGAACTCCATGACCTTGCAGCCGAATTTTCTTGCCGCAGGAAATCGCAAAATTAGTGACGAGACAACGTTTCTTTTGCGACGCCTGACAGCGCGCTACCGCCAGCGACGAATTGAACATTAGAACCGGCTATTTTTCGACGAAAGGCGCATGCGGGTACTGGACTTGGTTCACTGCTTCTGCTATCGCATCCGTCAATCGCACGGCTCCTGGTCGGGCGGAACAATTTTGTTTGCTTCCGGACACACAGTCCTCCGGCAGTTTCAACTCGAGATAAGGAACGGGATTCACGTGCAGGTACTGGTTCGCGATAACAATGTTGATCAGGCGCTCCGCGCTCTCAAGAAGAAGATGCAGCGCGAAGGCATTTTCCGCGAAATGAAGATGCGCGACTATTACGAGAAGCCTTCCCAGAAGCGCGCTCGTGAAAAGGCAGAAGCCGTTCGCCGCGTTCGCAAGCTGGCCCGCAAGCGCATGCAGCGCGAAGGCCTGATTGCTGGTCCTCCGGCTCGTCCGACGCCGACCCGGTGATTTGTCGTCGTTTTGACGAAATCTAATGTATCTGTGGCGGGGGCGATCTATTCGCCGCCGCCTTTTTGTTGCAGCGGCCTGGAATTGCCTGGAACTGCAACGGTTCCCCGGAAGTTGAAGACATCATGACCGACAGCCCTGCCGTTTGCGTGAGCGAAGAGACCTTGGCGCAGCGTATGCGGGCACCGGCGCGCGTCCTGCGCACCATGGTCATATCAGCGATGCTCACTGCCGGCGTTGCCGCCTGTGGAACGACCGATACGACCGATACGATCCGCATCAACAAGGAACAGGGCTCCGACCAGAACATCGCATCCCTGACCGCGGTCATCAATTCCAACCCGTCCGATCCCGAAGGCTACAATACGCGCGGCTCCGCCTATGGCCGGGCCGGCCAATTCGGCGATGCGCTCGATGACTTCAATCGTGCCATCGAGCTCAATCCGCGCTTCTACCAGGCCTACGCGAATCGCGGCCTGATCTACCGCAACCAGGGCAAGGCCGAACTCGCGCTGGCCGACTACAACACGGCGCTGCAGCTCAGCCCGCGTTACGACGTGGCCTTCATCGGTCGCGGCAACATTTATCGCCAGGCCGGACAATTCGATGCGGCGATGAACGACTACAATCGCGCCATCGGCCTCGATACGACCGACCCCCGCGCCTACCACAATCGCGGCCTGATCTATCAGCGGCGCGGCAACCATGCCAAGGCGATCGAGGACTTCTCGACCGCCATCTCGCTGTCGCCGAATTCCGCCGAGCCGTATAACGGCCGCGGCATTTCCTATGCCGCGCTGAACGACAACGACAATGCGTTCGCCGACTTCAACACCGCCATCACGCTGGATGGCAACCTGGCCGAATCCTGGGCCAACCAGGCTCTGATCTATGAACGCCAGGGCAACCTCAAGAAGGCCTATCGATCATACGCCCAGGCGCTCAAGCTGGATCCGAAGTATCAGCCGGCCATGGATGGCGTGGCCCGGACGAGAACCGCGACCGCCGCGAACTGACTTTCGTTAGAGTCCCCAGACCTTCCTGAGATCGTCGTTGATCCGGCTCTGCCAACCCTTGCCTGATGCCTTGTAGCGGGCGATGAGATCGGCATCGAGGCGAAGCGTGACCTGCTTCTTCGGGCTTTCGAGGCTCGGCCGGCCGCGGCCGCGGGCGATACTCGCAGCGAGATCCGGAAACACCTCCGCGAAGGGCCGGGCAAGCTTGAAATCTTCCTCGGTCCATTCGGGATTATCGCTGACCTCGTCCCAGTCCTCTTTCGTATAGCCACGGCCGGGCTGGAACTCATCGATTGTCTTGGCCTTGGTCATGAGAGTTCCTTTCTTTCCCTGGAATTGGCAGGGCGCATCGATACTACGGAGAGGCCTTCGACGCCCAACCGGGCGAAGATAACCGCGATCGCACCATCGTCCATTCTCCCGATTGCACGGAACCTGCCGAGTTTCGCAGGCCGGATAATGGCAGTCAGAAAGAACGTTTCATCAAGCGCCGCAAAATCCAGCTTATGCTTGATGAGGTTGGCGGCACGCTTCGGTTCATCCCAAACGATCTTCATTTAATGTAACTACATAAATTGAGAATGCAAGAACCATAGTATCGAACCCAAGCCAAAAGAAAACCCGCCGGGTTGCGGCGGGTTCGAGAATTCAACCGTGTGACGTCGCTTAATGCGCCATCGCCTTGACGATATCCTCGGTGACCTTCTTGGCGTCGCCGAGCAGCATCATCGTGCCGTCCTTGTAGAACAGCGTGTTGTCGATGCCGGCGTAACCAGAACCGAGCGAGCGCTTGACGAACAGGCAGGTCTTGGCCTTGTCGACGTCGAGGATCGGCATGCCGTAGATCGGCGAGGTCTTGTCGTCGCGGGCCGCCGGATTGGTGACGTCGTTGGCGCCGATGACATAGGCGACGTCGGCCTGCCCGAAGTCGGAATTGATGTCCTCGAGTTCGAAGACGTCGTCATAAGGCACATTGGCTTCGGCGAGCAGCACGTTCATGTGCCCCGGCATGCGGCCGGCGACCGGATGGATCGCGTATTTGACCTCGACGCCGGCTTCCTTGAGCTTGTCGCCCATTTCGCGGAGCGCGTGCTGGGCCTGGGCTACAGCCATGCCGTAGCCCGGCACGATGATGACCTTGGAGGCGTTTGCCATCAGATAGGCCGCATCCTCGGCCGAGCCGAGCTTGACCTGCTTGTCCGAAGTGTCCTGCGCCGCAACACCCGTCTCACCGCCGAAGCCGCCGAGGATGACCGAGATGAACGAGCGGTTCATGCCCTTGCACATGATGTAGGAGAGGATCGCACCCGACGAGCCGACCAGCGCGCCGGTGATGATCAGTGCCAGGTTGCCGAGCGTAAACCCGATGCCGGCGGCGGCCCAGCCGGAATAGGAATTCAGCATCGAGACGACGACGGGCATGTCGGCGCCGCCGATCGGGATGATCAGCAGCACGCCGAAGGCCAGGGCCAGCGCCACGATCAGCCAGAAGACGACATGGCTTTCGGTGACGACCAGCACCCCGACCAGAACCACGATGCCGACAAAGATCGCGAGGTTGATCGCGTGCCGCATCGGCAGCATGATCGGCCGGCCCGACATCCGGCCATCGAGCTTGAGAAAGGCGATGATCGAGCCGGTGAAGGTGATGGCGCCGATGGCGACGCCGAGCGACATTTCCACCAGCGCCTGGCCGTGGATGTGACCCACTTCGCCAATGCCGAAGGACGACGGCGCATAGAGTGCCGCGGCGGCAACCAGCACGGCGGCAAGACCGACGAGGCTGTGGAAGCCGGCGACCAGCTGAGGCATGGATGTCATGGCGATGCGGCGCGCGATGACCGCACCGATCGAACCGCCGATGCCAAGGCCGAGTATGATCAGCACCCAGCCGGTCAGCGTCGGGGTTGTCAACGCTAAGGTCGTGAGGATCGCGATCCCCATGCCGACCATGCCGAAGCGGTTGCCCTGGCGCGAGGTCGAGGGATGCGAGAGGCCACGCAGCGCCATGATGAACAGCACGCCGGACACAAGATAGAGGAAGGCTGCGATATTGACTGACATCTAGGCCGCCCTCACTTGTCTTTTTTCTTGTACATGGCGAGCATGCGCTGGGTGACGAGAAAGCCGCCGAAGATGTTGATCGAGGCGAGGATCAACGCCACGAAGCCCATGCCGGTGGCGATGCCGCTGACCGACAGGCCGACGGCGAGCAGCGCGCCGACCACGATGACCGACGAGATCGCGTTGGTCACCGCCATGAGTGGCGTGTGCAGCGCCGGGGTGACCGACCAGACGACATAATAGCCGACGAAGATCGCCAGCACGAAGATCGCCATCTGGAAGACGAAGGGATCGATCACGCCGCCGGACAGGGCGTGCGCGGCGTCTGATATCGACGGCTGGGTCGCCACGGCATCACGGACGGCGGTGACCGCCTTGTCGAGATTGTCGAGGGCCTGGTTGACGGTTTCGGATGCCATTTCCTCAGCCCTCCTTGACTGCGGCAGGCACAGCGCCGCCGAAATTCGGATGCACGACCCGGCCGCCATGGGTCAGCATGGTCGCCTTGACCAATTCGTCGTCGAGATTGATCGTCAATTCCTTGGTCTCCTTCGAGATCAGCGTCTCGAGGAAGGTGACGAGGTTCTTGGCGTAGAGCAGCGAGGCCGAGGCGGCGATACGGCCGGGCACGTTGGCATAGGCGATGACACGCACGCCCTCGACATCGGCGACCTGATCGGCAACGGCACCCTCGATATTGCCACCACGCTCGATGGCCAGATCGACGGCAACGGAGCCCGGCTTCATGGCTTTCAGCATGTTACGGGTGACAAGACGCGGCGCCGGCCGGCCGGGAATCAGCGCCGTGCTGATGACGATGTCCTGCTTGGCGATGTGCTCGGCGACGAGTGCCGCCTGCTTGGCCTGGTATTCGGCGGACATCGGCTTGGCGTAACCGGCCGCGGTTTCGGCGGCCTTGAATTCATCGTCTTCGACCGCGATGAACTTGCCGCCAAGCGAGGCGACCTGTTCCTTGGCGGCGGGGCGCACGTCGGTGGCGGAAACAACGGCGCCAAGACGGCGGGCGGTGGCGATGGCCTGCAGGCCCGCAACGCCCGCGCCCATCACGAAGACCTTGGCGGCGGGCACGGTGCCGGCGGCGGTCATCATCATCGGCATGGCGCGGTCATAGACGGAGGCTGCATCGATCACGGCCTGGTAGCCGGCGAGATTGGCCTGCGAGGAAAGCACGTCCATGGATTGGGCGCGGGTGATGCGCGGCATCAGTTCCATGGCAAAGGTCGAAAGACCGGCAGACGCCATCTCGGCGATGGCTTTCTCGTTGCCATAGGGATCCATGATCGCAATGACGATGGCGCCCGACTTGTAAGCCTTGATTTCCTTCGGCGCCGGCCGGCGTACCTTGAGCACGACATCGGCCGTCTTGACATCTGTCGCCGAGCCGATCCGGGCGCCCAGCTTCTCATATTCGCCATCCGGAATGCGGGAAAGCGTGCCGGCGCCTGTCTCGACCACGACATCGAGCCCAAGCGCCTTCATCTTCTTCACCGTTTCCGGCGAACACGCAACGCGCGGCTCGCCCCCGACGGTTTCACGCGAAATATAGACTGTTGCTGCCACCATGCCCTCCCGGCAAAAATCAGCATACGCTTTCGCTGCCGCCCATCAAGGCGGCAGGGAGAAGTCAATCCTCCGTCAGATATTCAGAGTAGGTAGAAGCCGACGACCGACAGCACGACGAAAAGCAGCGTCGAGAATACAAAGCCGGCACTCGAGAAGAAGCCGACCGCCATGGCGATCATCAGCGCTCCGATCATCATCGCGCCGTATTTCGCAGCGTTGATGAAGAATTTGTAGGTCTTGTGGTGTTCTGGATAATCCATGGAAGCGCCCACTTCCACGGGCCCGGAATGATGTTCGGCCATCTCGTTCTCTCCAAAGGCGGCAGCCATCCGTGCCGTCCGCCACTCTCTTGCATGCAATATCCCGGATGCGGCGGAAATTGAAGCCTATCCGGGGATTGGCATTACACAGCCGAAAAAAAATCGCAATGCGACCCAAGGGCGCTTTCGTTCGATCAAATCGATTTTAAAAGACAATCCAAACGAAAAAGCCCGGGACGCCCGGGCTTCCTGTTCGAAGGGCAGTCGGCAAAATCAGAGTTTTCCGGACCGCTGCTGGATCATCATGAACGTATCATAGGTGTATTCGCCGATCTGCGCCCAGAGATAGGAGTCCTTCTTGAACGCCAGCTGATCGTCGTAGATCTTTTTCCACTCCGGATTGGCAGCCGAGAGTTCACCATAAGTCTGAATCGCGGCATCATAGGCAGCAGCAAGGATTTCCTGGCTGTAGGGCTTCAGCACCGCGCCGCCGGCGACCAGTTCCTTGAGTGCCTTGGCGTTGCGGGCGTCGTACTTGCCCAGCATGTTGGAGTTTGCCGAGGCGCAGGCCGCAGAGATAATCGCCTGATAGTGCTTCGGCAGGCTGTTCCATTTCTCGAGGTTGACCATCGCGTGCACGACCGGGCCGCCTTCCCAGAAGCCGGGATAGTAATAGTACTTGGCAACCTTGTTGAAGCCGAGCTTGTTGTCGTCATAGGGACCGACCCATTCGGCCGCATCGATCGTGCCCTTCTCGAGCGCCGGATAGATATCGCCGCCCGGAAGCTGCTGCGGCACGACGCCGAGCTTTTCCATAACCTTGCCGGCCAGGCCTCCGATGCGCATCTTCAGGCCCTGCAGGTCGGCGACGGTGTTGATTTCCTTGCGGAACCAGCCGCCCATCTGAACGCCGGTATTGCCGGCGGGGAAGGAGATGAGGTTCTGGGTCGCCATGAACTCGTTGACGAGCGTATTGCCGTTGCCGGCCGTGTACCAGGCGTTCTGCATACGCGCATTGAGGCCGAAAGGAATGGCCGAAGCGAGCGCATAAGCGGCGTTCTTGCCGTAATAGTAATAGGCCACGGTATGGGCCATTTCGACCGTGCCGGCACCGCAGGCGTTGGCAGCTTCGAGACCCGGAACCAGCTCGCCGGCCGCGAAGACCTGAATATCGAAAGCACCATCGGTCATTGCCCGCACCTGGTCGGCAACATCGACGCCGCCGCCATAGATCGTGTCGAGACCCTTGGGGAATGACGAGGTGAGGCGCCAGGAGATTTTGGGGTTTTCCTGCGCGATTGCGGGTGCTGCCAGCGCGGTGGCGGCAGCAGCGCCAACGGCGGCTGTACCCGCCTTTTTGAAGAATGAGCGACGATCCATGAAATTCCTCCCGTTTGAATTCATTAGCGGGGAAGTCTCCTCATTCGTGCTTCGCCTCCCCGCAGCACATGAGAGGTTAAACATTTAAAATCCGGGCTTTCAAGCGCAAGCGGCGATTTTCTTGGCCAGCCGGAATAGTCTTTTCGTCGAATGGGTTGACAGGCTGTTTCGTCTGCACAAAGAAGAGGCAGAGAAGACATTGGAGCTGAATGATGCCGACCCCGATCATAGCCATTCCCGCCGATACGCGCGAGATCGAGGGCTATTACTGGCACGCAACGCCGAACCAGTATGTCAATGCCGTGGTCAAAGGCACCGGCGCGACGGCGATCATCGTACCTGCCCTCATGGAGGGCAACGACATCGATTCGATCCTTGATCGCGTCGACGGCGTGATGCTCTCCGGCTCACGCAGCAATGTGCATCCTTCGCTTTACGGCAAGGAAGCGACCGAAGCCGACGGCCCCTACGACCCCGCGCGTGACGCGACCTCGATGGAACTGATCCGCCGCACCATTGATCGCGGCATTCCACTGCTGGCGATCTGCCGCGGCATCCAGGAACTGAATGTCGCGCTCGGCGGCACGCTGGCAACCGAGATCCAGGACCAGCCGGGCATGTGGGATCACCGCCGGCCCGATGTTCCCACCCGCGACGGCATGTATGTCATCCGCCAGCCGGTGAAGATCAAGGAAGGCACTTGCATCGCAAGCGCCCTGGGCGCCGGCGAAATCCAGGTCAATTCGCTGCACCGCCAGGCGATCGGCGAGACCGCTCCCCGGCTTGCCGTCGAGGCGGTGGCGGATGATGGCACGGTCGAAGCGGTGTCGGTGATCGACGCCAAGAACTTCGCCGTCGGCGTCCAGTGGCATCCGGAATACTGGGTGGAAAGCGACGTGATGTCCGGCAAACTCTTCAAGGCCTTCGGCGAGGCGGTAAAGGCCTATGCGGCGACCGTTCGCCGCTGATCCATGATCAGCCTGACCAGCCGGTAGCCCAGAAGCACCGTGATAATCGTCGCATAGACGAAGGGGCGCGGTGGCCAGCTCTTGACCGCCATGAAGAAGTGGACGACGCCCAGCGTGGCGATCAGATAGACGAGCCTGTGCAGCTTGCCCCAGGCGCTGCCCATCGCGCGGATCGCCCAGTTGTTCGAGGTCGCTGCCAGCGCGATCAGGCAGAGAAACGCCGTCATGCCGACAATGATATAGGGCCGCTTGAAGACGTCCACGAAGATCACCGGCAGGTTCATCGCCCGATCGAGGATGAAATAGGTCAGGAAGTGGAAGAGCACGTAGTAGAAGGTGAGCAGCCCGAATGCCCGCCGGAACCGGAACAGATTGACGCGCGTCAGGTCGCGCAGCGGCGTGACCAGCAGCGTGACGATGAGGAACCGCAACGCCCATTCTCCCAAGAGATGCTCGAAGGTCTGGATCGGATTGGCACCGAGTTCGTTGACCGCGCCGAGATAGAAATAATACGCCGCCGGAATGAGGCCGAAGCCATAGATCCACCATGACGAGACTTTCGCCAGCGTCTTGTTGATCTGTTTCGGATAATCGGTCTTTTTCGGCTTTGCCGCTACGGTGCTTGTCGTCGACATTTGCGGCCTCAATAGTTCGCGATCAGGTCCATGCCCGTATAGAGCGACGCGACCTCCTCGCCGTAACCGTTGAACTTCTCCGTGTCGCGGCGCGTGGCACCGCCGAAGAAGCCGCCGCCCTGCCCGAGCACCCGCTCGCTTGCCTGGCTCCAGCGCGGATGATCACGCTCCGGGTTGACGTTGGAATAGAAGCCATACTCATCCGGCGCCGCCGTGTTCCAGGCCGTTACCGGCTGCTGGTCGGTCAGCGTGATCCTGTCGATCGATTTGACGTTCTTGAAGCCATATTTCCACGGCACGACCAACCGGATCGGCGCGCCGTTCTGGTTGGGTAGCAGATCGCCATACATGCCGACGGCCATGATGGTCAGCGGATGCATGGCTTCGTCGAGCCTGAGGCCTTCCTTGTAGGGCCAGTCGAGCACGGCATAGGCGACGCCCGGCATTTCCTCGGGCCTCAGCGCCGTCTGGAAGGCGACGTATTTGGCGCTACCGAGCGGTTCCACCTGCTTGAGCAGATCGGACAGCATGAAGCCGGTCCAGGGAATGACCATCGACCACGCCTCGACGCAGCGGAACCGGTAGATCCGTTCCTCGAGCGGCATCCTGGCGATCAGGTCGCCGACATCGACCTCCATCGGCTTGCCGACCATGCCGTCGATCTTGATCTTCCATGGCATCGGCTTGAAATCGCCGGAATATTTCGCCGGATCCTCCTTGTTGGTGCCGAACTCGTAGTAATTGTTGTAGGTGGTCGCATCTTCCTTTGGCGTGATCTTGTCGTTGACGATGTAGGTGGATTGCTTCGCGTTGAGCGCGGCGGATGCATCGCTACCGGCCAGTCCGACGAGCCCGGACGCCACGGCGCCCGCAAGGAACTGCCGGCGCTTCAGATAAAGCGATTTGGGTGTGATCTCTAGAGATGGGATATGCGGCACTTTATAGGCGGGCATGGAATGATCCTCGCAAATTGCTTCCGCCATCCTATACGCGTCTTCGCCCGCAGTTGTTTCACAACAATTCTCACGCCCTTGTGAAAATGTGCGTGATCGCGCGAAACGCTATTTCCGATAGCGGCTGCGAAGCCAGAAAATGCCGAAAAAAGCGAGAATGATCAATGCACCCACGGCAAAGCCGAGAACCGGCGAAAACTTCCCGATACCGAGCACGATATTCGGCATGAAATACAGCAGAATGGCCGCAGCCGCGAGGATGATCGCGGCCGCTATGGCATTGCTGCGCGTCTGGTTGCCGTTTTCGGTCATGTCGACTGGCTGCTCCTGATATCCGTCAACTTGCGCTTCTGGTTGCCGTCGGCATCGAAATTGGACGGGTCGAGCCAGGCTTCGAACGCCGCCTTCAGGGCTGGCCATTCGTCATCGATCATCGAATACCATGCAGTATCACGGTTTTTGCCGCGCGAGAGCATGTGCTTGCGGAAAACGCCCTCGAAGCTGAAGCCGAGGCGGTTGGCCGTCACCTTGCTGGGCTCGTTGGCATTGTCGCATTTCCATTCGTAGCGGCGGTAGCCGAGATCGTCGAAGACATGCTTGGCCATGAGGTAATGGACCTCGGTCGATATGGGCGATTGCGCCATGGCCAGCCCATGCGCCACTCCGCCGACTTCGACGACACCATTGGCCGGATCGGCGCGCATGTAATGCGCCATGCCGACGACCGCGCCGGTCTTGTTGTCGATGAAGAGTTCCGTCAGCCAGCCGGCCTTCTTGACGTTGTCGAGCCAATTGGCGAAGTCTTCCGCATTGGCGAAATCGGGCGCCGCGAAATATTTCAGCCGCTCATTGGTGCCGATACCCCCCAGCGCGTTCCAGAGCGCTTCCGCGTGCTCCGACCTGACATAGGGAATGATGGTGACGAAACGGCCCTTGAGCGTAACGGACTCGGGGGCCGGACGGGGCTTCCAGTTCTTGAGGTCTTCCATGGATACTCGCGGATGTGAGTTGCGCGGCGATTTTCATCACCGCGCAACCTGATAGGCAAATGAAATCAACTGATGGATATCATACCACCTTGGCGCTGGCGACAGTCGCCTCGATGTGATCGATGAGGGCATCGGCAAGGCCAAGCCGGCCGGCCAGCATATCGAGATAGCCACGTTCGGCGCGGCCGTCCGGCTCGATGGCGATGCGGGACGCAGTGTAGAGTTCCACCTTCTGGCTGTCGGTCGTTGCCGCGGCGATGATTGTATCGAGATCGACCGGATTGGAAAGCTCGCCTTCCAGAAAGGCTTCGGCATCGGCCCCAAGACCGGCGAGCCGCACCTTGCCAAGGACGGCCTCGCGCTCGGCATCGTCGATATGGCCATCGGCGCGCGCCGCAGCGATCATTGCGCGGACGAGTATGACGGCAAAATCCGCATTGTTGGCTGCATCATCGACGTGAAAGCCGGTGCCCTCCGGGGCTGGAAGCAGTTGCGGCTCTGATGTGGCGGCCGTCGATGCGTCAGCCGGCTGCGGTTCGTTTCCAGCCTGCCAGTTCTTGTAGGCCTGGTAGCCGAGACCCGCGATTGCAGCAAGGCCGCCGAGCTTCAGCGCCGAACCGCCCAGTTGCCGGCCCGTGCTGGTGCCGAGCAGAACCGCGGCGATGGCGCCCGTCGCGAGCGGATTGTCCTTTGCCATCTGGCCAAGCTGGCCCGCACGATCCCGCACCGATCCACCGGCGCCCGGCACCTGCGAACCCAGGAACTGGTCCAGCAACTTCCTCGCATCGAACATGAATTCCTCCTGTTGGCCTCTTTAGGTCGGAGGAGAACATAGGATCAAGGCGGGAGTATTACAAAGGGCGAGGACGTTTTTGCGAGCGGGCGGTTCAGCCCCTAAGCGCCGCAGCCTCGGCCGCGAGCTTGGTGATGCCGGCCCAATCGCCTGCGGCAACCATGGCCTTCGGTGCCACCCACGAACCGCCGACGCAGACGACGTTAGATAGCGACAGGTAATCCATGGCGTTCTTCAGCGAGATGCCGCCGGTGGGGCAGAACTGGATACCGGCGAACGGCGAGGCGAGCGCGTTGACATAGGGCGCGCCGCCGGCCTGTTCGGCGGGGAAGAACTTCATCACGGTGTAGCCGCGATCGCGAACCTGCATGACCTCCGTTGCCGTGGCGGTGCCCGGAAGCAGCGGAATGTCGCTCTGGTCCGCGGCATCGAGCACCGACGTACCGGCGCCCGGCGAGACGATGAACTTGGAGCCGGCCTTGACCGCGAGGTCCCATTGCCTGGCATCGAGCACGGTACCGGCGCCGACGACACCGCCTTCGACCTCCTCGGCAATCGCCTTGATCGCATCGAGGCCGGCAGCGGTGCGCAGCGTGATTTCCAGTGCCTTCAAGCCGCCCGCGACCAGCGCCCGGGCAAGCGGCACCGCCGACTTGATATCTTCGATGATGATGACCGGCACGACCGGCTGCAAGCGGAGGGTCGAAAGCAGTTTCTCGGTCTTGGCGTTCATCTGATCATCCTCTTCAAACGATTGAAAACGCCGCTCTCATATCGCGGCGACCCTGACGTGTCGAGCCAAAACTGCCTGTTCAATGCTGCCATAATATGACAGCATTGCGGGCTACGTTACTGCCGGAAACAGGTTGCAACATATGTCACGCTCCGAACGGTTACTCGAACTCATCCAGACGCTCAGGCGCCATCGCCGGCCGGTCAGCGGCCAGCGGCTCGCCGAGGAGACAGGGGTGAGCTTGCGCACGCTTTATCGCGATGTCGCGACATTGCAGGCGCAGGGAGCCGATATCGAAGGCGAGCCCGGAATGGGCTACATTTTGAAGCCGGGGTTTCTCTTGCCGCCACTCATGTTCTCAGAGGATGAAATCGAAGCCCTGGTGCTGGGATCGCGCTGGGTGGCGAACCGCACCGACAGCGAATTGTCGCGCGCCGCGGCGAACGTTCTCGCCAAGATCGCCGCCGTTCTACCCGACGACCTCAAACCCAAGCTCGAAAGCTCGAATCTCCTGATCCCGCCGGCCTACAACGAGGTCAAGGACGCCGTGGACCTGTCGCTGGTCCGGAAGGCGATCCGCAACGAACATATGGTCGATATCGGCTATGTCGATGCGGTGGGCGCCGAAACCCAGCGCCGCATCTGGCCCTTCGCGCTCGGCTATTACGATCGGGTGCGGGTGATCGCCGCCTGGTGCGAGATGCGCAACGACTTCCGCAATTTCCGTACCGACCGTATCCAGCGCATGGAACCGCAGGGCAAGCGCTATCCGCGCCGCAAGGCCGAACTGCTGAAGGCCTGGCGGATTGCCGAAGGTGTCGCCGATTTGCAGAATCCTGACAATATTTGATCGCCGCTGACGCCGGCCGTGAAGTGACCCCCTGGCAATGGCGAATCTGCGACGGGCGGTCCCGTTGCGCTTTTTGGCCAAAGGCGTTATTCCCCGGCCATGAACGATGAGACGACCCTTCCAGCACCCGAAACGACCGGCCCATACCTGGTGGCGGCGCTCTATCATTTCGTCCGGGTTGCGGATCACGAGAACCTTCGCGACCCGCTGCAGGCGTTATGCGAGGCCAATGACGTGCGCGGAACCCTGTTGCTCGCCCATGAAGGCATCAACGGCACGATCGCCGGTCCGGATGCGGGCGTGCATGCCGTGCTTGCCTATCTCCGTTCCCTATCCGCATTCACCAATCTCGAACACAAGGAAAGCCGCGCCTCGAAGCGTCCCTTTCTGCGCATGAAGGTGAAGCTCAAGAAAGAGATCGTCACCATGGGCGTCGAGACGATCGACCCCTTGCGTGTGGTCGGCACCTATGTGACGCCGAAGGACTGGAACGCGCTGATCAGCGATCCCGACACTGTAGTCATCGATACCCGCAACGACTATGAGACGGCGATCGGCACCTTCAAGGGCGCACTCGATCCCAACATCAAGACATTCCGCGATTTTCCCGCGTGGGTGCAGGAGCATGGCGAACTGAAATCCAAGCCGAAGATCGCGATGTTCTGCACCGGCGGCATACGCTGCGAGAAGGCGACGGCCTTCATGAAGCAGGAAGGCTTCGATGAGGTCTATCACCTCAAGGGCGGCATCCTGAAATATCTCGAAGACGTGTCGGAAGAAGAGAGCCTGTGGGAAGGCGCCTGCTTCGTGTTCGACGAGCGCGTCTCAGTCGTCCACGATCTCCAGGAAGGCGACCACAAGCTCTGCCGCGCCTGCCGCAATCCGTTGACTTCAGAGGCAATGGCCTCGCCGCAATACGAAGCCGGCGTCTCCTGTCCAGCCTGCTACGAGGTCCGCTCCGACGACGACCGCATGCGCTTCCGCGAACGCGAAAAGCAGGCGCGTCTCGCCCGCGAGCGCGGCCAGCGGCACATGGGCACGTGAAATCACATTAAGGGGAAACCGATGTTCGAAACGCTGACTGCCGCACCACCAGACAAGATCCTGAACCTCTCGGTTCTCTACAAGGCCGATCCCAGGCCGGAGAAAATGGATCTCGGCGTCGGCGTCTACAAGGACGCATCGGGCGCGACGGTGATCATGAAGGCGGTGCGAGAGGCCGAGAAGCGGCTCTATGACAGCCAATCGACCAAGACCTATGTCGGCATGGGCGGCGATGAAGGTTTCAACAAGGGCATGCTGAAGATGGTGTTCGGCGACAATGCCGATCTCAGCCGCATGTTCGCCTGCCAGACGGCGGGCGGTTCGGGTGCGCTCCGCACCATCGCCGACCTGCTCAAGCGCGCAAAGCCGGATGCCACCGTATGGCTCTCCGATCCGACCTGGGCGAACCACGCGCCGATCCTGAAAGCCGCGAACCTGCCCACCGCGACCTATCCCTATTTCGACGCTGCCTCCGGCACCGTGAAATTCGATGCCATGCTGGAAGGTCTGAAGGCCGCCAAGCCGGGCGACGTCGTCCTGCTACATGGCTGCTGCCATAACCCGACGGGCGCTAACCTCAATATGGCGCAATGGGCCAAAGTCGCGGACTTCCTGGTCGAGCGGAACCTCTTTCCCTTCGTCGACCTCGCCTATCAGGGTTTCGGCGATGGCCTGGAAGAGGATTGCGCGCCCGCGCGGCTGCTCGCGACCAAGGTGCCTGAGATGGCGATCGCCACGTCCTGCTCGAAGAACTTCTCCGTTTATCGCGACCGCGTCGGTGCCGTCATCCTGCTCGGTAAGGATGCCGAGAGCGTAAAGATTGCCGGCAGCCAGGCGCTGACCGTGACCCGCGTGCTCTATTCCATGCCGCCGGATCACGCCGCCGCCGCCGTGCGCATCATCCTTGAGGATGACGATCTTCGCGCCAACTGGAAGGCGGAACTCGAAGAGATGCGGCTGAGGATGCTCAACCTTCGCAAGGGCTTTGCAGAGGCTTTGCGCCGGCAATCCAATTCCGACCGTTTCGATTTCATCGCCGATCATCGCGGCATGTTCTCGCGGCTGGGTCTCACCGAAGCCCAGGTCGATCGGCTGCGCGACGAATATGGAATCTACATGGTCGGCGACAGCCGCTTCAATGTGGCGGGCCTGAAAGAGGACCGGCTGGAAGAGCTGGCGAAGGCCGTGGTCTCCGTACTCTAGCAACGTCAAGGGAACTTGACACCGGCGCGCTACTGCTGGTTTACATAGGCTACTGATGCACTTGCGAAAAACATTCGGCGGGTTGGCCGGCGAGTGTTTTGTTCGATAGGTAGTATGCGGCCTTGGCACTGACCCTCGTTTCGTTTGGAAGCCCGCGTCTGCTCGATGAGAGCGGGGTCGTGATTGCCTTTCCCGAGAAGGGATTGCTCGCCGCCGGCTACATCGCGACACGCCCTGGCCGGAGCGTCACCCGAGCGGAGCTTGCGGCATTTCTCTGGGGTGAGGATGCGAGCAATCCGCTGGTTAATCTGCGGCAGTTGCTGTCCCGCGTCAAAATCCGGCAGCAGGAGATCGGCACTACGCTTCTCGAACTGCGGGAAAATGATGTTCTGGCACCGGCCGGCGGTGTCGATTGCGACTTCCTGCGGTTGAAGGACCTGCCGGCCAATCGTCCCCTGGATATCGTCGAAATGTCGCTCGCCCATGTCACGGGCGCCTTCTTCGCGGGCGTCGGCACCTCCTCCGAGAGGGCGGAACTGTGGCTCGCCGAGCAGCAGGAACACGTGCTTTCACGCTTTGCGCAGGCGCTCGAAGCCCTCGCCCGCGAGCCCGACCAACTCTCGCGTGAACATATGCAGAGGCAGGCTGCCTATCGCCTGCTCGAATTCGATCCCTATAGCGAGATCGCCTACCGGATATTGATCAATGCTTTTACCGCTGAGGGGAATTTCGCACAGGCGAGAGCGATGTTCGATCGATACAGCGCCCGGCTGCAGAAGGATTTGAACGCGCAGCCCGATGGCGGCATGCTTGCAATTCGCGATCACGCCGCCCGACAGGCCATCGAGCGCTTGCCGGCGGTACCAGTCGCAGAGCGGCCGACCACCGCGCCCTTTTCGCCAAGGACCGGACTGCCCCGCCTCATGCTGATGCCCCCACCGCTCGGCAATATCAAGGGTACGGGCCTGCTCGCCACGAGCCTGCTAGAGGATGTGACCATCGGCCTTTGCCGGGCAAGAAGCGTTCAACTGGTGGCGCCACACACCGCGCGCCGCGTCGCCGCCATGGACGAGGCCGCGCGGCAGGAAGCCTACCGGAACTGCGATGTATCCTATGTGCTGGAAACGCGCTTTACACCCGGGGCCGAGGTCGACGCCCTGTTCGCCTCGCTCGTCAGCGTTCCAGAAGACGCGACCATATGGGCGGAACGCCTGCCGGTCGATCCCGCGAGCCTCGGCGCCAGCTACAATACCTTGGTCCGCCGGCTCGCCGCAGTGGCTCTTTCCCAGATCGAGCGGCACGAATTCTCCCGCATCGGCCGGGCCACGACGCCGACCGCGTATCAGAATTTCCTCATCGGCAAGCATTACATACGAAACATGGAATTGCCGGATATCCGACGCGCCCGAAAGGCGTTTCGCGAGACGCTCAAGGAGATGCCGGACTTCTCGCCGGCGCTCGGTGGCCTCTCCCGGACCGCGCATCTCGAATGGCTCGTGACGGCGCGCGGCGACACGGAATTGCTCAAGCTGTCGGAAAAATATGCTCAAGCCGCGATCAACGCCGACGATGACGGCTCGGATGGCTTTCATCAGCTTGGCGTCTCGCGGCTCTATCGAGGTGCTTTCGACGAAAGCATCGAGCTTTTCGAAATCGCCGAACGTATTGCGCCTTCACATGCCGACCTGATCGCCGATCATGCCGACACGCTCGTCCATGCCTCGCGGCTCGAGGACGCGCTCGCCAAGATCAATCTCGCCTTCGAACTCAATCCGTTTGCGCCGGATTACTACTGGTGGACCAAAGCGGGCGCGAACTATTCGCTGCATCGCTACGAGGCCGCGATCGACGACCTTACCCATGTTGCCGACCAGACCAACGTGCTGCGCTTCAACGCCGCCTGCTGGGCCATGCTGGGGGATATGCGCAAGGCTCGCGCCTATATGCGGCGGACAATGGAGAATTTCCCCGACTTCGAGACCGACAAGTGGCTGGCGCTCATTCCGATCCGCGACCCGGCCCAGCAGGCACATTATCGCGAGGGGCTGCGGCGCGCCGGTTTCAAGTAAGCCGGGACCAATCACCAGTTCGTATGATCGTGTCACGCCTGTGTCACGCAGCCCCGGCTAGCTCTGCTTCGGGCGGATTCATGAATCCGCCAATGGAAAGCCCCGACACGGCTTGCTCGCAAGCCGCGCCGGGACACCATAACGGGAGCTATCCGCAGCCCTGCACAAAGGCTCCCGCTACCCCACCCGCTGCCGGAAACCAATTCCGGCGGCGGATATCCCATTTTCAGCCGTTTGACGTCCCAATACATAGGGGGCGCAGCCGGTGATTCATTAAGCAATAAATTCCGGGGAAGCCAACAAATGGAATCGGATACAAACAACAAATGGCCTTCCGTTATCGTGGTCGTCTGCTTGCTTGTGGCTTGTATCGGCTTTGCACTGCGCGAAGCCACGCTTCTCGGCTGGCTTTGATACCAGCATCGGCCCCCGATTTGAGCGCCGCTTGAAACAGCGGCATCGCATCCATATTTCAGTCTCATCAAGTTTCATTCAAACGCGGACGCGCCGGAATGAGGCCGGTGGAGGGTGTCCGCCGCCTTGGCTGGCCCGTTGCCGCCGAGGACATCTCGATGGGCCATATTGACCGGGAATTCCACACCGCGCCCGATCGCCAACTGCTCGACGCCTATTCACAAACCATTTCCCACGCCGTCGAACTGATCGGCCCTTCGGTGGCCCAGATCACCGTGGGCGCCAATGGTCGCGGCGGACAGGGCTCGGGCTTCGTCATCTCGCCGGATGGGTTGATCGTCACCAACAACCATGTCGTCGCCGATGCCAAGAGCGTTCGCGTGCGGATGCAGGATGGCGTCGCCAGCGAAGCGCGCGTGCTCGGCCGCGATCCGGATACCGATATCGCACTGATCCGCACCGATACCAGCCTTGGCGTCGCCGCACCGCTCGGCAACTCGAAGAACCTGAAGCGCGGCCAGATCGCCGTCGCCATCGGCAATCCGCTCGGCTTCGAATGGACGGTGACCGCCGGCGTGATCTCCGCGCTCGGCCGCTCGATGCGCGCCCAGAACGGCCGGTTGATCGATGACGTAATTCAGACAGATGCGGCGCTCAACCCCGGCAATTCCGGCGGGCCGCTGATCTCATCAGCCGGCGAGGTGATCGGCGTCAACACCGCTGTGATCCGGGGCGCGCAGGGCATCGCCTTTGCGGTCGCCTCGAATACCGCCAACTATGTGATCTCCGAGATCCTGCGGTTCGGCCATGTCCGGCGCGCCTATATCGGCGTCGCAGCCGATACCGTGGCGCTGCCGAGGCATATCGCCGTGCGGGCCGGCGTCATCGCCCAGACGTCGGTGCGGATACGGCGCCTGGAGCCCGACGGGCCTGCCGAGCGCGCGGGCCTGCAGGAAGGCGATCTGGTGCTGTCGATCGACGACCAGCCGGTGGAAGGCGTCGATGACCTGATCCGCCTGATGAATGGTGACCGCATCAACAAGCCGACGGAATTCCTCGTCCTGCCGGTCGGGAACGTCATCGCCAAGCGGGTGGTTACCCCGAGCGCTCGGCCCTGATGAAGGCATCGAAGCGCGCAAGCGCTTGCCGCATGCCGTCACGGGCCTCTGCGGCGGAAAGGATTTCCTCCATCCTTTCCGCCGCATTTCCCAGGAGATGAACCGAAAAGCCGACCTCCGGCGTCAGCCTGAGCGACATGGTACGCAGCACTTCCTGCAGCGCACCGAGAGCATGGTCGCTGCGGGTCGAGGCGCGAACCAGCATCGCCGGCTTGCCGGGGATTTCGTCGCGCGACACCATCCAGTCGAGCGCATTCTTGAGGCCGCCGGGAATGCCGTGGGCATATTCCGGACAGGCGAAGATCAATCCATCGGCCTCCCGGATCTGGCGGCCGAGGGCTTCAACGATGGACGGGGTGAGATCGCCCTCGCGATCGGGATTGAAGATCGGCAGTTCGCCGATCAACTCGCTAATCTCAATGGTGACGTCATCCGGGGCATTCTCGGCCAGCGCCCGGAGCAGCGCCGAATTGGTCGAAACCCGGCGCAGGCTGCCTGAAATCCCGAGGAGCTTCATCTCACTCGGCGGCGTCAGCGCGACCGCTGCTGACGAAATTGCCCTTGGGAAACTCCTGCGCCAGCTTGCTGTACCACTTGCCGCTCTTCTTCATCGTGCGGACCTGGGTTTCGTAATCGACATGGACGAGACCGAAGCGCATTCTGTAGCCCTCCGCCCACTCGAAATTGTCCATCAGCGACCAGGCGAAATAGCCCCGCATCGGAAAGCCCTCCTTGATGAGGTCGGCTGTCACCGAGAGATGGTCGGCATAATAGTCAAGGCGCGGCTGGTCATCGACCTCGCCATCAGCACCAACTCCCATATTATAGGCGGCGCCATTCTCGGTGATGTAGCAATCCGGCAGGTCGTACTTGCCGTACAGATCGCGGACGACATGGTTGAGGCCGGAGGAATCGATCTCCCAGCCGATATCGGTCTTCTCGGGATGGACGAAGGGCGCTTGGACGGTCGCCGGAAACACAGCTTCGGGGCTCGGATCATGCGCTACACGCATCGGCGTGTAATAGTTCAGGCCCCACCAGTCGATCTTCTGCGAAATGATCTTGAGGTCGCCGTCCTCAATTTTGGGAATGATCGGCTCGAAGGCGCTGAGCACGGCTTCGGGATATTCGCCCTTGAAGACCGGGCCGAAGAACAGGCCATTGTGGAAATCCTCGGCGCGCGCTGCGGCGGCCTTGTCCTCGGCACGGTCGCTGGCCGGGATAACGGACATGGCATTATAGACGATGCCGGCCGGCAGTTTCGGCGCCTCGGCGCGGATCGCCTCGATGCCAAGGCCGTGGGCGAGATTGGTGTAGTGGGCGGCATGCAGCATCGCCTGCATATTGCGCTCGCCCGGCGCGTGGATGCCGTAGAGATGCGAGAGAATGACCGAGCACCAGGGCTCGTTGAACGTCGCCACCGCATCGAGTCGGTCACCGAGACGGCGGATCACGGTCTGGGCGTAACGCTGGAAAGCATGTGCCGTCGAGCGCGAAGTCCAGCCGCCATCGCCCATCAGCGCCAGCGGCAGGTCCCAGTGATAGAGCGTCGCGTAGGTCTTGATGCCGCGCTGCTTGCAGCCATCGACGAGGCGATCGTAGAAGTCGAGACCCGTCTCGTTGAGCGGGCCGGTCCCATCGGGATAGATGCGCGGCCAGGCGATCGAGAAGCGATAGGCTTCGACGCCCATCTCCTTGATCAGGTCGAGGTCTTCGTCGAGCCTGTTGTAATGATCGCAGGCGACATCGCCATTGTCGCGGTTATGGACGCGGCCCGGCATGTTGGAAAATGCATCCCAGATCGACGGCTTGCGGCCATCGGCCTTCGTCGCACCCTCGATCTGGAAGGCGGCGGTGGCAACGCCGAACACGAAATCGCCCGGAAAACGGGCGGCGAGTTTCTTCGGATCCATAATGAAAACATCCATCTTCTGTTCACGGACAGCGGCAGGGCCAAGTTCAGCGGCGTATTTAGCCAAGCCGACCGACCTTGTATAGCGGAGAACGCAAGAACTGTAACGTTGCAGCCCTATTCCGTATGCGCCGGTACGCCACGTTTCCGCACATTGGTTGTTGACACGCGTTTTTTTAGCGGCTATTCTAGAATATGAATTCAAAAATGAGGTCTTCATGCCACGTACCCGATCCTATGATGAGACGTCCGTGTTGAAAGGCGCGATGCAAGCCTTCCGCCGGCGGGGATATCAGGGCGCATCGATCCGGGAACTCGAAGAAGCGACAGGGCTGAAAGCCGGCAGTATCTACAACAGTTTTGGCGACAAGGCGGGCTTGTTCAATGCGTCGTTCAATTACTACAATCAAGCGGTACTGCGTGGCCGTATCGATCGTTTCGCGCCACCCGAGGCTGGCTTGGCAGGTCTACGTGATCTTTTCGCCTCGCTGATGCAGGAGCCAAACGATGAAAGTTATGGCTGTCTGATCACCAACTCTGCGTTGGAATTTGACACGACAGGTGATGCTCATCGGCATGTCTGCGAAGGCCTGGCTATTCTCTCAGCTACGTTTGCTGACCGGCTGCATGCCGCTCGCACTGCCGGCAGGTTACGCGCCGGGATCGATCCCGATGTCGCAGCGACGAAATTGCTTGCCCTTTACCAGGGCATACTGGTGCTCGTCCGCGCGCGGCAAGATAAACACGCGCTTCTGCGGCTTGTTGCCGCCGAATTCAAAGAACTGGAGGCTCATGATGACATCTGACGTAGTGTGGAAGCGATATGCAGCGATTTGGTCGCTGAAAGAACAGGAACGTAGTATCGAACTCGCGGCATGTCTCGCTGCTGACGCAACTTACTGCGATCCGAATGGCCTTATAGAAGGACCAGCCGGGCTCTCTACCTATATGGGCCAGTTCCAGCAGAGCGTACCGGACGCACAGTTCCAGATCCGGTCGGTTCTGCACCATCATGGCCGGTCGCTTGCGAATTGGGCGCTGCACGGACCTGACGGTGCTGTGCTTCAGGCGGGCACAAGTTTCGCGACGCTCGCGGGCGATGGCCGGCTACAACATATCAGCGGATTCTTCCATGCCGCGGAACAACGCGCGGTGCCATGAGCATCGCCTCCGCGCTGGAATTGTCGCGCGAAATTGCCGAACGTCTGCATCTGCTTGGGCCGATTGCAACCGGACGGTTCTTCGGGGGAGCGGCGTTGAAATTGCACGGCGTTCAATTCGCTTTTGTCATGAAAGGCTCGCTTTATCTGCGAGTCGATGACGAAAGCCGAAACGCGTTCGAAGCCTTGGGTGCCGTGCCCTTTGCCTATTCAGGGATTTCGAAAACGGTGACCGTTGCAAGCTACTATGAAGCGCCCGCCGAAATCCTGGATGATGTCGATGTTCTATCCGACTGGGCCGTTCACGCTCATAGTGCCGCGCTCGCGTTTCGCCCAAAGCGGGCGCTACCGCGGAAGAAGAGCCCGCGATAGCATCTTGTCCCGATGATCAGGTCAGACCTTGACCCACGCACCATTGCGCTTCGATGAGGCGATGCAGGCCTCGATAAAGGCCACGCCCTTCACGCCATCCTGGACGGTCGGGTAGAGCACGTCCTTGTCAACCTTCTGGCCCTTGCGCTTCGCGATGATCGCCTTGGCGGCCTCGGTGTAGATGGTCGCAAAGCCTTCGAGATAGCCTTCCGGATGGCCCGACGGTATGCGACTGACACGGCCTGCTTCGGGGCCGGCGCCGGCGCCGTTGCGGGTGATCAGCTGGCGCTGTTTGCCGAGCGGCGTGAACCACAGATAGTTCGGATCGGCCTGCACCCATTCCAGCCCGCCCTTGGTGCCGTAGACACGGACCTTGAGGCCATTCTCGTGACCGGTCGCCACCTGGCTGCACCAGAGAAGACCCTTGGCGCCGCCGGCAAAGCGCATCATCACATGCGCATTGTCATCGACGCGACGGCCCTTGACGAAGGTATGCACGTCGGCTGCGAGTTCCTCGAGGTCGAGACCCGAGATGAAGCAACCGAGATTGTAGGCATGCGTGCCGATATCACCGGTCGAACCGCCGACGCCCGTCCTGGCCGGGTCCGTCCGCCACTCGGCCTGCTTCTGGCCGCTCTGCTCGATCGGCTCGGCGAGCCAATCCTGCGGATATTCCATCTGCACCAGACGGATTTCGCCGAGTTCGCCGGATGCCACCATCGCGCGCGCCTGGCGGACCATCGGATAGCCGGTGTAATTGTGGGTCAGCACGAAGAGCGCGTCGGATTCCTCGGCGATCTTCAAGAGCTTCTTGGCATCGGCGAGGTTGGATGTCAGCGGCTTGTCGCAGATGACGTGGATGCCGCGGCGGAGGAATTCCTTGGCCGCCGGATAGTGCATGTGGTTCGGCGTGACGATCGACACCGCCTCGATGCCGTCCTTGAGCTTGGCCTCACGGATCGCCATCGACTTGAAGTCGTCATAGATGCGCGAGGGATGCAGGCCGAGCTCAGTGCCCGACTGGCGCGATTTCTCCGGCGTCGATGACAGCGCGCCGGCGACGAGTTCGTAATGATCGTCGATGCGGGCCGCGATGCGATGCACCGCGCCGATGAACGCGCCTGAGCCGCCGCCCACCATGCCGAGCTTGATGCGGGGCTCGAACGAAGCCGTTGTACCTTCAATTGCCATTGGTTCGATCCTCTCTCAAATTCCGAGCAAGCGGCGGTTTGCCGCGTCGTCCGTGCCGCTGGCGGCGAAGTCGTCGAACGCCTTTTCGGTGACGCGGATGATGTGGTGCTTGACGAATTCAGCGCCTTCGCGCGCGCCGTCTTCCGGATGCTTGAGCGCGCATTCCCATTCGACCACGGCCCAGCCATCGAAATCGTTGGCGGTCATTTTCGAGAACACCGCGCCGAAATCGACCTGGCCATCGCCGAGCGAACGGAAGCGGCCGGCGCGATTGACCCAACTCTGGTAGCCGCCATAGACGCCCTGCCGGCCGGTCGGGTTGAACTCGGCGTCCTTGACATGGAACATCTTGATCCGGTCTTTGTAGATGTCGATGTTATCGAGGTAATCCAGGCACTGCAGGACATAGTGCGAGGGATCGTAGAGCATGTTGGCGCGGGCATGGTTGCCGGTGCGCTCGAGGAACATCTCGTAGGTGATGCCGTCATGCAGGTCTTCGCCCGGATGGATCTCGTAGCAGACATCAACGCCATTGGCATCGGCATGATCGAGGATCGGCTTCCAGCGCTTGGCGAGTTCATCGAACGCGGTTTCGACAAGGCCGGCAGGACGCTGCGGCCAGGGATAGATATAGGGCCACGCCAGCGCACCGGAGAAGGTCGCCATGGCGTTGAGGCCGAGATGCTTCGACGCGGTCAGCGCCAGCTTCACCTGATCGACGGCCCAAGCCTGGCGCGCTTTCGGATTGCCTCGCACTTCAGGCGCCGCGAAGCCATCGAAAGGCTCGTCATAGGCGGGGTGGACGGCCACAAGCTGGCCCTGAAGATGGGTGGAAAGCTCGGTGATCTCGATGCCGTTCTCGCGCGCGACACCGGCAAATTCATCGCAATAATCCTTGGAGGCCGCAGCCTTCTTGAGGTCGATCAGCCTTCCGTCCCAGGAGGGAACCTGCACGCCCTTGTAGCCGATATCGGCTGCCCATTTGGTGATCGATTTCCAGGAATTGAACGGCGCCGCGTCGCCTGCGAACTGCGCCAAAAACAGGGCTGGGCCCTTGATCGTCTTCATTAGCTTCCTCCCTAGATGCTTCTGCAACGTTGCCGAAAACGTTTTAATCAAAAATCCCCGGGCCATACAACCGGCCAAACGGGGCCAAACATAAAATCTGCCCGGCGAACCGGGCAGATCGCTTCACTTTCAGACTATTCGATCAGAACGGCGAATCGGGGAAGTAGTAGTTCTTCGCATTGTCCTTGGTGATCAGGGTCGCATCCAGCGTGTAGGTGCCGTGGACCGGAACCTGGTTGAAGATGGCTGCTGCGGTGAGTTCCATTGCGGTGCCGACCATTGCCGGCGGATAGAGAACGTCGACCGGGATCATCTTGTCGCCGTCCATGACGCGCTTGACCATGTCCTTGGAGCCTGCGCCCGCGACGACATACTGGATGTCGGTGCGGCCGGCCTGTTCGATCGCCTGCAGCACGCCGACGGCCATGTCGTCGTCCTGGCACCAAACCACATCGATCTTCGGATACTTGGTCAGGTAGTCCTGCATGACCTTGAAGGCGTCGTCGCGATTCCAGTTGCCGAACTGGCGATCGAGAACCTTGACGTTGGAGCCTTCGATACCCTTGTCGAAGCCGTCCTGCCGCTGCTGATCGATCGGAATCGGCATGCCGCGGATCACGACGACCTGTGCGTCAGGCGTCTTGGACTTGATGTATTCGCCGGCGGTCTGGCCGAGAGCCGGGTTGTTGCCGGCCACGTAGAGGTCACGCACGGAATTGTCCATGACGCTCGGCGCACGGTCGACGATGGTCACGAACGTGCCGGCCGCCTTGACTTCCTTGATCGCGTTGACGAGCGGATCCGGATCGGTCGGCAGGATGACGAGCGCATCGAGGCCCTGGACCGCGAGGTCCTGGATCGCGTTGGCCTGGCTTGCCGGATCGGGCGACGTCTTCACGATGACGTTGGCATCAGGATATTCCTTGCGGATCTGCTCGGCGACGCGCTCGGCATGATAGACGACGCCTGCCGTCCAGCCGTGGTCGGCTGCCGGGATCGATACGCCGATGGTCTTCTTTTCCTGGGCCAGCGCGGTGCCGGCCAGGGCAGCGGCGATAAACGCCACCCCTATGATCTTCTTCAACATTTCTCACTCCCTGTGCGTTTCCGGACCCTTGGCTTCGACAAGCCGGGCGGCCCGGTAACCCGGCCTTTTCTCACGATTTTCGCGTCAGCGTCCGCTGGACGAGCATCGCAATGATGATGATCGAGCCCTGAATGGTACCGATCAGATATTCGCTGATGAAGTTGGAGAGCAGCATGATATTGCCCACCAGTTCGAGGATGAAGGCGCCGCAAATCGTGCCCCAGACACGGCCGGCGCCACCCTTGAGCGCCGTGCCGCCGACAACGACGGCGGTGATCGCCTGCAATTCCCACAGGATGCCCGTCGTCGCCGAGGTCGAGCCGAGGCGCGGCACGTAGAGCAGCACGGCGATGGCAACGCAGAGGCCCTGGATGACGAAGGCGATGGTGCGGACGCGGTCGACATGGATGCCGGAATAGCGGGCGACATCACGGTTGGAGCCGACGGCGACGACATGACGGCCATAGCGGGTACGGTATAGGATGAAGGCCGCCACTGCTGTGACCGCGATAATGATGACGATCGGCACCGGCACGCCTAGGATCGAGCCGAAATAAGCCGGGCGATAGAGCGTCTGGAGTTCCGGTTCGCGCAGCGTGATGGCACCGCCCTGCGACAGCCATGTGGTCAGGCCGCGATAGATGCCCATCGTGCCGAGCGTGGCGATGAAGGGCTCGATCTTGCCCAGCGTGGTGATCAGGCCATTGGCGAGGCCGCAGGCGGCGCCGATCAGCACCGTCAGCAACCCTGATGTCAGCAGCATCAGCATCGGATCGGCGATGACGCCCGAATTCATGAACAGGATCATCAGGCTGGCGACGAAGGCCACCATCGACCCGACCGACAGATCGAGGTCACCCGACGAAATCACGAAAGTGGCGCCCACCGCGATGATGGCAATGAAGGCGCTGCGGGTCGCGACATTGGCGAGGTTGGTGATGCCGATGAAGTTCGGATTGACGATCGCGCCCAGGATGAGCAGCAATATCAGCGCGGCAAAGGGCGCCACTGCCCTCAGATCGACATCACGCCAGGAACGGCGCGGTCTCTCCAGTGCCTTGCTTTCTTCGTTTACACTCATAGCCACAACAACCTCCGTCCCGATGCCCTTTCAGGCTGCCCGGTATTTTCCTCGACTGCCGCGATCAGGCAGCCTGCTTTTTCTTCAGGCCCGCCGCGTAGCGCATGATCTCCTGTTCGGAAATCTCGTCGCCTTCCAGCACGCCGACGATCCGGCCTTCGCGCATGACGGCGATCCGCGTGCAGAGCCCGATCACCTCGGGCATCTCCGAAGAGACGACGATGATCGACCGCCCCTCGCGCGCCAAAGCCGAGATGAAATGATAGATCTGCTGCTTGGTGCCGACATCGATGCCGCGCGTCGGCTCGTCGATGATGATGATCTGCGGTTCGGTCTCCATGACCTTGGCGAGCAGCAGTTTCTGCTGGTTGCCCCCGGACATGCGGCCGGCCACCACGCCGGCATCGCGCACCCTTATGTCGAAACGTCGCTTGGCGCGCGCCATCGCGGCGATCTCGCTCGTCGGATCGAGATATCCGTAGCGCGAATGCTGCCCGAGCGACTGCAGGGTGAGATTGGCGATGAGGCCGGAATTCAACAGCAGGCCCTTGGCCTTGCGATCCTTGGTCATGTAGCCGAGACCGGCGCGATTGGCCGCGTGCAGGTCATCGGCGACAAGCACTTCGTTATGGACGCGGACTTCGCCCGAGGCGCGCGGGCGCAGGCCGACGACGGCTTCCATGAGCTCGGTGCGGCCGGATCCGATCAGACCCGAGAAGCCGATGATCTCGCCCCGGCGCACTTCGAAGCTCGCATCCTTGACGAAGCCGGTCGAGACGTGGCGCACGGACAGCACGATCTTCTCATCGACATTCGGCTCATGCTTGGCGGGGTAAAGGCTGGAGAGTTCGCGCCCGACCATCAGCTGCGCGATCGCCTCGCCATCGAGAATGGCGGTCGGCGATGTCTTCACCCACTGGCCATCGCGCAGCACGGTCACGCGGTCGGTGAGCTCCATGACCTCATCGATCTTGTGGGAGACGAAGACGAAGCTGGTGCCCTTGTCGCGCAGCCTGCGCACCTGGTCGAACAGGATGCGCGTCTCGTCGCGCGACAACACCGCCGTCGGTTCGTCCATGAACACGACACGCGCGTCGCGGCTGATCGCCTTGGCGATCTCGACCATCTGCTTGTCGGCGACGGCGAGCGAGCTGATCAGCGCGTTCTCGTCGACACGCGAGCCGAGCTGGTCGAGCACCGCTCGCGTCTCGGCCTGCATGCGCTTGCGATCGAGGACGCCGAAACGGGTGATCTCGCGGCCGAGAAAAAGGCTCTCGGTGACAGTCAGGTGTTCGGCGAGGTTGAATTCCTGATGGATGATGACGATGCCGAGCGCCTCGGCGGCGCCATTGGCGGGCAGCATGATCGGCTTGCCGTCGAGAAGGATCTCGCCGGAGCTCGGCTGCTCGAAACCTGAAAGGATTTTGACGAGGGTGGATTTGCCGGCGCCGTTCTCGCCCATCAGCGCATGGACTTCGCCCTTCCTGAGGTCGAAATTGACGCTGAAAAGAACCTGCACGCCACTGAAGGATTTGCTGATCCGTTTGGCGGACAACACAGTGTCGCTGTTGCCGGACTGCCCCGCTTCCATCGTCTTCCTCCCTGCGGTTCATTGACCGCTTGGGTAGATCATGTAAACCTTTACATCGATCATGTAAAGGTTTACATTTGGAGATATCACGGATTTTCTGGCGCCGAGCTTTGACCTCGGAACAAGTCTGTGTAGTGTCGCGGCGAAGACCAGCCCCTGGCCGAATCCCAAGGCAGAACGCATTGTCGAATTCCGCACCCGCAACGATTGAAGACGTCGCTCGCATCGCAGAGGTGTCGATCGCAACGGTCTCGCGGGCGATCCACAATCCGGAGAAAGTGGCCACTTCGACGCGGCTGAAGGTCAATCAGGCAATCGCGATCACCGGCTATACGACCAATGCCATGGCGCGCAGCCTGCGCCTCGGCCGATCGAACATGATTCTCGTCGTGGCGCCCGATATCGGCGACCCGAATTTTTCCAATATTCTCGTCGGCCTGGAAAACGAGGCGCGTTCGCACGGCTATGGCATCCTCATCGGCCACACCCAGAACGATGCACAACGCGGCCTCGAATATCTGAAATTCCTCAATTCCAACCAGGCGGCCGGGCTGATCCTGTTCACCGGCATCCTGCCCTTCGGCCATCAGGCGATGACCGCGCGCCTGCCGCCATGCGTCGGCGTCTTCGAGCCCGTCTTCAATGGCGGCATTCCCTATGTCGGCGTCGATGACATCGTCGGCGCCCGCAAGGCGGTCGACCTGCTGATCGCCGAGGGCCACACCAAGATCGCCTTCATCGGCGACTCCCGAACCCGGCTCGCCTATGGGCGGCGGCGGATGGGATATGAAGCCGGCCTCGATGCAGCGGGAATTTCGCCCGATCTGCGGATCGTGCTGGAAGGCGACGGCACGATCGAAAGCGGTCGGCTCGCAGTCGAACAGCTTTTCGTCCGCGACACGCTGCCGACCGCCTTCATGTGCGTCAACGACCAGACCGCGATCGGCGTGATGCTGGGTCTTTTCGCCCGTGGCTATGACATTCCGCGCGATTTCTCGGTCACCGGTTTCGACGACGTGCCGCAGGCCGTGTTCATGTCGCCGTCGCTGACCACGATCCGCCAGCCGCGCACCGCAATCGGCAAGCATGCCATGGCGCTGCTGCTCGACCTTCTGGGCGATGGCGTGCCCCCCGAGAGCGAGATCCTGCTGATGCCGGACCTTGTAGTGCGGAATTCGGTATCCGGTCCGTCGCGACAGTGGATGAAGCGGTAGTCGCATGCGTCTCGGCAGGCTCGTGCTCTATGTCAGGGATGTCGAAGCGACCATCGGCTTCTACGAAAAGCATTTCGGTTACAAGGCGGAACGGCTCGACGGCGACCGCATCGTCGAACTGGTCGCGCCCGATGGCGGCGTCAATCTGATGGTCCATCCGGCAGGCAAGGGCCAGAAGATGGGGCAGGTGCTGGTGAAATTGGTTTTCGATGTGGAGAATGTCGAGGCGTTCTGTGCCCAAAGTAGCGCCAAGGGCCTGGAGTTCGGATCGATCCATCAGGCAGATGGCTATCAGTTCGCCAATGCCAAGGACCCGAGCGGCAATTCCATCTCGATTTCCAGCCGCGCCTTCGGGAAGTAATTCGGGAGACGGCCAGTGGCCGTCTCCCGGTTTTCATCAAACGTAACGATTGACGATGTTTTCGAGCAACTCCTGGCGACCCGACACCGGCTTCGGATTGATGTCCTTTGCCTCGACCATCGCGGCAATGCTTTCGAGCGACGCGGACTTGTCGAGCAACGCCTTACCCTCCGGCTTATCCCAGCCGGCATAGCGTTCGGCGAGCGGGCCGGACAGCGCCTTGTCCTCGATCATCTTCGCTGCGGCCTTGAGGCCACGGGCGCAGCAATCGATACCGCCGATGTGACCGATCAGCAGGTCCTCCGGCTCGATCGACTGGCGGCGCAGCTTGGCGTCGAAATTGGTGCCGCCGGTGGTGAAGCCGCCGCCCTCGAGCACGTGATAATAGGCCAGCGCCATCTCCGGCACATTATTGGGGAACTGGTCGGTATCCCAGCCGGACTGATAGTCGTTGCGGTTCATGTCGATCGAACCCAGGATGCCATGGGCATTGGCGAGCGCCAGTTCATGCTCGAAGGTGTGGCCGGCGAGGATGGCATGACCCTGCTCGATATTGAGCTTCACTTCGTTTTCGAGGCCGTACTTCTTGAGGAAGCCATAGACCGTGGCAACGTCGTAGTCGTACTGATGCTTGGAGGGCTCCTGCGGCTTCGGCTCGATCAGGATCGTGCCCTTGAAGCCGATTTTGTGCTTGTACTCGACCACCATGTTGAGGAAGCGGCCGGCCTGGTCCATCTCCTTCTTGAGGTTGGTGTTGAGCAGCGTCTCGTAGCCTTCGCGGCCGCCCCACAGAACGTAATTCTCACCACCGAGCTTGTGGGTCGCATCGATGCAGGTCTTCACCGTGGCAGCGGCAAAGGCGAAGACTTCCGGATCGGGATTGGTCGCGGCACCCGACATATAGCGGCGATTGGAGAACATGTTGGCTGTGCCCCAGAGCAGCTTGACGCCGGTGGCGGCCTGCTTCTCGGCGAAGTAATCGACGATCTCGTTGAGATTCCCCGTGTTCTCGGCGAAGTTCTTGCCTTCAGGGCGCACGTCGGCGTCATGGAAGCAGTAATAGGGCGTGCCGAGCAGCGAGAAGAATTCGAAGGCGACATCGGCCTTGAGCTTGGCCGCCTTCATCGAGTCCTCGAACCATGGACGTTCGAATGTGTTGCCGCCGAACGGGTCGGTGCCCGGCCAGACGAATGTATGCCAATAGGCAACGGCGAAACGGAGGTGATCCTCCATCCGCTTGCCCATCACCACTTCATCCTTGTTGTAGTGACGAAACGCAAGCGGGCTGGTGGAATTGGGGTCGTATTTGATCTTCTCGATATTGCCGAAAAAGCCTGTGGACATTGGGAGTCTCCTTCCTAGAATTATGCTGCTTGATCAAAGTGCCGATATGGCGGGATAGGTCTTGCGGTAGCTGATATAGGCCTCCTCGTAGGCCGAGGTGAGCGCCGATGCCGGTTCGATGGTTTCATCAGTGGCAGGCGGCGTGCAGATCTGCACGGGGTCCGCGCCCGTCGCTGCGATCAGGCCGAGGCGTGCCGCGCCGAAGGCAGCACCGAAATCGCCGTCCTGCGGGATATCGACCGGCACGCCGAGCGATGTGGCGATCGACTTCAGCCAGTATCTCGACCGCGAACCGCCGCCGATCGCAGTGACGCGAGAAATGCTGGTGCCGGCGCTTTTCAAGGCTTCAAGATTGTCACGGATGGCGAAGGTGACGCCTTCGAGCACCGCCTGGGTCAGCACCACCCGCGAGGATTCATGGCCGAGGCCGGTGAAGACGCCGCGGATTTTCGCATCGTTATGCGGCGTGCGTTCGCCGGAGAGATAGGGCAGGAAAGTCACCGAAGTCGGCGCCTTGAGTTCGTCGCCGAGTTCCGACGTCAGTTCAGCGGCGGACTTGCCCGCGATGCCGGAATACCAGTTCAGCGCATCGGTGGCCGAGAGGATAACGCCCATCTGGTGCCATGTGTTGGGCAGCGCGTGGCAGAAGGCGTGCACGGCGCTTCCGGGCTTCGGCAGATAGCGCGCATTGGCGGCAAACAGCACGCCCGATGTACCGAGCGAGACGAAGGCATGACCCTCGCCGACGGTCCCCATGCCACAGGCCGAGGCCGCATTGTCGCCTGCCCCGCCGGCGATGACGACATCCGAGCCCATGCCCCATTTGGAGGCCAGTTCACCGCGCAATGTGCCGGCCTTGTCGGTGCCTTCGACCAGGAGGGGCATCTGGCTTTCATCCAGACCCGTAGCAGCCAGCAGTTCAGGCGACCACTTGCGCTTGCCGGTATCGAGCCAGCTGGTGCCGGCGGAGTCCGACATTTCCGAGATGTGTTCGCCCGACAGCCAGAGCCGCAGATAGTCCTTGGGCAGCAGCACCTTGCGGACCTTGGCGAAGATATCCGGCTCGTTGTTCTTCACCCAGACGAGCTTCGGCGCTGTGAAACCCGGAAACACGATATTGCCGGTCAAAGCGCGAAAGCGCGGGTCGGCGTCGAGCGCAGCGGCTTCCTTGAAGCTGCGTGTGTCGTTCCACAGGATGCAGGGGCGCAGCACGTTGTCCGAACTATCCAGCAGCGTCGCGCCATGCATTTGGCCGGACAGGCCGATGCCCTTGACGGCGGCAAGCTCTCTCGGATGCGTCTTCTTGAGTTCAGCAACCGCCTCTTCGGTCGCGCGGATCCAATCGGCCGGCGCCTGTTCGGACCAGCCGGAATGCGGCCGTGAGACATCGAGCGAGCCATGGCCCGAACCGATGATCTTCTGATCGCCATCCATCAGCATGGCCTTGACGCCTGACGTGCCGAGATCGAGCCCCAGATACATGTTAACCTCCCTCGCCGTTCACGGCAGATTGTCTTTCAGGAATATGTCGATGCGGATGCGCTCCTGCGCCTCGATGACCGTGAGGCCATCGGCCTTGGCCTTGAGCACGCGGATGGCGCTGCGAACCTCGTGGCCGGCATCCTGGTTCAGCACCGCTTCGATGAGATCGGATTGCAGCGCGGCGCGCGTATGCGGTGTCAGTTCGTGAGCGATCACCTGCGGCTTGGGTGCCGTCTGGCCGATCTCCTTCAGCGCCCGGATGAGACCACGGTTACCCGCGCCGAGACTATATATCCCGGCGAGTTGTTTCTCCCGGCCAAGCACATCCGAGACCAGCCCGTAAACGGCATCCGGATCGTCCTGGCCTTCCATGACGGGCAGGATTTCGAGGTCGGCATTGAGTTCGGAAAGCCGGTTGCGAAAACCTTCGAGGCGGTCGCGATGGTCGCCGACCAGCATCGAGCCCGCGACAACCGCCACCTTGCCCGCTTTGCCAGCCAGGAACCGGCCCATCAGGCTGCCTGCGGTGCGACCGGCGGCAATATTGTCGATGCCGGAGAAATGGTCGCGATCGGAGCCCGGCAGGTCGGACACGAGCGTGACAATCGCCACGCCGAGTTCCTTGAGACGATGAAGCGCATCATGGACGACGGGGGAATCAACCGCCACGACAGCGATACCGGCGGGCGGATCGCTTGCCATGGCATCGAGCGCACCCGCCAGTGCCGCCCCGTCGAAGCGCGGCACCTCGACGATATCGATGCGGGTGCGCTCCTGGCCGGAGCGTGCGATCGCCTGCTCGACCTGGGATTTGACGCCGGCCATGAAGGAATTGTCGCCGACGGGCAGAACGAACGCGAGAGGATAGGTGCGGCCCTTGGCGAGATTGGCGGCGGCCATGTCGCGCACGAAGCCGATGCGCCCGATCGCCTCTTCCACGCGGGCTCGCGTGCGCGCACTGACGCCCGGCCGCCGGTTCAGAACCCGGTCGACCGTGGCAAGGCTGACACCCGCCGCTTCGGCAATATCATGGACTGTTGGCCGCATCGGTTCCTCCGGGCGGCACTCTTACAGGAGAAATTGAGGTACGTAAATCAGAAATTTGACGACATGAATGATTCAGCGCGTCAGTCGAACCGATCGTCATCCTCGGGCTTGTCCCGAGGATCTGGTTACGCCCAATAAGGATGCTTCGTCAGTGGCTTACGGGACCGGCACCAGATCCTCGGGACAAGCCCGAGGATGACGTCGGAGGCAAGGGCAAGCTTAGGCGCTTGCACCCATATAAAGCGATTTGCCGAGCGGCAGGCCGTTATGGCGCAGGATGGCGTAGGCCGTTGTCACGTGGAAATAGAAGTTCGGCAGCGCGAAGCCGATCAGGTAGCCCTCACCGGTGAAGTGCCGCGCGCCGGTGCGGAACTTGATCTCGACATCGGCATTCTCGCGGCCTTCCATCTTGTCGGCGGAGACGGCGTTGATGAGTTCGATCGTCTTGTCGATGCGGGTATGAAGCTCGGCGAAGGTCTTCTCGGTATCGGCAAGCGAGGGGTTTTCGAGCCCGGCGGTGCGATAGAAGGCGCCCTTGGCATGATCCGAGGAAAGCTGGACCTGTCCGGTCAGGCTCGCCATATCCGGGAACAGGCGCGCGTTGAGGAAGACCGAAGGATCGACCTTGCGTTCGGTACAGAAGGCTTCCGCCTGGCTGAGTGCGGCCTTGAGGCCGGCAAAACGCGGCAGGATGGAAAGCGTGGCGACGGAATGAAGCGAAACGGCCATGGAAATCTCCCTGAGTTGGCCGCCTCTATGTACGAAGCCGTACGGCCGATTACAGCGCACACCCGAAATAAAATTCAGGCCTGCAGCGACGCCATCAGGAAGGTGAAACCGAACAGAGTGACACAGACGGCGCCGAGGATTTCGATCGTGTTGGCGATCCGCATCGAGCCCGAACCGCTGCCGGCAAAACGAAGGGCAAAATCCTTGGCCGTGACGGCCAGTGTCGCAAGCACCGACACCGTGATCGCCGTGCCGAACGACATGGCGACGACGGAAAGTATCCCGCCGAGATAGAGTCCGTTGAGGAAGGAGAAGGTCAGCACGAAGATCGCACCCGAGCATGGCCGCATGCCGACCGCGACGATGGCGCTCCAGGCATCGGCAAGCGAGAATTTTTCGCCGGCGACGAGATCGGGCGTCGGCGCGTGGCTGTGACCACAGACCTCGCAGACTTCGCCGGAATGCGCATGGAAATGCTGCGCGTGACCGTGGTCACGAGCGTGTAGATGCAGATGGCCGTGATGGGAATGATCATGTTCGTGGTGATCGTGATGGCCGCCGCCGGCCAACGCCAGTTCCGGTCCGGCAAAATTCAGCACCGGACGGCGCAGCATGCCGCGCGTCTTGCGATAGAGGAGATAAAGACCGAACGCCATGATCGCGGCGAAGGACAGCACTTCCAGCCACTTTGCCGCATCTGTCATTGTGAAGGTGGTGCCGCGCAGGATCAGGAAACCCGCGCCGGTGACGAGGATCGCGGTCGCGCCCTGCAAGAAGGCCGACATGAACGAGATCAGCACGCCGCGCTTCAGCTCGGTCTCGTTGGCGATCATGTAGGAAGAGATCACCGCCTTGCCGTGGCCGGGGCCTGCCGCGTGGAAAACGCCATACAGAAACGAGACGCCAACCAGCCACCAGAGCTGCCAGACATCTGTGCGCATGGCCTTCAGTGAGGCAGTTAGCGCCCGGTAGAATTCCTGCTGCCGTGCGTTGATGAAGGTCAGCACGTGCTGAAGCCATGGCATATAGGCCATGACGAAAGGCGAAGGTTGCGCGCCGGGTTCGGTGTTGCCGAGCCCCAGCGAGGATTGGGCATGGGCGAGTGTGGCGGTGGCGAAGAATGCCAGGAACATAAGCAGGAGAGTTGAAAGCACCCCCCTCTGCCCTGCCGGGCATCTCCCCCTCAAGGGGGGAGATTGGACGGGGCGACGCCGCGAGTCTTCAATCTCCCCCCTTGAGGGGGAGATGTCACGAAGTGACAGAGGGGGGTGAATCTCACGCTGCGAAGGAACAATCATTTGCACGTCACCTCCATTCGGGTGGCAAAGAGCTTCGACATGTCGGTACCGGTCGGATCGTTGAAGAAGGCATCGGTCAGTGTCGACTTGTTCTCGGCGATCACCGTGTCCGCGTCGGGCCGCACCACGGCATGGGTGCAGGCCTTGAAATCGCCCATCAGCACTAGGTCCTCGTCGGTCGGAAAATCGATCGAGGCATAGAGCGTCGGATCGTAGACGCCGAAGGTCAGCTTGCCCTTGAGCGGCATGGGGGCCGCCGGCTTGACCGCGAAGAACATCAGGATCTGGCCGTCCTTGTAGTCGACATTGATCACGTCGGGCTTGGCAACCCCGACCAGTTTCCCATCAACGGTGAGGGCAGTGTAATAGTTGAACTCCTGCAGCGATGCGAGGACGGTCTTGCCGATCTCCTCGAGCTCCGGCTGGTCGAGCACCAGATTGGTGTTCTTGTCGAAATCCATCAAGACGCTCGATGAAAACACCTCGTCGAAACGCCAGACGTTGTGAAGTTCGGCAATATGGCCGTCACTGCCGGCGACGACTTCCAGCCGCGCATCCGCGAACACATGTGGATGAGCACGCGCCGCGATCGGCAATGCCGCCAATATAGCCGCGAGCGGCAGAAACTTCTTCAGCATGTCGTGACGATCCCTGAAATCCTGCCCGCGCAGATTTACCATGAATGAGTCGAAATTCCGAACGGTGCCGTCAATCTATCCGGGCTGCGACACTGTTGCCCGCGCCATTCTTCTTGAACCAGCCATAGAGAAAGTCGACGAAGCGTCGAACCTTGGCCGGCAGATAGCGCCGATGCGGATAGATCGCATAGATGCCGCCGCCCTTGGGGATGAATTCATCGAGAATGGTGATGAGCTCGCCGCATTCCGTCTTCGGCTTGGCGACGAAATCCGGGATCATCGCGACGCCGAGGCCCGCGATCGCGGCACGGGTGGAAGCGATCGGCGAATTGACCTCGATCGGGCCGGAGACCGTCACTGCCTGGCTCAACCCTTCAGCTGTCTCGAAGCGCCAGTTGTTGTAGTAGCGGCTGTTGGTATCGACGATGCAGGGCACATTGGCGAGGTCGGCGGGCGTATTGATCGGCCCGTATTTCTCCAACACCGCCGGCGAGACGAAGCAAAATTGCCCGAAATCGCAGAGCTTGCGGGCGATCATCCCGGAATCCTCGAGCTTGGTGATGCGGATCGCCGCATCGAAACCTTCCTCGATCAGATCGACGAAGCGATCCTCGGCAATGATCTCCAGCGTTATGTCGGGGTGTTCGATGGAGAAATCGATCAGCGAGCGGCCGATATCGGCATCGACGAAGCTGCGCGGCACGGATACCTTGATCCGGCCCTTGAGGTCAGTCGCTCCCTCGCGGACCAGGTCGGCGAGATTGTCGATCTCCTTCAGGATATCCGATGCGGTGCGATAGTAAGTGTGACCGGCTTCGGTGAGCGAAAACTGCCTCGTGGTGCGATTGAGCAGCAACGCGCCGAGCTCGTCCTCCAGCTCCTTCACATATTTGGAGAGCAGCGCCTTGGAGCGCCCCATCTTGCGCGCAGCGGCCGAATATCCCTCGGCATCCACCACGTCGATGAAGGCGCGCATCCTGGTCAGCGTGTCCATGAAAACCCAATCATAAAAAATTCGTTAAAAGCTTCGCGGCGCCAGTGTTTTAGCACGGGAAATTTTTTTGGGCAGTGGGCAAAAAAATTCTTGATTATGACGGCGAATATCCCTATCTCAGCCCTTGCCCAATGTCGCACGTGCCCATGGGTGTCCGCCGACCCTCTAAGTGGTGAGGAAATCGGTATGGTACCTGGAACTAACCGCTCCAGTCGCAAGCCCGGCCTTCCGGATAATGCGAGGACATCTGAAGCAACGACGGTGCGGGCCTTTCTGGTCTCGGCCGGCTTTCCAACAGCCGGTGTAACTGAAGAGGCACACCCTCATTGCCGGAAGTGCGGTTGGGATATCCCTCCAATCCAAGGCAGAAACTGAACGTAACGCTATTCGTGGCGTTGGTTCAAAAAGCCGCGTGATGGCTTTCACGTTTTGGCGCCGGGGTCTCCACCGGCTGGCGCCGGAACGCAATGTCGTCACCCAGTTTTGCTCTCCGGTTCAGCCGGGGTTTTGCCAATTGGCTAGCGATCACGCCGTTTGAACCCGGCTGACGCAATGCCCGAGATTTGACTTTGGAAGGGTTAATGCCATGACACAGCGCATCCGCGACTTTCTCGCCACCCGACGTCCCGATGGCCCGTGCCTCGTGGTCGATCTCGATGTGGTCAAGGACAATTTCAAGGCGTTCCGTCATGCCCTGCCCGACAGCATGATCTACTATGCCGTCAAGGCAAACCCGGCGCCTGAAGTCCTCAAGCTTCTTGCCTCCATGGGTTCCAACTTCGATTGCGCCTCCGTGGCCGAAATCGAAATGGCGCTCGACGCCGGTGCGACTCCTGCCCGCATCTCCTTCGGCAACACGATCAAGAAGGAGCGCGATGTCGCCGGTGCCCATGCACTCGGCATCAATCTCTTCGCGGTCGACAGCCATGAGGAAGTCGAGAAGATCGCCCGTGCCGCCCCCGGCGCCCGGGTGTTCTGCCGCGTGCTCACCGATGGCGAAGGCGCTGAATGGCCGCTTTCCCGCAAGTTCGGCTGCGTGCCGCAGATGGCCGTCGACGTGCTCGTCTATGCCCATCAACTCGGCCTCAATTCCTACGGCGTCTCGTTCCATGTCGGTTCGCAGATGACCAAGGTCGATGCCTGGGATTCGGCGCTCTCCGATGCCAAGCGCGTGTTCGTGTCGCTTGCCAAGCAGGGCATCGAGCTCAAGATGGTCAATATGGGCGGTGGTTTCCCGACCAAGTACCTCAAGGACATCCCGTCCTCCGAGGCCTATGGCCGCGCGATCTTCGCCTCGCTCAAGAAGCACTTCGGCAACAACATTCCGGAGACCATCATCGAGCCGGGCCGCGGCATGGTCGGCAATGCCGGTATCATCAAGACGGAAGTCGTGCTGATCTCGAAGAAGTCGGACAATGACGCCCATCGCTGGGTGTTCCTCGACATCGGCAAGTTCGGCGGCCTCGCCGAGACCATGGACGAGGCGATCCGTTACCCGATCCGCACCGAGCGTGACGGCGACGAGATGGAACCCGTCGTGCTCGCCGGCCCGACCTGCGACTCGGCTGACGTGCTCTATGAGAAGAACATGTATCCGCTGCCGATCACATTGACGATCGGCGACGAGGTTCTGATCGAGGGCACCGGCGCCTATACGACGACCTATTCGGCGGTTGCCTTCAATGGTTTCGAGCCGCTGAAGTCCTACGTGATTTAAGTCACGCAATGCCAGCCCCGTAACCAGCCGGGGCGGCAAATTCACAATTCCTAGCATCACCGTGAGACTCGGTATTGGGTACGGGAGGCCAAGATGGCCGCTGTTCTTGATTCTGTTCGTGCGCTCTTCGCACCAAAAAATGAAAATGCCTTCGCGATCGACCGTGAGAACCCCGGCGACGTGGTCGCGCGCGAGCGCCTGCTCGACGCCGCCATGGGTCCGAATCGCCGCCGGAAGTCTTCCGAGGCGATCCGCCGTGGCCGCATTCCGGCCGACGGGCTGGCGCTTGTTGCTCGCGACACATCCGGTCATGTCATCGGCACCGTGCGCCTGTGGGATATCCAGGCCGGCGTGACGCCCGGTGGCCGTGCCGTGCCGGCACTTCTGCTCGGCCCGCTCGCGGTCGATGCCGCGCATGAAGGCAAGGGTGTGGGTGCTGCATTGATGCGCGCGGCGATCCTCGAAGCCACGAAGCGTGGCCATGGCGCGATCCTGCTCGTCGGCGACGCGCCCTATTACGAGCGCTTCGGCTTTTCCCAGGAAAGGACAGCAACGCTTGTCATGCCCGGCCCGTTCGAGCGGCACCGTTTTCTTGGCCTCGAACTTAGGGATCGCTGGCTCGAAGGTGCCGCCGGAATTATCGTGCCAACCGGCCGGAAGTTGGCGGACGTTTCTGCCAGAAAGGCAGCGTAGGGCGATTGCCCCTTCATGCTACGCCATGAAATCGACCGTTGACTTCCGCCCTGATCGCCCTTTAGTTGTGCGCGGAAGCCGAGGGAGAATTCATGAAATATACAATCGATGATAGCGACAATATCAAAGGCTTCGACATTTTTGATTCGAAGTCCAGATGGACATTATTGCCCGAGGCCCAGCTTACGTCGGACGATGACGTTGTGCTGCTGGAAGCGCGCCGCTTTGGAAGAAACAAAATCGATATCGATGGTGACATCCTTGCGGATGCCGGCCAGGTCGCCATCCGTTCCTCAGGATTCGATAATTGGATAATGGCAGGGACTGAATCCACGATAACGGGTTCGGTCGAGATTCTGGGCGCAAGAACGACATTCGTCAACAGCGGCGAAGCAAGCGCTGATGCGTCTTTCTTACTCCTCGCTGGCAAGGGTTCGCATTTCTACAATACCGGTACGATATCCGCAGCCCAACACGTCGTCGATCTGCATGGCCGTGACACCGAGTTCGGAAATGAAGGCGGCGACATCGTATCGCTGAACGGCACTGCCATTGTGGCCAACAATTCCGCAAGCGTCCGCAATAGCTATAACGGAACGATAACCGCGCTTGAAAACGCGGTCGAACTGAGAACCGGCAAAGACGAGCAGAGCAGATTTGAAAACTCGGCAACCGTCACGGCTGGTGAATTTGCCTTCCTTGGTGGAGCCGGAAGAGATACCTGCATAAACTATGGCACCATGACGGGAGACGTTCAGTTAGGCAGCGGCAACGACAGGTTCGAGATATGGAGCGAATCGCAATTTGACGGCACGCTTTATGGTGGCAAGGGTGACGACACTCTAAAAGTAACTTCCGAGTGGGTCAGCACCGGCGCGCCCATCAATCTTCCCACTTTCGAGGCAAGCCAATTCGTAGAACTGCCGGGCGGCGGAATCGATACGGTAGTAACCTTCTTTGACTGGACGCTTGGGGCCGGCTACGAAAACGCCACGCTGAACTGGCATTACAACTCCGATCTGACCGGCAATGAGCTGAACAATATCCTTGAAGGCAATGACGGCGATAACCGTCTCAGCGGGGGAGCGGGCAAGGATCGGCTCATCGGTGGCGATGGTGTCGATACGTTTTGTTTCGCCGACGGCTTCGGAAAAGATCGCATAATGGATTTTAGCAAGGTGGAGGACCTGATCGATCTAAGCGGCCTTACTGGAATTGACGATTTCGATGATCTTATCGCAAATCATATTCGCCGGGTCGGCTTCGACTTGGTTATTTCGTCCGGCAGTGATGAATTGTGGATAGCGACCCATCATATAGAGACGCTTAGCTCGTCCCAGTTCATATTTCATCTTCCGGAGTAGCTGGCATATCGATGGCAATCAGTGCGCCTGAATAGTGCGGGGAAAGCTATTCGATACCACTTTGTTAACGCGTTAACGCGGCGCCGACATCATCGTGCCAACCGGCCGGAAGTTGGCAGAGGTTTCTGCCAGAAAGGCAGCGTAGGACCATCCAGATCGGAGAGCGGTGCGGCAAGCGCGAACGCCGTGCTCTCTTCCTGGAATATGGCGTCACACACCGCGGCGATCTCGGTTTCGAACCGGTCCTTGACCTCGAACGGGATTGCCGCTTCCATGGCCGCGGCCATGAATGAGGATTGAGCGGTTTCCTGTGACGCGCTGCCCTTGAGCGCCGCCGAACAACTCAGCACAGCCTGACGATAGCCCGTGCCCTGTTTTCGGGGCCATTTGCCGAGGAGAATCCGGGCGGCATCCTTCACATCGCGGACCGGAAGCGTTTGCTGCTTCGGGTCCTTCAATTGCAGCACGATGATCTTGTCCCAGTCTTCCATGCCGTCACCTGTATGTGGCCTGCATGACAGCTACGATTCCTGGCTTGCCCGAAGTTGATCTGCCCCAAAGAAACGAACGGCTCAAAATGTCGGTGGCGTGTTGATCCAGATCAGCACCGTCTCGCCTTCATGTGTGTTGCGCCATGAATGCGGCCGCCGGCTTTCGAAATAGAAGGAATCGCCTTCCCGGAGTTCGAAGAACTGGTCGCCGTCGAGGATGATCTCGATCCGGCCGGCCAGCACATGCATGAATTCCTCGCCATCGTGGCTATAGGCGCCTTCGCTCGACGCGCCCGGCGCGAGCTGGAAGCGATGGCATTCCATCTGGCGCCGGCCCGTCGTCAGGTTCTGGACGGTGACACCGGATGACGTCGGCGGCCATGCGGTCCACTCGGCATTGCGCACGAGAGATTCTCTTGCGCTGCTTTCGCCCTGGCCAGTGAGCGCCGCCATCGTCGTGCCGTAGAAATCGGCGAGATCGTGCAGCGCCTTGACCGAGAGACCCTGCGACGTGCGCTCGAAGGTCGAAAGCAGGGAGACCGTGATGCCGGTCCTGTCCGCCACCTTTTCCAGCGTGCAGCCCACGTCGCGCCTGAGATGACGAAGACGGGCGCCGATTGTCTTCTCGGCCCCGTCGGACTTCACCTCCATGACGGCAGGCGTAGAGCCTTCCACTGAAAGGCTTTCGCGAATCGCCGCGGGATTGAGCCCCTTGTCCGTCCTCAGCCAACTGATGCGCTTGAGCCGTTCGACATGGGCGGGTTCATAAAGACGTTGTCCGGATGCGGTACGAACAGGCTCGACGAGCCCCTGGCTCTCCCACAATCGCAATGTCGATGGCGACACGCCCGCCATGCGGGCGGCCTCGGCGATCTTGTAGCGGACCTGGTCATCCATATCGAATTCGCGGCCTTGAATTTTCTTCCGGCCATATTGCAACTCTACAGAAAAAATGCAAAGAATATTTTCGAGGCCGCTGGAGGAGCGCTCTTCGCTCCAGCAGGCAGATCATCCGTCACACTCATTTCAGGGGACTTCCATGTTGAATTCTGACATCGCGGCCCGCCGTACCGACGCGATCTCGCGCGGCGTCGGCGTCACCACCCAGGTCTATGCCGAACGGGCCGAGAATGCCGAACTCTGGGATGTCGAGGGCCGCCGCTATATCGATTTCGCGGCCGGCATCGCGGTCGTCAACACTGGCCACCGCCATCCGAAGGTGATCGCGGCGGTAAAAGACCAGCTCGACCGCTTCACCCATACCTGCCATCAGGTCGTGCCCTACGAGAACTACGTGACGCTGGCCGAACGCCTCAACAAGGCTGTGCCGGGCAATTTCGCCAAGAAGACGATCTTCGTGACAACCGGCGCGGAAGCTGTCGAAAATGCCGTGAAGATCGCGCGCGCCGCGACCAACCGCTCCGCCATCATCGCGTTTACCGGCGCCTTCCACGGCCGCACCTTCATGGGCATGACGCTGACCGGCAAGGTCGTTCCCTACAAGACCGGCTTCGGCGCGATGATGCCCGATGTCTTCCATGTGCCCTTCCCCATCGAAATGCATGGCCAGACGATCGAGGATTCGCTTGCAGTTCTCGACAAGCTGTTCAAGGCCGATGTCGATCCGAACCGCGTCGCAGCCTTCATCGTCGAACCGGTGCAGGGCGAAGGCGGCTTCTATGAAGTGCCGCGCGCCTTCATGACCAAGCTTCGCGAGATCGCCGACAAGCACGGCATCCTGTTGATCGCCGACGAGGTACAGACCGGCTTTGCCCGCACCGGCAAGCTGTTTGCCATGGAGCATTACGGCGTCGTCGCCGACATCACCACCATGGCCAAGGGCCTCGGCGGCGGCTTCCCGATCGCAGCGGTCACCGGCCGCGCCGAGATCATGGATGCACCCGGCCCGGGCGGCCTCGGCGGAACCTATGGCGGCAACCCGATCGGCATCGCGGCGGGCAATGCCGTGCTCGACGTGATCGAGGAAGAAGGCCTCAACGAACGCGCCGAGTCGCTCGGCAATCGGCTGAAGCAGCGCCTGCATTCGCTGATTTCGGAAGTACCGCAGATCGCCGATATCCGGGGGCCCGGCTTCATGAATGCCGTGGAATTCAACGTTCCGGGAACCAAGACACCGAATGCGGATTTCGCCAATGCTGTGCGCCAGAAGGCACTCGACAAGGGGCTCATCCTGCTGACCTGCGGCGTTTATGGCAACGTCATCCGCTTCCTGTCGCCGATCACCATCCAGGACAATGTCTTCGCCGAAGCGATGGATATCCTGGAAGACACACTGCGCGAATGCGCCAAAGAGGCCTGATCCATGACGATTTCAGATGCACTGCTTTCCAAGCTGAAGGATCCATCCCTCGCCACCGACAAGGCATTGATAGCCGGTGACTGGGTTGCCACGAGCGACACCGGCAAGACCTTCAATGTGACCAATCCGGCGAACGGCGACGTGATCGCGGTTCTGCCCGACATGAACCGCGCCGAGGCGAGCCGCGCGATCGACGCCGCCTACAAAGCGCAGAAGGAATGGGCGAAGAAAACAGGCAAGGAGCGCGCCGCCATTCTTCGCAAGCTCTACGACTTGATGGTCGCCAATGCCGACGACCTCGCCACCATCCTGACCATGGAAATGGGCAAGCCGCTGGCCGAGGCCAAGGGCGAAGTGCTCTACGGTGCATCCTATGTCGAATGGTTCGGCGAGGAAGCCAAGCGCGTCTATGGCGACACCATTCCCGGCCACCAGCCGGACAAGCGGATCATCGTCATCAAGCAGCCAGTCGGGGTCGTCGCGGCGATCACGCCGTGGAACTTCCCCAACGCCATGCTTGCCCGCAAATTCGCGCCGGCCGTGGCCGCCGGCTGCGCGATGATCTCCAAGCCCGCAGCCGAGACGCCGCTTTCGGCCCTGTCGCTGGCACTGCTCGCCGAGCGTGCCGGCCTGCCCGCCGGTGTGTTCAACGTCGTACTTTCGAAGGATTCGCCGTCGATCGGCAAGGAATTCACCGAGAACGACAAGGTGCGCAAGCTCACCTTCACCGGCTCGACCAATGTCGGCAAGATCCTGATGCGCCAGGGCGCTGACCAGATCATGAAGCTTGGCCTCGAGCTCGGCGGCAATGCGCCTTTCATCGTCTTCGACGATGCCGACCTCGACGCGGCGGTCGAAGGTGCGATGGTCTCGAAATACCGCAACAACGGCCAGACCTGCGTTTGCGCCAACCGCCTCTACGTGCAGTCCGGCGTCTATGACGCCTTCGCCAAAAAGTTGGCCGAGAAGGTCGGCGCGATGAAGGTCGGCGACGGCTTCGAAGCCGGTGTCAATGCCGGCCCGCTGATCACCCAGGCCGCTGTCGACAAGGTCGAGGAACACATCGCCGACGCCGTGGGAAAAGGCGCGAAGGTCGCCGTCGGCGGCAAGCCGGATGCCAGGGGCGGCCTGTTCTTCCAGCCGACGATCCTCACCGGCGTGACGCCCGAAATGCTGGTGGCCCGCGAAGAGACCTTCGGTCCCGTTGCACCACTTTTCAAGTTCGACACCGAGGAACAGGTGATCGAAATGGCCAACAACACCGAATTCGGCCTCGCCTCCTACTTCTATTCGAAGGACCTATCCAAGGTCTTCCGCGTGGCGGAAGCGCTGGAATACGGCATGGTCGGCATCAATACCGGCCTGATCTCCACCGAAGTCGCCCCCTTCGGCGGCATCAAGCAATCCGGCCAGGGCCGCGAAGGTTCGAAATACGGGATTGAGGACTATATCGAAGTGAAGTATCTCTGCCTCTCAATCTAGGAATGCAGGCGAAACCGGGCCGGCATCACCGGCCCGATTTTGCGAGGAGAGGCATGCGAGAAACATATGATCTGCTGCCCTGGTTTCTTATTTGCCTTCTTCTCCCGTACTGTCTCATGTGGCTTGTCGTACCCCGGAAGTGGCTGCTTTCGCTGCCTTTGCTGATCTACGCGATCGCGATGGTCTTCATCGCCGATGACGTCCGGGTGCGTTACGGCGGCAGCGACCCGTTCTACTCATTTCTCCAAGTCTCGATTGGTATCGCAATCACATTCGTCATTCTGCTTCCTCTCGTTGAGGGCATGCTCAGGCTTTGCCTGATCCCATTCGTGAAAACCAGCGAGGCGCGTTCGAGGATCACGGAAGCCGTCTACTGGTTCGCAGCTGGGCTAATCATCCCTTTCACAATTCTTGAGGCGCGCTTGTTCTCGCGCTACCCCGGAACCATACTGATGCCGGCTCTCATAGCGGCGGCGGTCCTCATGGTCGCCATCTTTATCATCTTGCGCCGTCGCGGCGCGCGACGAAATCCGTCACTGCTCCTACCGGGATATTCGCTTGGAACATCAATCATGCTGGCGATCAGCATGTTCTACGGCGCGCAAGTCTCGTCGGCCGCTGGCACGCTTGCGCAAGATACACCATACTGCGTCCGCAGCAATTCAACGTTTGTCATCTCAATGCTGGACATGACGCCGCTCACTCTGATCTCGCGCGGAATCTCAGAATATCACGCCGAGTTAATCGTGGAGACGAAGCCCAAAGCCATGGCCTATAACTGGTCGTGGCGAAATCTCACCTTCACGCCGATACCGCCCGACCACATGCACTCAGACAGTTGCTCGGAATCGTGAGCAGCATGCCGATGTGGGTCATTGAAAACAAAACGCCCTCGCAGCGGTACCGCGAGGGCGTTTTGAATCAGGAAATTATCCTCACTCCACGTCGAATTTCACGCCCTGGGCCAGCGGCAATGTCCTGCCATAATTGATCGTGTTGGTTGAACGCCGCATGTAGCCCTTCCAGGCGTCCGAGCCGGATTCGCGGCCGCCGCCGGTTTCCTTTTCGCCGCCGAAGGCGCCGCCGATTTCGGCACCGGACGGGCCGATATTGACGTTGGCGATGCCGCAATCCGAACCACGCGCCGACATGAAGGTCTCCGCCTCGCGCATGTCGTTGGTGAAGATCGAGGACGACAGGCCCTGCGGCACATCGTTGTGGTCGGCGAGTGCGGCGTCGAAATCGCTGTACTTCACGACATAGAGGATCGGCGCGAAAGTCTCTTCGACCATCGGGCCGGCCTGCTTCTTCATCTCCACGATGGCCGGGCGCACATAGACGCTGTCGCCGGGAGCATCGATCTCGACCTTTTCGCCGCCATGCACCTTGCCGCCTGCAGCCTTTGCCGCTTCGAGCGCCGACTGCATGCTCTTGTAGGCGACGTTATCGATGAGCGGGCCGACCAGCGTGCCCGTTTCCAAGGGATTGCCGACCTTGACCGAGCCGTAGGCCTTGATCAGCCGTGGCACCAGCGCGTCGTAGACGCTCTCATGCACGAACAGACGGCGCAGCGATGTGCAGCGCTGGCCGGCCGTGCCCATGGCCGAGAAAGCGACGCCGCGCAGCGTCAGGTCGAGATCGGCCGACGGCGCCACGATTGCGGCATTGTTGCCGCCGAGTTCAAGGATCGAACGGCCGAAGCGGGCGGCAACGCGCGGACCGACTTCGCGACCCATGCGGGTCGAACCGGTGGCCGAGACGAGCGCCACATCGGGATGATCGACCAGCACTTCGCCGACCTTGCGGTCACCCATCAGCACCTGCGACAGGCCGTCCGGCGCAGCGCCACCATCCTTATTGTAGCGTTCGACCGCGCGCTCGAAGAGCGCCTGGGTAGCGAGTGCGGTGAGCGGCGCCTTCTCCGAAGGTTTCCAGATAATGGCATTGCCGGCGACGAGCGCCAGCGCCGCATTCCACGACCAGACGGCGACCGGGAAGTTGAAGGCCGAAATGATCAGCACGGTGCCGAGCGGGTGCCAGGTCTCCATCATGCGATGGTCGGCGCGTTCGGTGGCGATGGTGAGGCCGGTGAGCTGGCGGGAAAGACCGACGGCGAAATCGCAGATGTCGATCATTTCCTGGACTTCGCCCAATCCTTCCGAGACGATCTTGCCGACTTCGATCGAGACCAGACGTCCGAGTTCGGCCTTGTTGGCGCGAAGCTCCTCGCCAAGCAGGCGGATCAGTTCGCCGCGCTTCGGGGCCGGCACCAGGCGCCAGGCGGCAAACGCCTTCAGCGCGGTCGCCACGGCCGCCTTGGCGTCCTTTTTGTCATGTTCGGGAATTTCGCCGAGCACCTCGCCTGAAATTGCCGAACGGGCCGGCATGGTGCCGTCGGTATAGCTCTTCTTGGAGACGCCGAGCGCCTTCATGAGGTCCTTGGTTTCCTTCTTCAGGCTGTCGATCCCGCCGCTCATGGATTTCCTCACGATTTCGATTGATTTTGCGCTCTTTTGGCCGAGAGGGGACGCCAAATCAAGCACTTTCGGCTCTGTATCCATGGGAACAGCGCGAAATCCCGGAAAAACTTAAATATTTCACCCAACAACGAACCGGCCTGATTTCAGCCCGAGGGGAAAATGAAGAAGCTCGCGTCCATTCTTTTACTGATGACATTCGCCATCGTGGTGACGACCGCCGACAGTGAGGCCGGGCGGAACAAGCGTGGCTGGTACCAAAAGCGCCCGGGCGCCAATTGCGTGATGCGCAAGGTTGCCGTCAGCGGCTACAGCGGCAGCGTCGTTGTCAAGAAGGTGCGCGTCTGCAGATAGACGCGAGACATCGCGTTAAAGCTTCCGAAACGCGTGACTCGATATAGTTAACTCTTACGATCGTGCTTGTTCAGCGTCGTCAGGGGTATGAGTTTGAAAATCCGCGGTCCGAAAGTCCGGCTCTTCCGGAAACTCCTCTTCATTACCCTCGGCATCACTGTCCTTCTCGGCGGCACGGGCGGCGCGGCACTTTATATCGGCGGCCAGGATCTGCTGGGCGAACGATCGCAGAGCGTGGCCGGCGGGCTTTGCACCGACGTCCAGACAATGGTTCTGAAGACGCCGACCGAGCATCTCTGGCTTCGCAAATATATCCGCATGGAGAACGCCAGCGGCCCTGAGCGCGTGCGCACGGCGCTCCGGATCGCCGGCCTGCTGGCCAAGACGAATGCCGTCGATCTCATCCATGTCAGCGTGCTCGATGCCCACGGGCCTGACAAGCGCGCCGGGATGCGCGGCCGCGCTATCGGTGCCGAAGTGCTGATCGCGCTGAAACCAGGCAACCTGCCCGAGATGAAGACCCCAGCCATGGCGAGCTACTATGAAGGCCCGGTCAACGACGCGGGCCGCTTCTACGGCGACAAGGTGGTGGTCGATTTCGAGGAAGTTCGCGGCATGATGACCGCCATGCGTTCTGTCGAGGAAAAGGCCGACTGCACGCGGCCGGAAGGTCCCGAGGACGAGAACGCCAGGAAGAAAAATCACGGTAAGGACAAGAAATCCAAGTCTGCCGACCACGGCGAGAAGCCTGTCAACCAGCAATCGTTCCTCGACAGCATGCTCAGCATGGTCGGCCTTGGAGGTGGCGAAAAAAAGCCCACTGAGGATCATAGCGATCAGGTCAAGGCGGACGGCCACGATGTGCAACCGGCCAAGGAAGACATGAGCCACGCCGTGGCAGAGGAGCCGATCGAGCCAGCAGCCGAGGACCATAGCGAAGAGGCCACGCCCATCGACGAAAAGCATGTCGAGGCAGAGCCCGCATCCCACGATACGAAGCCTATCGAAGAGGCTGTGCATTAAAATCGGGTGAGGCAAACCTCACCCGTCCAAATCAGGCTTAGTCAGCCTTGCTGCGGCGCGCCGGGAACAGGATCACGTCGCGGATCGACGGCGAATTCGTCAGCAGCATGATCAGGCGATCGACACCGATGCCGAGGCCACCGGCGGGGGGCATGCCCTGGTCGATCGCATCGAGAAATTCGTCGTCGAGCTGCTTGTCCTTCTCGCCACGGGCATGCGCCTGTTCGAGCTGCTCGACCATGCGGGCACGCTGCTCGATCGGGTCGTTGAGTTCGGAGAATGCATTGCCCAGTTCCCAGGCGTTGCAATAGGTCTCGAAGCGCTCGACCAGCCGCGGCTCGCCCGGCACTTCCTTGGCGAAGGGCGAGATGTCCTTGGGGAAATGCGTGACATGGCTCGGCTGGATCAACGTGTGCTCGACCTTCTCCTCGAAGATGAAGGCAAGGCATTCGCCCCAGGTCCAGTCCTTCTCGACCGCAAAGCCGGCGGCCTTTGCCGCAGCACGGGCTTCCTCGTCGGTCTTGATCGCAAGGAAATCGATGCCGGTCGCGTCCTTGACGGCATCGGGCATCGGCACCCGCTTGAACGGGCCCTTGAAGGAGATGTCCTTGTCGCCGAACGGGAATTCCGTCGTGCCGTGGATCGCCATGGCAAGCTCGGCGAACAACCGCTCGACGAGGTCCATGATGTCCTCGTAATCGGCGTAGGCCCAGTAGCACTCCATCATGGTGAATTCCGGATTGTGCCGGGTCGAGACGCCTTCGTTGCGGAAGTTGCGGTTGATCTCGAACACCTTGTCGGTGAGGCCCGACACCAGCGTGCGCTTGAGATAAAGCTCAGGCGCGATGCGCAGATACATGTCGAGCTTCAGCGTGTTGTGATGCGTCTTGAACGGTTCGGCCGTCGCGCCGCCATAGACGGAGTGGAGCATCGGCGTCTCTACTTCCATGAAGCCGTCCTTTTCCATGAAGCGGCGTATGCCGGAGACGATCTTCGAGCGCTGCTGGAAACGGAGCTTGGACTCCTCATTGGTCATGATGTCGAGATGGCGCTTGCGGTAGCGGATCTCGATGTCGGAGACGCCATGCCACTTCTCGGGCATGGGCAGCAGCGACTTGGTGAGCATGGTGATCTCATGCGCGTTGATCGACAGCTCACCGCGCTTGGTGCGGCGAACGGCGCCGGTTACGCCGATGATGTCGCCGATATCGATCAGATCAAGCAGGTCGCGCGCCGCTTCCGGCGTCACGTCCTTGTGGCTGAAGATCTGGATCTTGCCCGAGGCGTCATGGATATCCATGAACATGCCTGAATTGCGCGAGGAATAGACGCGGCCGGCGACAGTGACGATGTCCTGCGTCTCGGTATCGGGCGCGAGATCCTCGTATTTCTTCGAAAGTTCGGCATTGGTGATGGTGCGGTGGAAATGCGCCGGATAGACGTCGCCGACCTTCTCGCGCAGCAGCGCGAGCTTCTGGGCGCGGACTTCCGCAGCGTCGGAGGAAAGGGCGGTTTCTTGCTTGGTATTATCAGTCATCTCAGTTCTTTCAGTCTCAGGCGGCAGCGATGGTCTTGACGACCTGTGCTGCGACCTTGAGGCGCTGGCGCACGACCGAACGGCCGAGCAGCGCCATGGAATCGAAGAGCGGCAGCGAGCGTGAACTGCCCGACATTGCCACGAAAAGCGGCGCGGTGATCACCTTGAGTTTCTTGCCGGTACGCTCCGCGATGGCGCGCAGTTCCGCCTCGATCGTCTCGACATTCCATTCGAGGATCTTTTCGAGATCGGTCTGCACGATTTCCAGCACTTCGAGCGTCTCAGCGGCCGGCGCCTTTATGCCGCCGAAGGACGCGGGCGTCAGGCCGACGTCGGATGCCAGCAGGAAACCGGTCAGTGGCGGCAGTTCACCGAGCTTGCCGATACGCGACTGCGCGAGCTTGAGGCCCTCGGTCAGGCGCGCATTCTCGCTCGCCCATTCGAACACGCGGGCGATGAACTCTTCCGGAGAGAGCTTCTCGCGCAGCCAGCGGCCGTTCAGCCAGTCGAGCTTCTGCACGTCGAAGATCGCGCCGGCCTTGGAAAGATTGTCCGGATCGAACTTCTGCGCCAACTCGTCCATCGTCATCATCTCCTCGCCTTCGGCAATCTGGATGAAGAACAGGCCGAGGAAGTTCATCAGCGCTTCCGGCAGGTAGCCCAGCGCCGAATAGTAAGAGATCGAGGTCGGGTTCTTGCGCTTCGAAAGCTTCGATTTGTCGGCGTTGCGCATCAGGGAAAGATGCATGAACACCGGCGGCTCGAGGCCGAGATACTGATAGATCAGGATGTGCTTCGGCACCGATGCCAGCCATTCCTCGCCGCGCGCGACATGGGTGATCTTCATCAGGTAATCGTCGACGACGTTCGCCATATGATAGGTCGGCATGCCGTCGGCCTTGAGCAGGACCTGCATGTCGACGGAATCCCACGGAATTTCCACATCGCCATAGACGCCGTCATGGAACTTGCAGGCGCCTTCGGTCGGGATCTTCATGCGCACGACGGAGGGCTCGCCGGCTGCCATGCGGGTCGTCACTTCCTGGGCGGAAAGGTTGAGGCAGCGGCCGTCATATTTCGGCTGCTTGCCGGCAGCACGCTGGCCGGCGCGCATCTCTTCCAGACGCTCGGGCGTGCAGAAGCAGCGGAAACCATGGCCGGCTGCCACGATCTTCTCGACATATTCGCCGTAGATATGCTTGCGGTCGGACTGGCGATACGGGCCATAGGGTCCGCCGACATCGGGGCCTTCGCTCCATTTCAGGCCGGTCCATTTCAGCGCGTCGAGCACCTTCTGCTCGAATTCTGGCGTCGAACGCGTGGCGTCGGTATCCTCGATGCGGAGGATGAATTCGCCGCCGTGTTTCAGCGCGAAGAGATAGTTGAAAAGCGCGATATAGGCAGTGCCGACATGCGGCTCGCCAGTCGGGGAAGGTGCAATGCGGACGCGGACGCCGGAAGCAGTCATATCAAGTGATCCATTCGGAAGGGCATGGGAACAGCCGAAAGGCCGCCCTTTTGTTGGGGCAGCCTTAGGCCATATTCATCTTGGCGCGTCAAGGAAAAGCTGGCTTTCAGCTCTTGTCGGTGCCGTAGGTATTGAGGAATAGCCGAACCGCCCATTCGACATTGCGCTCTACCTTCTCGCGCGGCGGCGGCTGCTGCATCTCGCCGAACAGGCGTGGACGGTAGAGACCCGCCATACAGAGGTCCCCAAGCTGGCGCGACACGTACATAGGATCGTCGATCGGCTTCAGCCGGCCCAGTTCCACTTGCCGCGCAAGATAGTTGGCGAGCAGGACAGGCCCGGTATTCGGGCCAAACTTGAAAAAGCTGTCGGCAAGTTCCGGCATCCGGTCGATGACGCCGATCACGATGCGTTGTCCCCGGATGGCATCATCAGACAGGAGATGACTACCGAACGTAACACCGAATTCGTGCAGCGTCTCGGCCACCGGCTTGTCAGCCTCGACAATCTCCCGCAGCTTTTCGAAAACGAGCGACTTCTTCCGCTGGATGATCGCAGCGAACAGGTCTTCCTTGTTCTTGAAATAGACGTAGAGCGTACCCTTCGAGACGCCCGCCTCGCGCGTGATATCATTCATGCTCGATGCATCGAAGCCCATGCGCATGAACACGCGCATCGCGCCGTCCAATATCTGTTCGCGCTTGACCGGATCTTCACCTGCTGCCGGGCGGCCGCCAAGCCCGTCCAGTCTCTTCGTCTCTTCGATTTCGGCGGCCTCGCCGATATCGCTCATGATGGATGTTTTCCCTAAATTAATATTATTCGAACCGATCGGTTCGATTACCCCTTGATATGGGCCATCAAAGCGATTATGTCAACTCGAACTGAACCGTTCGGTTCGATTACTAACACCCGCTGCCAGGCAGAGTATCCTTCATATGGCTAGATCAGCAAGCAAAACCGCCACTGTTCATGTGGTCGATGACAACATGGAAGCCGCCGCCGAAAGCGAGACGCCCATCAGGATGGAAGCGCCCGCCACCGCATCCGTGGCCGCCGAGCAAGCTACACCGAAGAAAAAGAGCAATCTTGGCCGTCGCCTCGTGCTGTCCGCCTTGGTGCTCGCCGCGATCGGCGCCGGCTCCTGGTACGGCCACGCATGGTGGGTGGACGGCCGCTTCATGATCTCGACGGACGATGCTTATATCGCGGGCAATATCACCAATATCGCGCCGAAGGTCATGGGCTATGTCGCCAAGGTCAATGTCGTTGCCAATCAGCAGGTCAAGGCCGGTGACGTTCTCGTGACGCTTGATAATGGCGACTACCGCATTGCCGCCGAACAGGCCGAGGCCCAGATCGCCACGCAGAAGCTCGCGCTGAAGCGCTTCGATGCGCAGATCGAGGCCGCGCAGGCTTCGGTCAAGCAGGCGGAAGCCTCCCAGACCGCGCTCCAGGCAACGCTGCGCGGCGCCGAAATCACGCTCAGCCGCCAGCAGGACCTGGCGACGAAGAAGGCCGGCATTCGCGCCGAGCTCGACAACGCAAAGATCGCCGTGGATCAGGCGAAGGCCAATCTGGCCGGTGCCGACTCGGCGATCCTGACCGCTCAGGCCAATATATCAGTGGTATCTGCTCAGAAGGCCGAGGCTGAAAGCCAAATCCGTTCGCTCGAGCTGACCCGCGACAAGGCTGAGCGTGATCTTTCCTTCACCGTTCTCAAGGCACCTTATGACGGCGTGATCGGCAATCTCGCCGTCCAGGATGGTGATCTTGTTTCACCTGGACAACGGCTCGCCGCGCTGGTTCCGGTCGAGCAGCTTTACATCGACGCGAACTTCAAGGAGACGCAGGTCGAAGGCATCAAGCCGGGCGCCAAGGTGGCGATCCATGTCGATGCGATCGACGACCATGTGATCGAAGGCATCGTCGAGTCGATCTCGCCGGCTTCGGGCGCGGTGTTCTCGCTGCTGCCGCCTGAAAATGCGACGGGTAACTTCACCAAAGTCATCCAGCGCCTGCCGGTTCGCATCGCCATCCCCACGGCAGCCCTCGATACCGGCAATCTCAGGGCTGGCCTCTCCGTGGTCGTCGATATCGACAGCCGCACCGGTGACGCCTCCGCAACGCATCTCGCCAAGGCTGAGTAAACACATATCTGCACCGCCTGAACGACGGTGAAAGGGAGGCCACGATGGCCACAGCAACCGTCGATCAGTTTCCTGTGCCGCCCAAGCCTGCGGCACCTTCGCCTTCAACCATGCCCGGCGAACGCCAGGTCACGACACGCGAAGTCCTGGCCTTCTTTGCCATGGTCTTCGGCATGTTCATGGCGATCCTCGATATCCAGATCGTCTCTGCCTCTCTGGCCGATATCCAGGCGGGCTTGTCCGCAAGCAATGATGAAGTCGCGTGGGTCCAGACCTCCTACCTGATCGCCGAAGTCATCATGATCCCCCTTTCGGGCACGCTCGCCCGGGTGCTGTCCACCCGGGTGCTATTTTCGCTGTCGGCAGCCGGTTTCACGGCCGCCAGCGCGCTCGCGGCAACGGCGACGAATATCGACCAGATGATCGTCTATCGTGCCATCCAGGGTTTTATAGGCGGCGGCATGATCCCATCGGTCTTCGCGGCGGCCTTCATCATCTTCCCACCCTCGAAGCGCGCCATCGTCTCGCCGATCATCGGCCTCGTCGCCACGCTGGCACCGACGATCGGCCCCACGGTCGGCGGCTATCTCACGAGCGCTTTCTCCTGGCACTGGCTGTTCCTGATCAATGTCATTCCCGGCATTATGGTCGCGACCGCCACATGGTTCCTCATCGATTTCGACAAGCCCGAACATAGCCTGATGAAGCGGTTCGACTGGATCGGCCTCGCCGCGATGGCCGTGTTTCTCGGCTCGCTCGAATATTTCCTCGAGGAGGGCAACATCAAGGGCTGGTTCGACGACGAGATCATCACGATCTGCGCTGTCACGGCAACGGTCGGCGGCATTATCTTCTTTTACCGGGCGTTGACGAAGGACTTTCCGATTGTCGATCTCCGGGCCTTCACCAACCGCAATTTCTCGTTCGGCTCGCTGTTCTCGTTCGTCATGGGCATCGGCCTATACGGTCTGACCTATCTCTATCCGCTCTATCTCGGCCGCATCCGGGGCTACGATTCCCTGATGATCGGCGAGACGATGTTCGTCTCGGGCCTCGCGATGTTCTTCACTGCACCGATCGCCGGCTTCCTGTCGGCCAAGCTCGATCCTCGCGCGATGATGGCGATCGGTTTCACAGGCTTTGCCACCGGCACCTGGATGATGAGCCACATGACCGCCGATTGGGATTTCTGGGAACTGCTGATCCCGCAGATCCTGCGCGGCTCGTCGATGATGCTCGCCATGGTGCCGATCAACAATGTCGCGCTCGGCACGCTGCCGATCGACAAGATCAGAGGCGCCTCGGGCCTGTTCAACCTCACCCGAAACCTCGGCGGCGCGGTGGGCCTGGCGCTGATCAACACGATCCTCACACACCAGACGAGTACGCATTATTCGCAACTTGCCGAGCACGTGAACCCGGCGAACCCGGCCGCAACCGATATGATCGCCAACCTGACGGCGAAGTTCAACGGGCTCGGCATGGATGGCAGTTCAATCGCCCTCAAGCAGGTCTCGGGAATGGTGCAGCAGCAGGCTTACATCCTGTCGTTCATGGATGTCTTCCTGATCCTGACAACACTGTTTGCCAGCCTGGTGCTGATGACGATGTTGCTGAGCAAGCCCAAGCCCGTTCCGAAGGCTGCTGGCGGCGGCGGTCACTGAGACCGCCCGTCTCTAGTCAGTTCACGGCTGTCAGCGCCAGGACGGCATTCGAAGGTTCAAGCGACTCGAAATCGACGCCGTCGCCGACAACAAGCGAGAGAACCTGCTCGCCATGGCTGTCCGTCAGCACCACGGTGCCGTCGCCATTGTCGGTCCAGTTTCGGGCCTCGACCAGGCTAGGCCAGACAATCGAGCAATCTTCTCCGGCGCTCACCGCGCTCGAACGTTGCGTGGTGGTCGCCCCGCGCACGATAAGGCAAGCGGTACGGTTCTCCATGTTGGAGACGGTGAATTCCCGTTGCCCACTATGAGGCACGGAAGCCGTGACGATTGCGTCGGTCGCGATGGTGTCATGGGCGGGCGAGAACCACCAGAGCGGTCCACCGATTGCCGCAACACCTGCTATGAGCACGCGAATTGCCATGATCCGCTCCCTTTTGGGGTTCGAGAGGAATTTCCCGACAGCGGAAATCATGCACTGCAAAACTTGCGGCAGGGTTAACAGGATACCAACGAGCAGATGCGACAAATCACCCTTTGAACGGCGTCTCCGGCACCGGCGTGACCGGCTTGCCGTGTTCGAACCACGAGATCAGGTTGTCCGCGACGAGATCGGCCATCGCGTTCCGGGTTGCCACCGATGCCGATGCGACATGCGGCAGAAGCGAGACATTGTCGAACTTCAGGAGACCCTCGGGCACATTCGGCTCGTCCTCGAACACATCGAGACCGGCGCCGGCGATGACCTTGCCTTCGAGCGCGTCGATCAGGTCACCCTCATGCACCGTCCAGCCGCGTCCGACATTGATCAGCACGCCATTGCTGCCAAGTGCCGCGAGAATCTCGCTGTTGATGGTCTGGCGGGTTTCAGGCGTCTTCGGCACGATGCAGACCAGTGTATCGACCGCCGTTGCCAGTTCCTTGAGCGAAGGGAAGTAATCGTATTGCACGTCGTTCCGGGGCGAACGCGTGTAGTAGCTGATCCGGACGCCGAAGGCCTCGAGCCGCTTGGCGATCTGCTGGCCGATGCGGCCCATGCCGTACATGCCGATGCGACGGCCGCGCAGCGTCAGCGGCGACAATGGAAAAGCGCCGTCCTTAACCCAGCGACCCTCGCGCAGATAATTCTCGGCGCGCGGGAATTGGCGCAGTGTGTTGAGCAGCAGGCCAATCGTCGTATCCGCGACCTCGTCGTCGAGCACATCGGGCGTGTTGGTGACGATGAGGCCTTTCGACGCCGCGTGCCTGACATCGACACCATCATAGCCGACGCCGAAATTGGCGATGATCTTCAGGTTCGGCAGCGCATCCATCAATGACGCAGGCATCGCGTTGAACGAGGCCGTGCCAGTCACCCTGGCGGCCATATCCGATGTCACATCCTCCGCCCTGGCGCTCGGAAGTTCGAGGATTTCGAAGCGCCCGGTCAGCCGTTCGCGGACGCGCGAATTGACTTTGCCGATGAGGAGCAGAGTTGTCATGTCAGGATACCGCTATTTTCTGGGTTTCATGGGGCCGGTGGATTGGCGGATACGCATTTCCGGCTTGATGAGATGGAGGCCGTCGGGCTCGTGGCTGCCCGCGAGGCGATCGAGCAGCGCGCGCGCCGCCATGCGGCCGACTTCCGACTGACCGTTCCAGACGGTGGTGAGCGCCGGCGTGGCGATCGCGGCCTCTTCGAGGTCGTCATATCCGGTCACGGAAATATCAACACCGGCAATCAGCCCGGCACGTGCGATGCCGTTCATCAGGCCGATCGCCACGAGATCGTTCCAGCAGACGGCGGCCGTCGGCTGCTGTGGCAGAGACAGGAAATGCACCGCCGCCTCGAAGCCGCCCTCGCGGGTGCGCGGCCCGGGGATGCGCAACTCGGGCAGAACGGTCATGCCGGCCTTCTGCAGCGCATTGACATAGCCCTGGTAGCGGTCGCGGCCGGTCGATGTCTGGTCGGTGCCGCCGATCATGGCGATCACCTTGTGGCCGAGCGAGATGAGATGGTTCGTTGCCAGCGAAATGCCGTAGCTGTCGTCACCGCGATAGGCCGGCAGGTTGACGCCTTCGATCGTACGGGCAACAAGGATCAGCGGCATGCCGTTTTCCTCGGCAAGCTCGATGTCTTCCGGCGGCGTGCCGATTGCCGGGGAGATGATGATGCCATCGCCGCCGAGCTGCAGCATGGTCTCGAGAAAATTGCGCTGCTTTTCGACAGAATCGTAGTGATTGGAGAGAATGAACGTGTGCTGGCTGCGGTCGAGCTCGCTCTCGATAGCCTTGAGGATTTCGCCGTAGAACGGGTTCATGATGTCGTGCACCACGACGCCGATAATGCCGGAACGAGAGGTGCGAAGGCTGGCCGCGCGGCGATTGTAGATATAGCCCAGGGCGCGGGCCTGGTCCTTGATCTTGTCGCGGGTCGCGGCGGCCACCAGCGGACTGTCCCTCAGCGCGAGCGAAACGGTCGCCGTGGAGACGCCCAGTGTTTCGGCAATCGTGGACAGTTTGATCTTCTGGGCCATCTGGCCTCCCATTCGCTTGCCGGCCAGCCCTTCTAAGCCGCCCGACAATCCTCCTAAATCGATTGAGTTAGCACATTATCGGCCTGCCGCAACAATCCTCGCGCCAGTTGCACCCATTATTCACCGAAACCATCCTCTTCGGGCTCCACCACCCCGAGATTGCGGTTGATCTTGCGCAGCACTTTCAGGAACTGCCTGACTTCCTTGTCGCTGAGGCCATCGACGGCGAAATTCTCCGTCGCCTTGACCGCGAGTTCGATCGCATGGACGTGTCTGCGGCCCGCATCGGTGAGCACGGCGCGCATTTGCCGGCCATCTGCACTGTCGGGCTCGCGCTTGAGGAACCCCTGGGCCTCCATGCGCGCCAGCGTCCGGGTCATGGTCGGCGGCTTGACGCCCAGCCGTTCGGCGATCGCGCCGGCCGTCAGCCCGTCGGTCTCCGCCAGCGCCAGGATCACGCCATCCTGCCCCGCATAGACGCCGCTGGTGGACAATGCGTTGGTGAGGAACGTGCGCATGTGGCGCGAGGCACGCGTGATATCCGACTGCAACGCGCCGGCAAGGCGGGGAGCGCTCTCCTTCTCACCCTTATCGCGTTTCCGCTCCTTGTCCTTCTTCGACATTCCCCGCCCCGGCTTTGAATTTAAATTCTTTGAATGTATGACGTAAGGCCGAAGGCAATGGCAAGAGGCAGCACGCGAAAATGACTGGCGGCAAGGCTGAGAAAGGCAATCGGACCATAGCGATACTGCCGCTCGGCGCCCACGAGTATCACGGACCCCACCTGCCGCTGGACACCGACACGATCATCGCCAAAGCCGTCGCCGACCGGCTTCGGAACGCCCTGCCCGACGACCTCGACGTGATCTTCCTCGATGCCGAGCCGGTCGGCTATTCGCCGGAACATCTCGACCGGCCCGGCACGAAATCACTGGCTTATGGCGAAGCGATCGAGAAATGGCTGGCGACGGCCGGCGATCTCGCAAGCCGCGGCATCATGAAACTCATCCTGCTCAACGCCCATGGCGGCAATTCGCCATTGATGACCATCGTCGCCACGGAGGCCCGCATCCGCTTCAACATGCTCTGCGTCGCGACAAGCTGGACGCGCTTCAGCGTGCCGGAAGGTGTGATATCGCCCGAGGCCAAGGCGATCGACATCCACGGCGGCGATATCGAGACATCCGTCATGCTGGCCATCGCGCCCGATAAGGTGGATATGGCGAAGGCACAGGATTTCGCCTCGGCGCAATCGACCTATGCGAAGGAATTTCATCACCTCCGCGCTTATGGCCAACACGCCTTCGGCTGGACGATGCGCGACCTCAACGCCGATGGCGCGGCGGGGAATGCGGCCAAGGCTACGGCTGAGAAAGGCGAGGCGCTATTGGCGCATGCGGTGAAGGGGTTGGTGGAGCTCGTCGAGGACGTGGATGGGTTTGAGGTTTCGGCGTTTAATCATTTTGACGCAGCGATCGAGAGAGACATCAAGAATGGCGAACTCGATAGGTTTTCAGAAAAGGCCCTTGACGAACTTAGATCAGGACGAACAAAACCTCTTTGATCTCAACAAGCGCCGCCGACCCAGTCGTTGGATTGAGGAAATCCTTGCCACGCGTCCATTTGCGCGGCGGGCAAACCTCTCCTATATAACACTCCAACTCCTGTTCCCCGCATCAGTCCCCCGAGGCGATCATGACCGAAGCTGCCACTGCAAAGCCCATTCCCGTCACCGTGCTCACCGGCTATCTCGGTGCCGGCAAGACGACGCTGCTCAACCGCATCCTGACCGAAAACCACGGCAAGAAATATGCCGTCATCGTCAATGAATTCGGCGAGATCGGCATCGACAACGATCTCATCGTCGAATCCGACGAAGAGATCTATGAGATGAACAACGGCTGCATCTGCTGCACCGTGCGCGGCGACCTGATCCGCGTCGTCGAGGGCCTGATGCGCCGCCCGGGCCGCTTTGATGCGATTATTGTCGAAACCACCGGCCTTGCCGATCCCGTGCCGGTGGCGCAGACTTTCTTCATGGATGACGACGTGCGCGCCAAGACCCAGCTCGACGCCGTCGTGGCGCTGGTCGATGCCAAGCACCTGCCGCTGCGCCTCAAGGATTCTCGCGAAGCCGAGGACCAGCTCGCCTTTGCCGACGTCGTGCTGCTCAACAAGACCGACCTCGTCAGCCCGGAAGAGGTGAACAGGATCGAGCAGGTCATCCGCGTCATCAACCCGTCGGCCCGCATCTATCACACCGAGCGCTCGAATGTGGACCTCAAGAAGATCCTCGATCTCGGCGCATTCGATCTGGAGCGCGCGCTGGAGAACGATCCGCAATTCCTTGAACACGGCCATGAAGACCATGTCTGCGGTCCGGATTGCGACCATGATCATGATCATGATCACCATGGCCACGATCACGACCATCATGGGCATGACCACGCAGCGCCATCCGCCATCCATGATGTAACCGTACAGTCGATCTCGCTGCGCGGCGGCGAGATGAACCCGAAGAAATTCTTCCCCTGGATCGAGAAAATCACCCAGGTGCAGGGCCCCAACATCCTGCGCCTGAAGGGTATCATCGCCTTCGACCAGGACGACGAGCGCTACGTGGTGCAAGGCGTCCACATGATCATCGAGGGCAACCACCAGCGTGCCTGGAAGGATGGCGAGAAGCGCGAGAGCAAGCTCGTCTTCATCGGCCGCGATCTCGACCGCAAGAAGATCGAGGAAAGCTTCATGGCCTGCGCGGCCTGATGCACCGGCCGGCCACCGGCACACAGGCAGCGTCGACATTCCTAGGACCGGTTTTGACGGCCGCCTTGACAAAAGGCGGCCGGCTCGCAATGGACGGAAGCCGGCCGAAGCACCTAAGTCCATTTGGAGAAGAATGAATGCCCACCGTTGCCCCCCTCGATCTCGACGGCCATGTGCTGGGCGCACATTTCCTGGGTGACGTGCCGTTTTTCGCCTCATCCACAGGCACTTTCCACCGCCTTGATATGGGCCACCAGGTCACCGAGGCGCATCAGGGCATGCTGGCCAGTGTGACGGATGCCGCGACCAATTCGATCATATCAGGCGGCGAGGATGGCAAGGTTCTGCGCCTGTCCGCCGATGGCAGCATCAAGATGATTGCCGAAGTGCCACGCAAGTGGATCACGTCCGTCGCACCCGGTCCCTCCGGTGCGGTCGGCTATGCCACGGGCAAGACAGCGACGGTCGTCACCTCCGACGGTAGGAGCCGCGACTTCACCGAACAGCGCTCGGTTGAAGGCGTTGCCTTCGCACCAAAAGGTCTGCGCATCGCTGCAGCCCGCTATAACGGCGTCACGCTGCATTGGGCCGGCACCAATGGCGCGCCCGTCGATCTGGAATGGAAGGGCGCGCATAACGATGTGACCTTCTCGCCAGACGGCCGGTTCCTGGTAACATCGATGCAGGAAAACGCGCTCCACGGCTGGAAGCTCGACAGCAAGCCGGGCGAGGAAACCCGCCACATGCGGATGACCGGCTATCCGGCCAAGATCAAATCCATGTCCTGGGCACCGAAGGGCAAGTGGCTCGCGTCATCGGGTGCGCCGGCGGCGATTGTCTGGCCGTTCGCCGCCAAGGACGGACCTATGGGCAAGGCGCCGCTCGAACTCGGCACCCGCGCCAATATTCTTGTGACGGCCGTCCAGTTTCATCATACGGAGGATGTCCTCGCCATCGGCTTCATCGACGGCATGATCCTCGGCGTCCGCATCGCCGACCAGAAGGAAGCGCTGCTGCGCCGCCCCGGCAAAGGTGCGATCACATCCATGGCCTGGTCGAAAAACGGCAAGCTGCTCGCCTTCGCCTCCGAAGCCGGCGACTGCGGCGTGGTCGATATATCGGTGTAGCCGCTGAACTAAGCCCAGCGGCCTTCCGCGACATCGGCGAATGTCCGCAAGACATCCGCCGATGAAGCGTACTCAATCATCACATGGGTGCCGGCTCGAGAAAGCCTATCATGGTGTTGGCCGAATCCTTGACGATGGCGATCCAGCCGGTGTTTTCGATGAAGAATTTTTCCCGAACCACCGTGCCGCCGGCTCCAGTCGCGGCCTCAGTCGCAGCGTCCATGTTGTCGACGTTGATATAGGCGAACCAGTCGTTGCTGCCCGGCTGGGTTTCGGGCCAGGGCATGAGGCCGGCGACGGGCACCGGATTGCCGGCGACGAAAGCCAGCGTATAGGGTCCCATGTCCCCCATCGGCATGTCCTGGTAAGTCCAGCCCGCCACGCGCTTGTAGAAATCCTTGGACGCCTCGATGTTGGAGGTCATCAGTTCATTCCAGCCGAATGTTCCGTGTGCCATTGTCTTCTCCCTTTTGCCTGGTCGATGCCAGATAGCACGCCAATAAGAACATTTCATGAACGATAATGTCAACCGGAATCTATTTTACGGTTGCGATGCCGCGCCGCTTATCTATTCTAGCCCCAGACATCTTGGAGTGGGGCATGCGGTCATCGTTCAAGCGCATACTTGTCGTTCTTGTGATTTTCCTTGCCTGGGCGGGGGCGCCAGCGCTGGCCGCCGATGTCGAATTCCCGGCACCCGACAATGCCGTGTCTGTCCACGGCGTCACGACCTATCTCGATCTCGCCCGCCATTTCGTGCCCGACATCAGGAACACTGGCAACGGCTATGCCGGCACGAAGCGGATCAAGATCAGGCACATTGCCGGGCCTAGCTATAAGAACGAGGATGCGACCTCCTTCGGCTTCTACGACATCGCCCGCGTCATGATGAAGGCCGACGGCAAGGATCGCCTGCTGGTGCTTTTCGATTTCGCGCAGGCAGCGCAGACCGCGCAAGGCGTCGCGGTGCTGGCCCTTTACGATGTCGCCCACCAGCCGGTGCTTCTCGATGCGGCCGATATCGGCTTCGACCAGAGCACCTATTTCTTCGATCAGGCCCTGATGCCGGTCGCCGATGGCTCGGATGTAATCCTGACCATGAGCTCGCATTTCAATTCGAGCCAGAGCTATGTCACGCAGTCGATGATCATGGTGCGCAACGACAAACTCGAACTCATCGACACGGCGATGCTGTTCGGCGAGCGCAATTGCGGCGTCGATCGCCAGCAGACCATCGCCTACGCAGCCAATCCCTCGCAAGGCAAGCCCTATGCGCCGATCAAGGTCACTGTGAACGACACGACCTCCGCGATCGAGGAGGTCTGCGCCGATCTCGCGCCCGCTCAACTGGGCAAGAGGGAGATCAACGTGACCTATACCTGGGATGCCGCAGCCGGGAAATATGTGCCGGATTCCGATGCGATCGAGCGCCTCGCCAAGGATAACGAATCCCGCTTCTAGCCTCAGGGTTTCGCCTCGCGCGTGCCGCGCAATCAAGCTATGTCGCCAGCGCACTGTACAATACCGCGAATGCAGCCTATGTAGGCGCCACATTGCGGGCGCAAGCGCCGCTCATTCCGCCCGCGTCTGGTATTGCCATGTCTGGGCGAGACATCCGAAAGACGAGACATGAACGATTTTGAAGGCATCGAGCCGCCGCTTGGCGTTGCTTTGGCTAAGCGCGGCTACACCGACCTCACCCCGGTCCAGAAGGCGGTGCTCGGGCCTGAACTCGCTGGCGCCGATGCGCTGGTCTCGGCCCAGACCGGCTCGGGCAAGACGGTCGCCTTCGGCCTCGCCATCGCACCGACGCTGCTCGAGGGCGCCGCACGTCTCGGCCGATCGAATGCACCGCTGGCACTGATCATCGCCCCCACCCGCGAACTGGCATTGCAGGTCGCCCGCGAGCTGACCTGGCTCTATCAGGAAGCAGGCGCCTCGATCGCAACCTGCGTTGGTGGCATGGATATGCGCGACGAACGCCGTGCGCTCGAACGCGGCGCCCATATCGTGGTCGGCACGCCTGGCCGCCTGCGCGACCACATCATGCGCAATTCGCTCAATCTCTCGGAAATCCGTGCCGTCGTGCTCGACGAGGCCGACGAGATGCTCGACCTGGGCTTCCGCGAGGACCTCGAATTCATCCTTGATGCATCGCCCAAGGAGCGCCGGACGCTGATGTTTTCGGCCACCGTGCCGAAGTCGATCGCGACGCTGGCGCAGAACTATCAGCGCAATGCCGTGCGCCTCGCCACGCAATCGGAGCAGAAGCAGCATATCGATATCGAATATCGCGCGCTGCCGGTCGCCGCATCGGATCGTGACAATGCGATCGTCAACGTTCTGCGCTTCTATGAGGCCCCGAACGCGATCATCTTCTGCAACACCCGCGCGGCGGTGAACCATCTCACGTCCCGCCTGCACAATCGCGGCTTTACGGTTGTGGCACTCTCCGGCGAGCTTTCGCAGAACGAACGGACCCATGCGCTGCAGGCAATGCGCGATGGCCGCGCCCGGGTCTGCATCGCAACCGACGTTGCGGCGCGCGGCATCGACCTGCCCAATCTCGAACTCGTCATCCATGCCGACCTGCCGACCAATCCGGACACCTTGTTGCACCGCTCGGGCCGCACCGGTCGCGCCGGCCGCAAGGGCGTGTCCGCGCTGATCGTGCCGGGCAATGCCCGCCGCAAGGCCGAGCGCCTGTTGCAGATGGCACAGTTGAAGGTCCAATGGGCAGCCCCGCCGTCGGCCGATGAAGTCAACAGCCGCGACGAAGAGCGCCTGCTCAATGACGAACTCTTCACCGAGAAGGTAAAGGAAGAAGAGCGCGATTTCGTCAACAACCTGATCGCCAAGCATGGCGCCGAACAGGTCGCCGCGGCTTTTGTGCGGCTCTATCGCTCGGGCCGCTCCGCACCGGAAGAACTGATCGATATCGGCCCGGTGCAGGATGCGCGGCCCGCGCGCGCAGGCCGCGAATTCCCGATCGATGAGTCGCCGCGCCCGCGCCGCGAGGACTTTGGTCCCTCGACCTGGCTGTCGCTGTCGGTCGGCCGCAAGCAGAATGCCGAGCCGCGCTGGCTGATCCCTCTGCTCTGCCGCGCCGGCAACATGACCAAGCGCGATATCGGCGCGATCAAGATGCACCAGGACGAGACCTATGTGCAGCTTTCGCAGGATGCGCTCGAGGGCTTCCTGCACAATGTCGGCCCCAACAAGACGCTGGAACGCGGCATCCGCATCAGCGTGATCGAAGGCCAGCCGGATGTTTCCAAGCCCTCCGGCGCACCGAAGAAAAGCTTCGCCGAGCGCAAGCATGGCGGCGATCGCAATTTCGAAGGTGACCGCAAGCCGTACGAGGACCGCAAGCCCTCGGCCGAACGTCCGGTGCGTGATAAGCCTGCCTACGCCAAGAAGTCCAACTCCGTCGCCGAAGAATTCGGCGCCACCAACACCAAGAAGAAATTCGGCCGCAAGCCGGAATTCGCCGGCGGCGAGCGCACATTCCAGGAGCGCCCCTTCGCCGACCGGCCGCCGTCGGATCGTCCGGGTAAGGATTGGGCCAAGCCTTCCAAGCCGGCTTTTGCGGGTGCGGCTGACGGCCTGAAGAAGAAGAAAAAGCCCAAGAGCAACGCGAACTGAATAGTTGCGTTCCTCATTGAGAGATGTTGCATGCCCCTCTTCACGCGAAGAGGGGCTTTTTTATTGCAGCACCATATGCGGCCGACCGTTGGAAGTTTTTTCCACTGTCCGGCCCTCCTCGTCGAGCGTGCAGGTCACCCGCTTGCGAAAAGCCGACCAGCTTTCGAAGGTGATGACATCCACCGGCTCGTCGAAATCGAAGGTCACGCGATAGCGGCCATGCGCGCTGGTCAGCGTCTGGACGGCGATGATCGTGCCGGTGAACATCTGGCCGAGATAGTGGCCGATCACCTGCTCGCCAATCGAATAACTCCGCACCGGCGGCCGGTTGCCGATCGCACCCATCAGGGTGTTCCAGTCGCGGAAACCGTACTGGCCCGCGATCAGTTCGAGCGCCTTTGAATGGTTCACCACCGTGCCCTGGCGGCTGAGGGTATCACGCAATCGCTTGGCCTGGTCCTTCAGGACGTCAAGCGAGGGGAGTTTGGGAGAAGGTCCCATGACTGTCCTCTTTATCAGGCATATGTGGCGTGTCTGGGTGCCCGCATTGCCAAGGCCAAATGCCTCAAAGAGAAATCAGACATTGAAGCGCCGCCCGTCGAAGACGGGCAAAGGACACTTCAACAACGGGGTCCAAAAACAGGAACTTCACCGTGTCTTGCGACTGCGGGCGGCAGGGGTTCCCATCCCTGCCGCCCGTATAATTCGGCAACCTCTGAAAGTCAATTGAGGCTCAGAACGGATAATGCTGGTGTGGGTCCTCGATAGTGATCCAGCGCAAATCGGTGAATTCGTTGATTGCCGCCTTGCCGCCGAATCGGCCGTAGCCCGAGCCCTTGACGCCACCAAACGGCATCTGCGCCTCGTCGCCCACGGTCGGTCCGTTGATGTGGCAGATGCCGGATTCGATACGCGCCGCGACCGCCATCGCGCGGCTGATATCGCGGCTGTAGACTGAGGCGGAGAGACCATATTCGGTGTCGTTGGCGACCCGGATCGCCTCTTCCTCGTCCTTGACCCGGATGACCGGTTTGACCGGACCAAAACTCTCCTCGTCATAGGCGCGCATGCCGGATTTCACATAGTCGAGCACGGTCGCCTCGACCACGCTTCCCGCCCGCCGTCACCGACGCACCCTTGGCCGTCGCGTCGGCGATGAAAGCGTCCATCTTCACGGCAGCATCCATCGTCACCATCGAGCCGAGCACGACATGGCCGCGCGGATCACCTGCCGGAAGCTTGGCGGCGCGGGCCGAGAGCTTTGCCACGAACTCATCGGCGATCTTTTCATGCACGATCAGCCGTTCGGTCGACATGCAGATCTGGCCCATATTGGCGAAAGCGCCGAAGATCGCGCCATTGACCGCCGCATCGACATCCGCATCGTCGAGCACGATCATCGGCGCCTTGCCGCCCAACTCGAGCAGCGCCGGCTTCCGGTGCCGGCCGCAAAGTTCGCCGATGATCCGGCCGACCTTGGTGGAGCCGGTGAAGTTAACGCGCCGGACCTCTGGCGCCGAAATCAAGGCCTCGACCACGGCGGCGGCATCCGCAGGCGCGTTGGTGATGACATTGACCACGCCTTCGGGGAAGCCGGCCTCCAAGAACGCCTTGCCGATGGTGACATGGATGCCGGGGCAGGCTTCCGAAGCCTTGAGGATGACAGTGTTGCCGCAGGCCAGCGCCATGGCGAGCGCGCGGACACCCAGAATGATCGGCGCATTCCACGGCGCGATGCCGACGCAGACGCCCGCCGCCTGGCGTATAGCCATGGAAAGCGTACCGGGCTTGTCGGACGGAATGATCTCGCCCTGAATCTGGGTCGTCATGCCGGCCGCTTCTCGCAGCATGCTTGCCGCCAGCATCGTATTGAACCCAGCCCAGGGTCCGGTGCCGCCGGTCTCGGCGATCATCAACTCCGTGAAATCGCCTACTTTCGAAGCCAGCACGTCGGCGGCCCTGTTCAACAGCGCGCGGCGTTCGCCGGGGCCGGTCTTTGACCATGCGGGGAAAGCGGCATGGGCTGCGGCGACAGCTGCCTTTACATCCTCGATACCTGATGCCGGGGAACGGCTGGCCACCGCGCCGTTGAACGGGTCGATGCGGTCGAAAGTCTTGCCAGAAATCGCATCGACGAGCTTGCCGCCGATGATCTGCTGAATATCCATTATTGTTTCCTCCCTTTTAGATTGCTTCGGGTCTGCGGTCCCCGGCACTATTGCCGCCATTTATCCAGCATACCGCACCAGAAGCAACCAGATACCACTCCACATCGCACCCTCTTCGAGCTATTACGACTGGCCGCGAACGGAGACATGACATGACCTCGAAACTGTTCGATCTGACCGGACGCATTGCACTGGTGACCGGTTCGACCCAGGGTATAGGGCTGGCGATGGCAGAGGGGCTCGCGGCACATGGCGCCACTGTTATCATCAACGGCCGCAACCCGAACCGCCTTGCCAAGGTCATAGAGACGATGCAGGGCAAGGGTATCGCAATGCGCGGTTCGCTGTTCGACGTGACGGATCGCCGCCAGATCGACAACGGCATCGAAAGCATCGAGACCCATATCGGCCCGATCGATATCCTCATCAACAATGCCGGCATGCAGCATCGCGCGCCGCTCGAGGACTTTCCGACCGATAAATGGGACGAGCTAATCCGGACCAACATTTCCAGCATCTTCCATGTCAGCCAGTCGGTCGCCCGCCGCATGATCCCGCGTGGGCGGGGCAAGATCATCAATATCGGCTCGGTGCAGAGCGAACTTGCCCGGCCTTCGATCGCGCCTTACACGATGACGAAAGGCGCGGTGAAGAACCTGACGCGCGGCATGTGCACGGATTGGGCGAAGCACGGATTGCAGGTCAACGGCATCGGACCCGGATATTTCAAGACACCGCTCAACCAGGCGCTGGTCTATAGCGAGGAATTTTCCGACTGGCTGAGGAAGCGCACGCCCGCCGCCCGCTGGGGCGAGACGGAGGAGTTAATCGGCGCCGCCGTCTTCCTCGCAAGCGATGCGTCGTCCTTCGTCAACGGCCATATGCTCTATGTCGATGGCGGCATTACCGCTTCGGTCTGATATCAAGACCTATTAATTTGGCTTGATGGTCCACACAGGACGCTATGCAACCGATTCATCCGGCCTTGATCAATGAGTTGTGATCATAGAGGCTTTTCAATGCAAACGGAGTGAGCGCTCAACACTCGCGGTCCGCCGCGTCTATTTCTGGATCGAATAGGTCGGCCTAAAAGGCTCAGACGTGACAGCGCGTCCACGTAAAAGCCTGCTGGGCTCCGGGAATTGCAGCAATCTCCTGGCCGGAAAACAACCGGACTCCCACATACTTCTTGTCATCGATGCGGAAGACGACCTCGGCGACCTTGGCCGGCTTGCTCGTGAGGACTGGGCGGTATTGAATCCAGGCCTCATCTCCCTTTCGCTCAGCCGAGAGGATTTCAAACACCGGAACGTGCTCGTTCGTGCTTGCGTTCAAAATCGACAGGCTGCCATCATGATAGGTGAGTTCGATACCGCTGCCGCATCGCCCTTTTCCGACCTTCCAATTTCCTTGGACAAGGCTCTCATCAATCTTGTTTTCACTGCATGAACATAGCAGGACGGCCAAGCTGGCCACCAACAGCTTCCCATACATGCAACACCTCTAAGTTTAACCGTGGTACAACCCGTAGGCTCAGAGGCTTTAACGTCGAGTTAAGTCCTATCTTCACATTTGAGCCAGTCGTAAAGCGGCGCGCTAAGCCGCCGTCGTCGTTTGGCTTTGATCGATGAGTCCTCAGTGTTCATGAGGCGGTGGCGCCGTCGATTGCCGCAGCACCAGCTCGACCGGCCAGATTTCGGCGTGGTTGGTCAGGTCCCGGCCCGCGAGCAGTTGCAGCAGGATATCGCCGATCCGGACGCCCGCATCGCGCATTGACGAACGCGTGGTCGAGACAGTCGGCACCATGTTGTCGGCATTGATGTAGTTGAACACGTCGTCATGCGCGATCAGCGAAATGTCCTTGCCGAGCATCAGCCCGCCGGACCGCACCGCGCGCATGACCCCGAGCGCCGTCATCATCGAGCCCGCGAGCACCGCCGTTGGCGGCGCCTTCTGGCTGAGGAAGTCCTGCATCGAGCGATAGCCGAAATCGTCGGTGAACTGGCCGAAGGTGATCAGCTCCGTCCTGAGGGGCAGCCCGTGCTCCTTGAGTGCCTTGCGATAGCCTTGGTCGCGATGCTCGGCAAACACATCGCCGTTGTTGCCGTTGATCATGGCAATCCGCTTGTGACCGAGATCGGAGAGATAGGATGTCGCGCGATAGACGGCATCGTAATTGTCGATGTCGAGCCAGGGATACCCGCCATCATCCTCACCCCGCCCATGCACTACGAAGGGCATGTTGAGCTTCTTGAGAAAATCCATCCGCTCGTCGTCGATGGTGGGCGTATGCACGATGACTGCATCCACGCGCTTGGAGGCAGCCAGGCGCTGATAGGCTGCAAGCTCACCTTCCCGGTCCTCCACCACCGCGATCATGATATCGATCTGGCGGCTTTCGAGCCGGCTGCCGAGGCCGGCGAGGAATTCCGTAGTGTTCGGGTCGAAGCTCTTGCCTTCGCGCAGCACGATGCCGACAGCGCCCGCGCGGCCCGTGGCGAGACCAGCAGCCGACCGGTTCGGGTGATAGCCGTGTTCCTGAGCAAGCTTCAGGATCCGCTGGCGTGTTTCGGACTTGACCTCGGGATAACCCGAAAGTGCACGGCTCACCGTCGTCTGGCTCATGCCGATGGCCTTGGCGAACTCTTTCAAATTCATCGGAACATACCGTCTCCCTGCGGATTCCTCGGGAAACACCGGTCTCCTCCCCGGCCATTTCGATCCGCACTCGGATTGCATGATAGTTGAAATCGGAAAAATTTGAAAGCGCCATCAAATCTTTTTTACGTCGGGCTCTATTCCAGGCGAAGTCAGGGTACGTCGATAACGGAGCTGAGCGCATGAATTTATTACATTTCTACTGCTTTTCGGCGAATTGCATTGAATCCCGCCTGTCTTCAGGCCGGCCGATAAAAAACACAACGGAAGGCTTGACATTTTCGCGCCAAAATCGTTTTATGTTTTTAAAGCGCTTTCAAATCGGGAGGACGAAACTGAAGGCTCCATTCTCGAACGACGCTTTTTAGGAAACGGTCGCGCCGGCAGGGGCGGCCCGTTTACGCATATTCAAATCCAAGGGAGGATTACAGGATGAAGAAGACCTTTATGATGGGCGTCGCGGCCCTCGCGCTCCTCGCGGGCGCAGCCAGTGCCGCAGACCTCGAGTTCAAGCCGGGCGAAGACAAGCGCTTCAACTGGGCAAGCTTTGACGAATACAAGAACAGCCATTCCGACCTCAAGGGGCAGACGCTGACGATCTTCGGCCCGTGGCGCGGCGATGACGAAACGCTCGTGCTCAAGATGCTTGCCTATTTCCAGGAAGCGACCGGCATCAACGTCAAGTATTCCTCGTCCGAAAATTACGAACAGCAGATCGTCATCGACACCCAGGCCGGCAGCCCGCCCGATATCGCTGTCCTGCCGCAGCCGGGCCTGCTCAACGACCTCGCATCCAAGGGCTTCCTCGTCGATCTCGGCCAGAAGCACGCGGATTGGATGAAGGAAAATTATGCCGCCGGCGACAGCTGGGTCAAGCTCGGCACCTACAAGGACAAGGACGGCACCGAGAAGTTCTTCGCATTCCCTTATAAGGCCGACCTGAAGTCGCTCGTCTGGTATTCGCCCGACAATTTCGAGGACGCGGGCTACACAGTGCCCAAGACCATGGAAGAGCTCAAGGCGTTGACCGAAAAGATCTCGGCCGATGGTGGCAAGCCCTGGTGCATCGGCCTTGGTTCCGGTGGCGCGACCGGCTGGCCGGCGACCGACTGGGTCGAGGACATGATGCTGCGGACGCAGGCACCTGAAGTCTATGACAAGTGGGTGACCGACGCCATTCCGTTCAACGATCCGGCCGTTGTCGGCGCGATCGAGGAATTCGGCTGGTTCGCCAAGAACGACAAGTTCGTCGATGGCGGTGTGCAGGCTGTTTCCTCCACCGACTTCCGCGACAGCCCGAAGGGCATGTTCACCTCGCCGCCGAAGTGCTTCATGCACCGCCAGGCCTCGTTCATCCCGTCGTTCTTCGGTGATGGCGTGAAGCTCGGCCAGGATGCCGACTTCTTCTACCTGCCGCCCTATGCGTCCAAGCCCGAACTTGGCAATCCGGTTCTCGGCGCCGGTACGCTCGTGGCGATCACCAAGGATACGCCTGCCGCCCGCGCTTTCGTGGAATGGCTGGAAACCCCGATCGCCCACGAAGTCTGGATGGCAAAAACCGGCTTCCTGACACCCTATAAGAAGGTCAATCCGGATGCCTATTCCGACGCGCCTTCCAAGAAGATGGGTGAGATCCTGACCAACGCGACGACCTTCCGGTTCGACGGTTCGGACCTGATGCCGGGCAAGATCGGCGCCGGCGCCTTCTGGACCGGCATGATCGACTATGTCGGCGGCAAGTCGGCCGAAGATGTCGCCACAGGCATCCAGAAGGCCTGGGACGCCATCAAGTAACAACGCATCTCGGCGGGGCCTCGCGGCCCCGCCGCCTCTAATCCGTCGACGATCTGGGCCTGGGCCAACCGGGACTTTCACCAACGTAGACGGCGGATGTCTGAAAGTGTGTCGACAACCGATGCGTTTTAGACTTTTCTTGTATTCGCACGATGATGAAGCGACGGCGCCTCGTATCCCGCATGGGAGAGGGCAGGCACCGGCGAGGGACGAATTTCGCCATTCGGCGGCGATTGGGACAGGGGAGGGAACCAGCGATGCAGCAGCTTCTGTACGCCATTTTCACGATGGTGGCCGGGGTGATTGGTTGCGCCATCTATTTCTTCGGCAGCAACTTTATTCTGGACATGATCTTTCCATCAAATGGCAGCGATGCCGCCAAAGCCGGGCGCAACATACGCCGGGCAAACATGATCCGGCCGTGGCTCTTCCTCGGCCCGGCGCTCATCGCGCTCATCTTGTACCTCGTCTACCCGGTCTTCGACTCCATCCGCCTGTCGTTCAGCGATCGAACAGGCACCCACTTCGTCGGGATATCCAACTACGTCTGGATGTTCGGCGACTCCCAGTGGCGGGAATCGATGTTCAATAATCTCATGTGGCTGCTCGTCGTACCCGCAGCCGCCACCTTCTTCGGCCTGCTCATCGCCGTGCTGACCGACCGCATCTGGTGGGGCAATATCGCGAAATCGCTGATCTTCATGCCGATGGCGATCTCCTTTGTCGGCGCTGCCGTGATCTGGAAATTCGTCTACGACTACCGTGACGCCGCCACCGCCCAGATTGGCATATTGAACGCGCTCGTTGTCTATTTCGGCGGCGATCCGCAGGCCTGGATCACGATACCTTTCTGGAACAACTTCTTCCTGATGGCGATCCTCGTCTGGATCCAGACGGGCTTTGCCATGGTCATCCTGTCGGCAGCCCTTCGCGGCATTCCCGAGGAAACGATCGAGGCGGCGGTCATCGACGGCGCCAATGGCTTCCAGATCTTCTTCAAGATCATGGTGCCGCAGATCTGGGGCACGATCGCCGTGGTCTGGACCACGATCACCATCCTCGTCCTCAAGGTCTTCGACGTCGTGCTCGCCATGACCAATGGCCAGTGGCAAAGCCAGGTGCTCGCAAACCTGATGTTCGACTGGATGTTCCGCGGTGGCGGCGACTTCGGCCGAGGTGCCGCGATCGCCATCGTCATCATGGTCCTCGTCATTCCGATCATGATCTGGAACATCCGCAACGCACGCAAAGAGATGGAGGGACACTGATGACCGGGACCAAAAGCTCTCCCCTCATGTGGGTGGTTCATCTCTCCGTACTTCTGATCGTCGTCCTTTGGACGCTGCCCACCGCCGGCCTGCTGATCTCGTCGCTGCGCGACAAGAACCAGCTCGCCAGTTCGGGCTGGTGGACGGCACTGTCGACTTCGACCCAGAACGTCGTCTTCCGCGCCCCGGGCTCCGATGCTCAGGTCGAGAAGGATGGCAAGTTCGTGATCTCGGGCAATGTGCTCGAAGCGCGCGGCGGCCAGGTCAGCGCCTGGGGCACCACACCCACCAAACCGTCGGAATTCCAGCCCGGCCAGTCGACGACGCTTCGTGAAGGCTCGACGCTGACGGTCCAGGCCGACGGCGCGTTCGAGATCGTGTCGCCGACCAAGCTCGAGGGCAACCGCGGCCAGCGCATCGCCTTCGTCGCCTCGATCCCGCCGCGTTTCACGCTCGACAATTACCGGGAAGTGCTGTCGGCCCAGGGCATCGGCACGTCCTTCATCAACTCGCTGACGGTGGCAATCCCCTCGACGGTCATCCCCATCCTGGTCGCAGCCTTTGCCGCCTATGCGCTCGCCTGGATGAAATTCCCCGGTCGTGCCCTGATCATAGCCATGGTCGTCGGTCTGCTCGTCGTGCCGCTGCAGATGTCGCTGATCCCGCTGCTCAAGATGTATAACGGCGTCGGCAATATTTTCGGCGTACCGTCCAAGACCTATCTCGGCATATGGCTGGCGCATACCGGCTTCGGCCTGCCACTCGCCATCTACCTGCTCCGCAACTATATGGCGGGCTTGCCGAGGGAAATCATGGAATCGGCCCGCGTCGATGGCGCCACCGATTTCGAAATCTTCCTCAAGATCGTGCTGCCGCTGTCCTTCCCGGCACTCGCCTCCTTCGCGATCTTCCAGTTCCTGTGGACCTGGAACGACCTGCTTGTCGCCATGGTCTTCCTCGGCGCCGGCAACGAAGAGCTGGTGCTGACCGGACGCCTCGTGAACCTGCTCGGCTCGCGTGGTGGCAATTGGGAAATCCTCACCGCCTCGGCCTTCATCACCATCGTGGTTCCGCTTCTCGTGTTCTTCACGCTGCAACGGTTCCTGGTGCGCGGCCTGCTCGCAGGCTCGGTGAAGGGCGGCTGACGTGAACCAGCATATCGTGGGGCAGACGACGATGAACCAGGCAAGCCCGATCTCTCCGATGCCGGACAAGGATTGGTGGCGCGGCGCGGTGATCTACCAGATCTATCCGCGCAGCTACCAGGACTCCAATGCCGATGGCATCGGGGATCTCAGGGGCATCACCGCGCGCCTGCCCCACATCGCAAGCCTCGGCGCGGACGCGATCTGGATCTCGCCCTTCTTCACCTCGCCGATGAAGGATTTCGGCTACGATGTCTCGGACTATTGCGACGTCGATCCGATCTTCGGCACGCTGGATGATTTCGACCTACTGATCGCCGAATCCCACCGCCTCGGCATCAGGGTGATGATCGACCTCGTGCTTTCTCATACATCGGACCTGCATCCCTGGTTCGTCGAGAGCCGCTCATCGCTGACTAATCCCAAGGCCGACTGGTATGTCTGGGCCGATCCCGCGCCCGATGGCACGCCGCCGACCAACTGGCTGTCGATCTTCGGTGGCTCAGCCTGGCAATGGGATACAAGGCGGCTGCAGTATTTCCTGCACAATTTCCTGACCTCGCAGCCGGACCTCAATTTCCACAATCCCGAGGTCCAGGACGCGCTGCTCGACGTCACCCGCTTCTGGCTGCAGAAAGGCGTCGATGGCTTCCGCCTCGACACGATCAATTTCTACTTCCACGACAAGCACCTGAGGCACAATCCGGCGCTCGCGCCAGAACTGCGCAATGCCCAGACCGCACCTGCGGTCAATCCCTACAACCATCAGGAACATCTCTACGACAAGAGCCAGCCCGAGAACCTTGAATTCCTCAAGCGCTTCCGCGCCGTGCTTGATGAGTATCCAGCCATCACCGCCGTCGGCGAAGTCGGCGATTCCCAGCGCGGCCTTGAGATTGCCGGCGAATACACGTCCGGCGGCGACAAGGTGCATATGTGCTACGCCTTCGAATTCCTGGCGCCCGACGCGCTTACGCCTGTTTTCGTCAAGGCGACGCAGGAGAAATTCCAGCGCGTGGCGCCCGAGGGCTGGGCCTGCTGGGCATTCTCCAACCACGATGTGATGCGCCACATTTCCCGCTGGGGCTCGAACGTCCACGACGTCGCGGGCTATGCGAAACTGCTCTCGGCACTGCTGATGACGCTGCGCGGCTCGGTCTGCATCTATCAGGGCGAGGAACTCGGCCTGCCCGAAGCAGATCTCGCCTTCGAGGACCTGCAGGATCCCTATGGCATCCAGTTCTGGCCCAACTACAAGGGCCGCGACGGATGCCGTACCCCGATGGTGTGGGAGAAGGCGGCGCCGAATGGCGGCTTCTCACTGGTCAAGCCCTGGCTGCCGGTGCCCGCAAACCATCTCGACCTCGCGGCGGATGCGGAGAACGGCGAGCCGTCGTCGATTCTCAATCAGTACCGGCAGTTCCTCGCGTTCCGCCGGCGGCATCCCGCCTTTGCCAAGGGCGAGATCGAATTTCTCGAAGCCGGCAACGAAGTGCTGAGCTTCACGCGGATGCACGGCAACGAAGTTTTGCTCTGCATATTCAACATATCGGAACACTCGGTGGTGGCGGCGCTGCCCGAGGGTAGCTGGGAAACACTGGACGGACACGGTTTTCAGTCCGAGCAGAATGAACGGAACATAAGTCTATCGGCCTGGGGCGCATGGTTCGCCCGCAGGACGTAAGAAATCGGTGAGGAGGGAATGAGCATGTCAGGAGTTGTTCTGAAGGACGTCAAGAAGTCCTACGGCGCGGTACACGTCATCCATGGCGTGGATCTCGAAATAGAGAAGGGCGAGTTCATCGTCTTCGTCGGCCCATCTGGCTGCGGGAAATCGACGCTTCTGCGCATGATCGCAGGCCTTGAGGATATCTCGGGCGGCGAGATGCATATCGATGGCGTGCTGGTCAACGACGTGCCGCCATCCAAGCGCGGCATCGCCATGGTATTCCAGTCATATGCGCTTTATCCGCACATGACGGTCTATGACAACATGGCCTTCGGCATGCGCATCGCCAAGGAACCGCAGGCCGAGATCGACAAGAAGGTGCGTTCGGCCGCCAATATCCTGCAGCTCACGAACTATCTCGAGCGTCTCCCGAAGGCACTGTCTGGCGGCCAGCGCCAGCGCGTCGCCATCGGCCGTTCGATCGTGCGCAACCCGAAGGTGTTCCTGTTCGACGAGCCGCTCTCGAACCTCGATGCCGCGCTCCGCGTCGCGACCCGCATCGAGATCGCCAAGCTGCATGAGAGCATGGACGATGCGATCATGATCTACGTCACCCACGATCAGGTCGAGGCGATGACGCTCGCCGACCGCATCGTGGTTCTCTCGGCCGGCAAGATCGAACAGGTCGGATCGCCGCTCGAACTCTATGAGCACCCGCAATCGCTCTTCGTCGCGGGCTTCATAGGTTCGCCGAAAATGAACCTGCTGACCGGCAAGCACGCTGATCCGTTCAACTGCACCACCGTCGGCGTCCGCCCCGAACACCTGACCGTGGTGGACGGCGGCGGCACATGGAGCGGCAAGGTCATCCACACCGAAAAGCTCGGCGCGGATTCCTTCCTCTATGTCGACATGGGCCTCGACGAGCCGATGACCGTACGCGAGAACGGCACGACGAAATACAATGCCGGCGATACGGTCTCGGTCATCCCGATGGATGGCAAGGTCCACCGCTTCGGCCCGGACGGCCGGCCGGCTACGGCCTGATCCGCGCGACTCCTCAGGTCCGGATGACTTTTACGATTCTCCTCCCGGTCATCCGGGCCGCCCTCCCCGCCGCTGGCGGGGAGGGTTTTCGTTGTGTGCTTGGGAGAAAGATTGACGGACTTCGGAACATGGTCCAAAGCCAGATGCATAGATGGACCTGTCCTAATTCCGAAAAGAGAACGCCCGCATGGCTGACTTCAATCCCCTGATCGAAAAGCTTTCGCCGCCGCCGGTGCCGTCGGTGTTGGCATGGGGCCGGCAGTATGATGGTTCGCGCGGGCCGAAGATCGATCTCAGCCAGGCCGTGCCCGGCTATCCGCCGCATCCCCAGATGCTCGAATGGCTGGCGGAGACCGCGGGGTCGAAGGCCTATACCAGCTATGGCGCGATCGAGGGCGAGGACGTGCTGCGCAAGGCCTATGCCGCGCATGTCTCGGATCTCTATGGCGCGGGCATATCGGCCACAAACATCCACATCACCTCGGGCGCCAACCAGGCTTTCATGTGCATCGCAATGGCGGTGGCGAGCTCCGGCGACACGGTGGCCGTGACCAATCCGTTCTATTTCAACCAGGAAACCACGCTCGCCATGCTCGGCATCAAGGTGACGACGGTCGCCTGCGATCCGGCGAGCCGGTTCCTGCCCGACATGGCGGCGGTGAAGGCTATGCTGAAGCCGGGCGTAAAAGCCTTCGTGCTGGTGACGCCCAACAACCCGACCGGCGCGGTCTATCCGCCGGCGCTGCTGCGCGAGATTTTCGAGCTCTGCCGCCGGAACGGCACCTGGCTGATCGTCGATGAGACCTATCGCGACTTCCTGACGGATGACCAACCATTGCATGATCTCCTGTCCGTTCCCGGCTGGGAGGATGGGCTGGCGCTGACCTACAGTTTCTCGAAATCCTACTGCATTCCCGGCCATCGCCTGGGTGCGATCACCGCCGGCCCCATTATGGTCGATCAGGTCGCCAAGGTCATGGACAATCTGCAGATCTGCGCGCCCCGCGCCGCCCAGGCCGCCGTGGCCAAGGCCATCCCGGCACTTGCCGACTGGCGCCGCGCCAACCGCGCCGAGATCTCGGGCCGTGCCGAGGCGTTGAAGGATGTCATGTCGCGGCTGCCCAACTGGAAGATGGATGCGCTCGGCGCCTATTTCGCCTATGTCCGACACCCGTTTCCCGGCGTCAAATCCGAAGTGGTGGCAGAGAAACTCGCCCGCGAGGCAGGCATCGTCTGCCTGCCCGGCATCTATTTCGGCGAAGGCCAGAACAATCACCTGCGCTTCGCCTTCGCCAATGCCGATGCACCGACGATCAGACTGCTGGAAGAGCGCTTGAGAGACTTCAAGGTTTAGGTATAGATGGCCGGCTCACACCGACCGCTCCCAACTCAGCAGTAAATCTGCCACCGCTTGCGGATCGCCGCATCGGCCTCGAAATCGATCAACGACGGCGCGGCATCCGCCAGAATCTTGTTCTTCCGCTCGATCGCCTTCTGGATGAGGTCGGGCCGGCCGAGTTCGTTCCATTCCTTGGGGCTGGAGCGATTGGCGACGGCGGGGTAGATATATTCCGTCTGCATCAGTTCCAGCGTCTGGGGATGGCCGAGATAGTGGCCGGGGCCTTCGAGGCAGACCTGCCTCATCGTCTCGATCGACACCGAATCCTCGGTGACATCGATGCCGCGCACGCAGCGCTGCACCTGGCCGAGCAGGTCATCGCCGAGCACCAGCGATTCCAGGCAGAAGCCGAGCAGCGAGGCATGCATGCCGACCGATTCATAGACCATGTTGAGGCCCGAGAGGCCCGCGAGCACGTTGAGGATACCCTGCTCCCAGCCGGCCTGCATGTCGGGCAGCTTGGAGTCGGACATGCCGCCGGCAGCACCACCCGGCAGGCCGTAGAACTGGTGCATCTGGGCGCAACCGGCCGTCAGCAGGCCCTGTTCGCCCGAGCCGCCCGACATCGCGCCGGTGCGCAGATCGGAGACAAAAGGCCATGTACCGAAGATCGCCGGATGGCCGGGCGCGATCGAATTGACATAAACGACACCGGCGAGGCATTCCGCCACGGCCTGGACGATTGCAGTCGCCAGCGGCGCAGGCGCCGTGGCACCCGCCTGGCCGGCGGAGAGCAGCAGGATCGGCATGCCCTCGCGGATGCAATGCTCCATCGTCTGGCAGCTTTCGGTGGCGAATTTCATCGGCGGCACGACGAAGCAGTTCGAATTGGAGACGAAGGGACGCGCCCGCCACTTATTCTCACCGCCGGCGATCATGTGCAACATCTCGAAGCCATCGCCAACGAAGGAAGGATCGGAGAAGCTGGTGCCGACATGCTTGGTCGTTCCCGCGCAGCACGCATAAAGCGTGTTCATGTCCATCAGCAGATTGTCTTCCACGTCGCGGCAGACCATGGCGCGCTGGAAGAAATGCACGTTGTCGAGATGGTGGACGAGTTGCGAAGCCTGGAGCAGGTCCTTCGACGTCGACTCGCGATACTCGCGCTTCTCGACATCGACGATATGCACCGCCGCACCCGCAGTGCCGAAGTGAACCTTGGTGCCGCTCAGGTCGAGGTCGTATTTCGTTTCACGACCGTAAAGCGTGATGCCGCGCGCCGCCTTGGCCAGCATGTCCTCGACCAGTGCGCGCGGGAACCGCAGGCGGCCACCCTCACCGAGGATGGCGCCGGCCTTGGTCATCGCATCGATCCCGGTCTGCGGCGCCTGCGACAGGCCGATCACCTCGAGCGCTTCCAGCGCTGCCTCGTGGATGCGCTTGATACCCGCATCGGTCAGCGCCTTGTACTGGCCGCCGGGAAGGCCCGGACGAACCGGGCGCAGGTTTTCCGCCAGAGGTGCGGAGCGGGCGGCAACGCGGGCGGCACGGCCGCCAGTGCGCCGGTTCAGGACCATTTCATTCATTCTGGTTCTCCGTATTCGACCCGGCGATAAGCATGGCATCGATCTTGCTGCCCGAGGCCGCCGCTGAAAGTTTCGTGAAATCGCCATCTTTCATGATGGCATCCATCTGTTCCGCGATCGCCGCATGGGTGACACGGGCGATCATCGAGCCGAGCGAGATGCGGCGAGCACCGATGGCCGCAATCTCCTTGACCGAAAGCTTGGTCAGCGGCCCCGCCGCCAGCGCATTGACCGGCGCCTTCACCGAAGCGATGACGCGCTTCAGTTCCTCCGGGCCGGGCGGGACGGGAATGTAGACGAGACCAGCACCGGCCCGCTCAAAAGCCTGGATGCGGCGGATGCCCTCGTCGAGATCATAGACGCCGTTCATCACGCCGTCGGCGCGAGCGCAGAGCATGAAGGGCTGCGGCAGAGAGCGCGCGGCGTCCGCCGCGGCTCTGATGCGATCGACCGCGAACTCGAAATCGTAAGCCGGATTGCCGTCGATCATCTGCGTGTCTTCGATCGAGCAGCCCGACAGACCGGCTCGCGCCGCCAGCCGGATCGTCTCGGCGACATCGTCGGGCGCATCGGCAAAGCCATTCTCGAAATCGCCCGACACCGGCAGCGGCGTGGCGCGCACAATATCTTCGGCATGCTTCAGCGCTTCCTCGCGCGTGACCCGGCCCATATCCGGCCGGCCGAGCGTGAAGGCCAGGGCCGCGGAACTGGTGGCGAGCGCCACGGCGCCCGACGCCGCCATCATCTTTGCCGAGCCCATGTCCCACGGGTTCGGGATGACGAAGCAACCCTCCTGATGAAGTGCGTGAAATTTCCTGTGGCGTTCTGCGAGCATGATATCCTCCTATGGTTTGCGAGGATATGTGTAACGCGAATGCTGCCATATCATGTCAGGGGTCGAGATCATGCCCTCACCCTTTCCGACTTGGGATCATACATCGGCGCAATCGACGCCGTCGCCGAAAGGCGCGTGCCGGCGATCTCGATCTCGTATTTGGAGCCGAGTACATCGGCTTCGCTCTGGCCTTCGCATGGCATGTAGCCAAGGCCGATGGCGCCGCCGAGATGATGACCGTAATTGCCCGATGTGACGATCGACACGATCTTGCCATCGCGCACGATCGCCTCGTTGTGGAAGAGCAGCGGCTGGGCATCGTCGAGTTTGAATTGCAGCATGCGGCGCTTAAGGCCGGCCTCCTGCTTGCGCAGCACCGCCTCGCGGCCGATGAAGTCCTGCTTGTTGAGCCGGACGGCGAAGCCAAGACCGGCTTCCAGAACGTGATCCTCGTCGGTGATGTCATGGCCGAAATGGCGGAAGGCCTTTTCGATCCGGCAGCTGTCGAGAGTATGCAGCCCGCAGAGCTTGAGCCCGACATCCGCGCCTGCTTCTTCCAGCGCCTCGAACACATGAGCCGCCTGGTCGGAGGAGACATAAAGCTCCCAGCCGAGTTCGCCGACATAGGTCACGCGATGCGCCCGGGCGAGGCCCATGCCGACTTCGATCTCACGTGCTGTCGCAAAGGGATGGCTGGCGTTGGAAAAATCGTTGGGGCTGACCTTCTGCATCAGTTCGCGCGATTTCGGACCCATCACGCAGAGCACCGCCTCGCCAGCCGTGACATCGGTGATGACAACAAACTCGTCGGAGGTCAGGTTCTTCCTGAGCCATGCCAGATCGCGCTGCAGCGTCGCGCCGGGTACGACGAGGAAGAAGGCATTCTCCGAAAGCCGTGTGACGGTCAGGTCGCTCTCGATGCCGCCTTTGTGATTCAGCATCTGGGTATAGACGATGCGGCCTGCGGCGACATCCATCTGGTTGGCGCAGAGCCGGTTGAGGAAGGCGCAGGCATCGCGCCCTTCGACGCGGAGCTTGCCGAAGGAGGACATGTCGAACAGGCCGACACCGTTGCGCACGGCCAGGTGTTCGTCCCTCTGGTTTTCGAACCAGTTCTGCCGGTTCCAGCTGTATTTGTACTCGCGCTCCTGACCCTCTTTCGCGAACCAGTTGGCGCGCTCGTTGCCGGCGACCTCGCCAAATACCGCGCCGCGTGCCTTGAGATGTTCATGCAGCGGCGAGCGCCGCACGCCGCGCGCCGTCGCCATCTGGCGATAGGGAAAGTGGTCGGCATAGAGCAGGCCGAGCGTCTCGGAGACGCGTTCCTTGAGATAGGCGCGGTTCTTCTGGAACGGCTGGGCGCGGCGGATATCGACCTCCCAGAGATCGAAGGGCGGCTCGCCATCGTTCATCCACTGCGCCAGCGCCATCCCGGCGCCGCCCGAGGAGACGATGCCGATCGAATTATAACCGGCCGCGACCCAGTAGCCTTTCAACTCGGGCGCCTCGCCGAGATAATAGCGGTCATCGGGCGTGAAGCTCTCGGGACCGTTGAAGAAAGTGTGGATGCCGGCGGTTTCGAGCATCGGCATGCGTTTAACAGCCATTTCCAGGATCGGCTGGAAATGGTCGAAGTCCTCGGGCAGTTGGTCGAAGCAGAAGTCCTCGCGAATGCCGTCCATGCCCCAAGGCTTTGCCTTGAGCTCGAAGGCGCCGATCAGCATCTTGCCGGCGTCTTCCTTGTAATAGGTGCATTCATCCGGCACCCGCAACACGGGGAGCTGCTTGAGGCCGGGGATCGGTTCGGTGACGATGTAGAAATGCTCGCAGGCATGCAGCGGCACGGTGACACCGGACATATTGGCGAGCGTGCGGCCCCACATGCCGGCGGCGTTGACGACATTCTCGGTCTCGATCGTGTAGATCTCGCCGTCCTGCTCGCAGGTGACGCTTGAGACGCGGCCATCCTTCTGGTTGACCGCCGTGACCTTGACGCCCTCGATGATGGTTGCACCATTCTGCCTCGCGCCCTTGGCCAGCGCCATGGCGATATTGGCCGGATCGCACTGGCCGTCGAGCGGCAGATGGACCGCAGCCTTGATGTCGCCGATGTTGAGATGCGGGTACATCTCCTTGGCTTCCTGAGGCGAAATCTCCCGGACATCGATATCGAAGGCGCGGGCGAGGGAGGCCTGGCGGTAGATTTCCTGCTTGCGCTCCTCGGTCAGCGCCATGGTCATCGAACCATTCTGCTTCATGCCGGTACCGATGCCGGTCTCGGCTTCGAGCTTGACATAGAGATCGGCGGAATATTTCGCGAGCCGCGTCATGTTCAGCGAACCGCGCATCTGGCCGATCAGGCCGGCCGCATGCCAGGTCGTGCCACATGTCAGTTGCTTGCGTTCGAGCAGTACCACATCGGTCCAGCCGAGCCTAGCGAGGTGATAGGCCACCGAGCAACCCGAAACGCCACCGCCGATGATGACGGCGCGCGCCTTGGTGGGAATGGGCTTCTTCATGCACGTAGCCTTTCATTCTCGGGATCGAACAGCGGCTTGTCTTCCTGGACGATCGCCTTGCGCTTGTCGCCGAAGATTTCGACCTCGACTTCCGTGCCGGGCACCGCAAGATCGGCGCGCAGCATGCCGAGCGCGATGGATTTGGCCGTCCGGTAGCCCCAATTGCCCGAAGTCGTCTCACCGACCACTTGGTCAGCATGCCAGAGCGTCGACATGTAGGGCGCATCGCAATCGCCGGCATCGACGACCAATGTCACGAAGCGCTTGGTCACGCCCTGCTGCTTCTCGCGCTCCAGCGCCGGCTTGCCCTTGAAGCTGGGCTTCGACCAATCGACGAAACGCTCCAGGCCGCCCTGCAGGATCGTGTAGTCCGTGGAGAGATCGCCCTTCCAGGCGCGATAGCCCTTCTCGATGCGGAGCGAATCGAGCGCCTCCATGCCGAAAGGTTTCAGGCCATGCTTCTGGCCGGCGGCCCAGAGAGCGTCGAAAACGGTGCCCGTGTCATCCACCTTGGTGTGCAGTTCCCAGCCGAGTTCACCGGCAAAGGAAACGCGGACGAGTTGCAGCCATCGGCCAGCGATCTGACAGGACTGATGCGTCAGCCATGGCTTGCTCAGATCGGCGTCGGTGACTTCAGAAAGGATGTCGCGCGCCTTCGGCCCCGTGAGGATCTGGCAGGAGAACTGCTCGGTGACATCATCGATCGTGAAGCCGGCATCCTCAGGCAGATGCTTCTTCAGCCATTCGAAATCGTGCCACTGCGCGGTCGCCGCGGTGATCAGGAAGAAGAAATCCTCATCCAGCATCATGACCGACATTTCGGTGACAATCCGGCCCTTGTCGTCGGAGAAATAGGCCAGCCCGATGCGGCCCGGCTTCGGTACGCGGCCGGTGATCAGGCCCTTGAGCCATTCGGTCGCGCCCGGTCCCTTGATGCGGAAACGCGAGAATCCGGGAAGATCGAGAATGCCGGCAGTGTCGCGCACGGCGAGGCATTCTTCCTCGATGCGAGGCGACCACGGGCCGTTGCGGTTCCATGTCTGCGTCGCGGCTTCCGACGTATCGTCACCCGGCTTGGCGTACCACATGGCACGTTCCCAGCCGTTATAGGGCTTGAACTGCGCACCTAGCCCTGCAATCCGGTCGTGGATCGCCGAATGTTTCTGGTCGCGGCCGGCCGGCCAGTAGTGCTTGGGGAAATGCATGGCATATTCGTGACCATAGATTTCCACGCCCTTATCGATGCAATATTGCGGGTCTGTATAATTGGTGTAGCGGCGCGGGTCGCAGGACCACATGTCCCATTCCGTCTCGCCGTTCATCACCCATTCCGCCAGCACCTTGCCGGCTCCACCGGCCTGGCAGATGCCGAAGGTGAAGACGCAGGCTTCGAAAGCGTTGGGCACACCGGGCATCGGGCCGATCAGCGGATTGCCATCGGGCGCATAGGGAATCGGGCCGTTGATCATCTTGGAGAGCCCGGCGGTGCCAAGGATCGGCACGCGCTCGATCGCGTCGTTCAGATACCATTCCAGCCGCTCGAGATCGTCGGGGAAAAGCTGGAAGGAGAAATCCTCCGGCATCGGGTCGTCCCTGGTGACCCAATGCGCCTTGCAGTTCTTCTCGTACGGCCCGAGATTCATGCCGTACTTCTCTTGGCGGAGATAGTAGGAGCTGTCCACGTCGCGCAGCAGCGGCAGCTTGTGGCCGGCCTCCTTCGACCAGGCTTCGAGCTCCGGGATCGTGTCGAACAGCATATATTGGTGGCTCATCACCATCATCGGCACATCACGGCCGAACATCTTGCCGACTTCGCGCGCGTAGTAGCCGGCGGCATTGACGACATATTCGCAGCGCACTTCGCCCTTCGGCGTGACGATGACCCATTCGTCATTCTCGCGACGAACCGAGGTGACCGGGCAGAAGCGGACGACCTTGGCGCCCATGTCGCGCGCGCCCTTGGCGAGCGCCTGAGTCAACTGCGCCGGGTCGATATCGCCGTCGTTGGGATCATAGAGCGCGCCGGTCAGGTCATGGGTCTCGGCGAAGGGATAGCGCGACTTGATCTCGTCGGGCGACAGGATGTCGAGTTCCATGCCCTGATAGCGGCCCATGCCCACCACGCGCTTGAATTCCTGCAGGCGCTCCTTGGAGTGACCGAGCCGGATCGAACCCGTCACATGATAGTTCATGGGGTAATCAACCTCGGCACCAAGCCCGCGATAGAGGCTGGCCGAATAGCGCTGCATGTTCATCAGCGACCACGAGGACGAGAAGGTCGGCACATTGCCCGCCGCATGCCAGGTGGAGCCTGCCGTCAACTCGTTCTTTTCGAGCAGGATGCAATCGGTCCAGCCGGCCTTGGCGAGATGATAGAGGCTCGATGCGCCCACTGCGCCGCCGCCGATGATCACCACCGGTGCCGTTGATGGCAATTCTGACATTCAGACCTCCGAGAAACCCATGCGCAGCCGTCCCTGTCGTCCCGGCAACGGCGATGATACTGGACCGGATTTGCCCTTTTGCCCAGCCTTGGCGCAAACAAAGGATTGCGGCGCAATGTATCTGTTATTTTTGTGCGAAGTGGGGAATTACCTGCCCAGGGAAATAGGCTAACATCGATCGCACAAAAATATCAGCCCCTCGGAATATACAATTCCGTTTGTTTGCGACGGGCTTGCGGGGGAACAATGCGCTACGGTTTTATCGGGCTCGGCCATCTCGGCCGCTATCTCGCAGGCAGTCTGCTCAAGGCTGGCTTCGACCTCACGATCAACGATCTCGACAAGGCCAATGCGAGGACGTTGATCGAGGGCGGCGCCAAATGGGCGGACGACCCGCAGGCGCTCGCGGAAAAGGTCGATTGCGTCATCACCTGCCTGCCCTCGCCCAAGGTTTCCGAGGCCGTATTGACCGGCCCTCGCGGCATTCTCTCGGGCCTGAAATCCGGCGGCACCTGGATCGAGATGAGCACACTCGACCATAACGACGTCACGCGGCTGGCGGCCGTGGCCGCTGACAAGGGCATCCGGATGATGGAGGCACCTGTCACCGGAGGCGTCCACAAGGCCGCTACCGGCGAAATCACTGTCATCGCTGGCGGCGACAAGGATCTTTTCGAACTGCACAAGCCCGCGCTCCAGGCCATGGGCGGCGAGATCTTCCATGCCGGCGATCTCGGCAAGGCGGCGGTGATCAAGGTCATCACCAACATGCTCGCCTTCATCCACCTGATCGCGACGGGCGAGGCGCTGATGTTGGCGAAGAAGGGCGGCATCGACCTGACCGACGCCTTCAACATCATCAAGGCCTCCTCGGGCAATTCTTTCGTCCACGAGACCGAGGGCCAGGTGATCCTCAACGGCAGCTACAACATCAATTTCACCATGGACCTCGCAGTCAAGGACCTCGGCTTCGCGCTCGGCTTCGGCAAGGAATTCGGCGTGCCGCTCGATCTCGCAGAACAGGCGATGCAGACCTTCATCCGCGCCAAGGCGGCCTATGGCGGCGGCGCGTGGTCGAGCCAGGTGGTGAAGCTGCTGGAAGACGCCACCGGCACCGATCTCCGCGCCCCCGGCTTCCCGGCGGAGCTTTGATGGAACGCGATGGCGCGACATTCGATTATGTGATCGTCGGCGCCGGCTCGGCCGGCTGCGTGCTGGCCGAGGCACTGAGCCGCAATGGCCGATACAAGGTCGCGATCGTCGAGGCAGGCGGCACGGATAGGAAGTTCTTCGTCCAGATGCCGCTCGGCTACGGCAAGACCTTCTACGACAAATCCATCAACTGGAACTACTACGCCGAACCCGATCCCGGCTTGAACGGCCAGCGCGATTTCTGGCCGCGCGGCAAGCTGCTGGGCGGCTCCGGCTCGATCAACGCCATGGTCTGGATTCGCGGCGACCGGCGCGACTATGACGATTGGGCGGCGGCGGGCAATCCGGGCTGGGGATTCAAGGACGTCCTGCCGTTCTTCAAGGCACTCGAAGACAACGAAGCCGGCGAAAGCGATCTCCGGGGGGCGGGCGGCCCCGTCCATATCACCGATGCGAGCCGCAGGCCACAGCTTCTGACAGAACGCTTTATCCGCGCGGGAAAAGAAGCCGGCTTCCCGTTCAATCCGGATTTCAATGGGCCGCAGCAGGAAGGCATCGGCATCTACCAGATCAACACGAAAGGCGGCTGGCGCATGTCTGCCGCGCGCGCCTTCCTGCGCCCCGCGCTCAAGCGCAAAAACCTGACGCTTATTACGGGCGCGCAGGCTACTAAGGTCATGTTGACCGGCAAACGCGCGACGGGGATCGAGATCGACCATCGCGGCGCGCGACGGGTGCTGACCGCCAGCCGCGCCGTCATCCTCGCCGCCGGTTCGATCAACACGCCGCAATTGCTGCAGCTCTCCGGCATCGGCCCGGTGGAGCATCTCAAGTCAATCGGCGTCGATGTGCTGCAAGATAGCCCCGCTGTCGGTCATCACATGCAGGATCACCTCGGCATCAACTACACGTTCAAAGCCAGCATTCCGACGCTGAACCAGTTGCTTAGGCCATGGTGGGGCAAGCTGCGCGCCGGCATGCAATTCCTGCTCGCTGGCTCCGGCCCGCTCGGCCTCAGCCTCAACCAGGGCGGTGGCTTCGTAAAATCGCGGCCGGATATCGAGCGTCCGGATATCCAGCTCTATTTCCAGGCGATTAGTACCGCGACTGCCCGCAGCGGCACGCGGCCATTGCTGGAGCCCGATCCCTTCCCCGGCTATGCGATCGGCATATCCAGCACCAAGCCGCAATCGCGCGGCAACATTCTCATCCGCTCCGCCCACCCGTTCGAACACCCTCTGATCCGCGCCAATGCTTATGGCACGGAAGGCGATTTGGCTGGCATGCTCGCCGGCGTCAAGCTCATCCGCCGCCTTGCCGCCCAGCCCGCGCTCGCCGAAATCACCGCCGAGGAACTGGTGCCCGGCCCCTCGGTGCAAAGCGATGACGAACTGACCCATGATTTCCGCACCCGCTCCGGCACCGTCTATCATCCCTGTGGCACGGCGCGCATGGGCAGCGATCCGCTGACCTCCGTTGTTGATCAGCGCCTGCGGGTGCACGGCATCGAGGGGCTAGTCGTCGCTGATGCCTCGGTTTTCCCGTCCATTATCTCGGGCAATACCAATGCGCCTGTTATGATGGTGGCGTCCCGCGCCGCTGCCTGGCTGCTTGAAGACGAGGAGGCCTAGCGGAATGGAAAATCTCTGGTTAGAGTCCGGCACGAAACCGCCCGCCCCCACGGACAGAATGAACGATCACAATCCCTTCGCAGGCTACCAGCTTCCGCCGCTCGCATGGCTGCGCGCCTTCGAGGCCGCCGCGCGGCATCAAAGCTTCACGCTGGCTGCCGCCGAATTGAACCTGACCCAGGCGGCCGTCAGCCACCAGGTGCGGTCGCTGGAAAAGCATCTCGGCGTCGTGCTGTTCGAACGCCTGCCGCGCAGCCTGCGCTTGACCGATATCGGCGCCGCCTACCTGCCGCCGCTGCGTAACAGCTTCGATGAACTCGCCGCCGCAACCGCCGGCCTCTTTGGCCCCGTCGGTAAACGGATGCTGACCATACGGGCGCCGATTTCGCTGCTGGCGCTATGGCTCGCGCCGCGATTGCCAAAATTCCAGAAGCAATGGCCGGACATTTCGCTCCGGATTTCGACCATCGTGTGGGCTCCGGCGTCCAGCGAGGAAGTCGCCGATATCGACATCCGCTTTGGCGACGGCAAATGGTCGGGCGTCAAGTCGACGCTGCTGCTGCGCCACAACGTGATCGTCGTCTGCGCGCCAGGCATGGCCGAAGGTGACGACGATGCGGCACGGCTGAAATCGCTGGTCACCAATCGAATGCTGATCCATGTCACGGGTTACGAAAATCTCTGGCAGCGGCTGGCGCAATCGGCCGGCTTCGTGCTTCCGCCAGCACCGGGCATGAATATCGATACGACGATCTCGGCGCTGGAAATGGCCGCGTCCGGCGTCGGCCCGGCCATCGTGCTCGATGGCCTCGCCGAGGCCTATATTCTCGACGGCCGCCTCGAAAAACCCATCGAAGCGTCCCTGCCGGTCGAAGAATCCCACTATATCGTGCAGGCCCAGGGCGGCAAGCGCATGACGGCGGAGGCCATGCTGTTCATGAAATGGCTGAATGAAGAAGCCGAAAAATGAGCGAACCCTCCCGTCGGTCACGAACGGCGGGCCTGCAGGTTGCCAGAAGCCGTCAAAAGAGACATTCTGTCTTTTTGGCGGCCGGAACCGATATCGATGGATGCGCCGCTGATAAGGCTGGAGGTCGTTGAATGGAATCGACGGCGCGTAACAATGCCCACATTTGCCGGGGATGCTGGGACCAGATGCATATGCCGATTCCCATTCGGGGACCGCTGGCCCTGCCCTTCAGGGCTTTCGGCATTACGCGCAGCAAGATGAATCCCAATATCTGCACAATCTGCGAACGTTCATTCCGATATGTAAAGAAGCAGCGCCACATCACTTCCGTTGCGACGATTCTGTTTGCCGACATCCGTGGTTTCACCCATCTGTCGGAGCGCATGGCGCCGATCCAACTGAGCGAGATCGTCAGCGTGTTCCAGGATAAATGCGCCCAGGCGATCTGGGACAATGACGGGATCGTCAACAAGCAGATGGGCGATGGCCTGATGGCAATCTTCAACTTTCCCATCAAGATAGAAAACCACGCCGAGGCTGCGATCAAGGCGGCACGCGATATACAGGTCCAGTGCGGCATCGCTCTCCGTTCGCTGGGTCTGGATCTCGACCACACCGTATCGGGTGCCATCGGCGTCGGTGTCGGCATTCATACCGGCGAGGTCGAGATCGGTGAGTTCTCCACCTTCCGTAGCGACTTCACGGCGATTGGCGGTGCGGTCAATCTTGCTTCGCGACTGGAATCCCAGGCCGCCGCCGGCGAGATCGTGATTTCGGTCGAAACGGCAGCCCTGGCACCAACGTCGATCTCGGAATCGGAATTGCGCACGCTGACCCTCAAGGGCATCGACCGCCCGACCCCGGCACACGTCCTGATCACGCATTGAACAGGTTGTTCTGCCCGCTCCGGCAAGAAATTTACGCTGCAACGCGCGACCTGATGCCGGGCCGTATATCCCTTTGAAGCAGTTTGCTTTTTCCGGAGATCGACGGCTGGCGATTGCAAGCGATCCGGCGCGCCATCAACCATCACTCAAACGAATTTCTCTCGCAACCTATTCCAATTCTTGGGAAAATATGATTATATTGAATGAACATTCAGCAAATAATGAGGCCCGCCATGAACGAGATTGTCCGCGATTTGAATGTCCCGAACGATTGGGATCGCCGCGGCCTGCCCGGCTGGACTTACCATTCAGACGCAATGCTGGAGCTCGAGAAGCAGCATATATTTCGCGAGCACTGGCAGATTGCCTGCCACATCTCGGACCTGCCCGAGCCCGGCAGCTACCTGACCATGGATATCGTCGGCGAACGGGCGCTGATCCTACGGGGCCAGGATGGCGAGATCCGTGGCTTCCACAATATCTGCAAGCACCGAGGCTCGCGCCTCGTCGCCGATGAGCAGGGCAAGTGCCGCAACGCGCTGGTCTGTCCGTTCCACGGCTGGGTCTACAATCTCGACGGCACGCTGCGCGGGCCCTCCCGCCCCCAATCCTTCCCGCCGCTCGACAAGGTCGAGTTCGGCCTGACCCCGCTCGATACCGAGATCTGGATGGGCTTCGTCTTCATCCGTTTCGCCAAGGGGCAGCAGGCTTCCGTTGCCGAGATCATGGCACCCTTCGCGGATGAGCTCCGCCCCTACCAATCAGAGACAATGGTGCCGGCAGGTGAGATTTTCACCCAGACGACGCCGGTCAACTGGAAGTCCGTGCGCGACGTCGATAACGAAGGCTATCACGTTGCCATGGCCCATCCGGCGTTGCAGGATCTCTACGGCCAGACCTATTACGACGAGCCCTATGTCAACGGCATCTGCCGCTCCTTCGCGATCTATAACCCGCATGCCGGCCGCCGCTGGAGCGTGCGCAACTATGTCAAGATCAGCCAGGACAATCCGCGCCTGCCCGAGCGGCTGAAGAAGGCGTGGATCTATTACGGCCTCTTTCCGAACTGCGTGATCGCGGTAACTCCGGAGACCGTGCAATTCTACCAGGAGTTCCCGATCTCCCGGACCGAGACCAGGCTGCGCGGCGCCGTCTATCGTTACAGGCAAGAGACCCGCGAGCAGGAAGTCGCCCGCTATCTCCAGATGCGCATCGACCGAGACACGCTGTCGGAAGATGTCCAGTTAACGATCTGGTCGAACGAGGCGATGGCATCGAAGAGCTTCGGCAATTTCTACCTCTCCGACCTCGAATATGGCGTCCGCACCCATCACGACCATCTCCGCCGTGTGCTACCGGTGATGACGCTGGAAAAGGCGCCCGAGGAAAAGGAAGTCGCTGAGGTCAACGCCCGGATGCGGATGGGCTGATCCAAGGGCTGGAATTCGGCGATAGACCATGCCAGTCTGAGCCATGGTCTATCTCATCTATGCCGCCGCCGCCCTCTCGGAAATCGCTGGATGCTTCGCCTTCTGGGCGTGGCTCAAGCTGGACAAGTCGCCGCTTTGGCTGGCACCCGGGATGGTGTCGCTGGCACTCTTCGCCTGGCTGCTGACCTTCATACCTGTAGATGCCGCCGGCCGTGCCTACGCGGCCTATGGCGGTGTCTATATCGCGGCATCCATTCTGTGGCTGTGGTTGGTGGAAGGCCAGCGCCCCGACAGGTGGGACCTGACGGGGCTTGTGGTCTGCCTAGTCGGCAGCGCGATTATTCTTTTGCCGTCGAGGACGTGACCTAATGGAAATCGATCAACGAATCCGGCTTTTGCTCAGCTCACAGCGCGCATTGCTCGACGCAGTCACGCCCAACATTCGTGCCGTCCGATGCGCCCACAAAGGCAATATCATCTTCATCGAGTTCATATTTGAAGCTGATTTTTCGGAAGAGGATTTCGACAGATGCGAAGTCGTAGCCACCGAGGTGATCTCGGACTACTCTGATGCGATGATTGACACGCGCTTTACCGTCTTGCCGCCGCCCGCATGCATTCCCCATGACGAGAGTAGCGTGACAGTTTATCGGCGCTTTGAGCAGTTTGACGCTTGAACTCTGCTCACCCCTTCCAGAGCCCTTCCCGCACCAACTCGTCCTGCGTGATCACAATGCTCTTGCGCAGGATATCGGCCATCTCGTCAATCTGGGCGACGGAGATGGTCAGCGGCGGGCTCATCACGCACATGTTGATCAGCGGCCGGACAAGCAGACCCAGTTCCTGGCAATGCTTGTCGATGCGCTTGCCCACTTCGAGATCGAGCGTCAGCGGGTTGTTGCTGACATGGTCGGCGACGCATTCGATGCCTGCCATCAGGCCGCGCCCACGCACCTCGCCCACCAGCGGCAGGTCTTCAAGCGCCTTGAGCCGGCTCTGGAAATGCCCCGAGATCGACTGCGCATAGTCGAGCAGGCCCTCCTCGAGAATGTCGAGATTCTTCAGCGCCACGGCGCAACCGATCGGATGGCTAGAATAGGTCAGGCCGTGCGCGAACATCGCGTCATTGTGGTTGGACTGGCGCAGTTCCTCGAACAGCTTGGAGGCGATCATCACGCCGCCCAGCGGGAAATAGCCTGACGTGACGCCCTTGGCGAAGGTGATCATGTCGGGCTTGACGCCGAACACGTCGTCGGCCGCGAAGACATGGCCGAGACGGCCGAAGGCGGTGACGACCTCGTCCATGATGAACAGGATGTCGAACTCGCTGCAGAGCGCCCGCATGCGCGGCCAATAGCCCTCCGGCGGCACGATGACGCCGCCCGAGGCCATGATCGGCTCGCCGATGAAGGCCCCGATCTTGTCGGCGCCGACCTTTTCGATCAGCCCCCGGAATTCGGCGACGAGGAAATCCGTGAACTCGGCTTCCGTCATGCCCTGGGGACGACGGAAAGGATTGGGGCAGGAGAGTTTCAGGATTTGCTCGCGCGCCGAATCCATCCAGTCATGGTCGCGCGGGCGGCCATTGAGCGAGGCCGAGAGATAGGTCGAGCCGTGATAGCCACCCTCGCGGGAGATAATCATCTTCTTCTCCGGCCGGCCCTTCACGTTGTTGTAGAACTGCATGAAGCGCAGCGCCGTCTCCACCGCCGACGAGCCGCCGGTCGTGTAGAAGACGTGGCCGAGACCCTCAGGCGCAAGACCGGCGAGCCGCTTGGCCAGCACCGCCGCGGGTTGGTTCGTCGTGTACCACGGCGAATTGTAGGAGAGCGCCATCGCCTGGTCGTGCATGACCTGCGCCAGTTCCTTGTTGCGGTGGCCGACATTGACGCACCACATGCCGGCAGGGCCGTCGATCAGGCGGCGGCCGGTATGATCGGTCACATAGATGCCTTCGCCGCTCTCGATGAAGCCACGGGCCTCGGCGCCGATCGACCCCGAGACAGGCCAGGGCTGCACGAGGTGCTTCTCAGCCATTGCATCCACGCCAGCAGGAGTGTTGTCGTTGAAATCGTCAAATTCCCGCTTGGCCGCCATATCAGTCTCCCGTTCAGTTCGTATTTTCATTCAAATGCAAAATATTGTTTTACAACACTATCTCGCATTCATTTTGAATGTGCGTTCAGTCAATATCGCAGAAATGGCCTCTTGTGGCAATCCCGGTGCCGCCCGAATTGTCCGGAAATCGCTAAGCCGGACGGGAGCTCAACCGAGTGCCCCGCGCATCCGCTCCACCTTCTCGATCCACGCATCACCCATCTTGTAAGCCTTCAATGCATCGACCGCGTCTTCATGGTCGATGCGCGAACAGATACGGTAGATCTCCAGCACTTCGGCGCTCATTTCGCCGGCCCGGTAGAAATACATAGCGGCGGCGTAGCGCGCGCGGCCGGACCATTCCTCGCCCGCCGGGGTGAGGATCAGTTTCCAGTTGCTGAGCGCTTCGTCATCCATGGCTTCACATCACGCCCGGAGGATTGGCGCCGCGACGGTCGAGCTTGATGAAGGGGCGCGGCACGATCTTCACACGCTTCATCAGCTTGCTGTAATTGAGTTCGCGCAGCGCATAGATCTCGACCCATAGATCCCCTGTGATCCGTTCGCCATAGGGCCGGGTGAGGCTGGCGATGGCAATGTTCTTCTTCAGCAGCGGTGACCAGGCCGAGGCCGTGACGATGCCGCATTCCTTGCGCTTGTTGTGATAGATCAGCGACAGCGGCCCGGCCACATTGCCTTCGACTTCTAGGCCGACGAGAATGTGCTTCAGTGTCTTCTTCTCGCGCGCCTTGACGATCGCATTGCGACCATTGAAGTTCGGTTTCTCCAGATCGATCATCCAGTCGAGCCCGATCTCGTCGGGCAGCCTGAGCCGATCCTCGCGCAGCGCCGTCTCTGACGTCACGAAATCCGCATTCGCCACGATGAAGCCAGCCTCGATGCGCGCATGATTGAGCGCGGCATAGCCGATCGCCCGCATGCGGTTCTTCTCGCCCACGGCGGCGAGCCGATCCCAGAGGCTAAGCGCCTGGTCGCGATGACAAAACAGTTCGTAGCCAAGATCGCCGGTAAACCCTGTCCGCGAGATGACCACCGTGCCGCCCCCATGCGGAAACTCGGCCAGTTGGAAAACCTTGAGTTTCTCCGCGCCCTCGAAGCCTGCATTCCTGAGCACCGCCCAGGAGGTCGGCCCCTGTAGGGCCAGCCCGGCAATCTCCGTACTCTCGTCGGTGATGCGGACATCGAAACCCTCGGCGCTGTCGAGCAGCCAGGGCAGATGCCGCTCCTGCGAGCACAGGCGAAAACGCTCCGGCGCGAGCCGGAACAGCGTGCCGTCATCCAGCACATGGCCGTGGTCGTCGCACCACGCAGTGTAATGCACGCGCCCAACGCCGAGCTTGCGCACGTCACGCAATGTCAGCCGGTTGCAGAATGCTTCCGCGCCCGGACCCTCGATCCGATACTTGGTCATCGGCGAGATATCGAACAAAGCCGCCGTCGAGCGGATCGCGAAATATTCAAGCTCTTCGTCGGCAAGCGAATGCGGCGCCTTGTAACCCGACCAGTGATACCAGTCGTTGTTGATGTTGAGCGCTTCGAGACGGGAATGAAACGGCGTTTCGAGCAGCGGTGTCAGGATGTCGCCCGGACGGCGGCCGGTTGGCGTGATCTGGTTCATGCTCCCCTCCGGGACAGGATGTGGCGTGCGGCGTTGCGCCCGGGCAGGCCGGAAATTCCGCCGCCGGGATGGCTGCCGGCGCTGGCGAGATAGAGGCCTTCGAGCGGCGTGTCATAGCCCGAGACGGCAAATGTCGGCCGGTTGATCAGCAGTTGGTCGACCTGCAACTCGCCATGATGCCAGTGGCCGCCGGGCATATTGAAGTCCCGTTCGATATCGACGGGCGTGAGCAACTCACTCGCCTTGACCGTGGCACCGATACCGGGCGCATGACGCTCCAGCACGGCCATGATGGCGGCGAGGAATTTCGGCTTGCCGGCCTCCCAGCCCTCTTTCAAATCGTAAGGCGCATACTGCACATTTGCCGACAGCACCGCTCCGCCTGCTGGCGCCAGCGACGGATCGGTCAGGCTCGGCAGTGTGATCTCCATGACCGGATCGGGCGAAAACTCGCCATATTTCGACGGATTGAACGCATCCTCGACATGCCGCACCGAGCGGGCGATCACCAGTCGTCCCTTGAGATAGCTATGGCTGACGCCGAGAAATTCAGGAATCTTATCGAGTGCCAGATGCAGCTTGGCAGTATCACCCTTGCTCCTGACATGCTTGAGGCCCATCGAAAGATGCGTGTCAATCTCGCCGGGTGCCACCAGATTGCGCAGCGTCGTGACTGGATGGATTGCCGAGACAATTACATTGGCGCTGAATTCCTCGCCGCTCGTGAGCAAGACACCCGTTGCCCTGCCCTTCTCGGATAGGATCTTCGCGACAGGCGCATTCAGCCGTATCTCAACGCCGCGCCGCTTCGCTGCTTGTTCGAGAGCAGCAACGACCGATGTCATCCCACCCTTGGGCACGAACTGTCCGCCCGTCTGGCCTAAGGCTTCACCGGTCAGGCGATAATAGAGCCCGAGCAGCGAAGTCGGCGAACGCGGGCCGAGATGGACACCAAGCACCGCATCGAAGGCGATCAGCGCTTTCAACCGGTCATCGTTCAGGTATTCGTCGGCGATATCGGCGACGTTCATCAGCGCCATGCGGGCGAAATCGCGCGCTTCGTCGCGACCCTGGCGGATCAGGCTCAAGCCTGTCAGTCCGAGATCGAGCAATTCCTTGAGACCCGCCTCGCCCGGCCGTGGCGGACGTTTGTTGAGGAACCGGCCGAGAATGCTCGCCTGTATCATCAGCTTCTTGCGCATCGCTGCGAAGGCCTTGCCCTCTTCAGGCGTCACGCCATCAACGGTTTCACCATAGGCACCACGCAGCACCGCCGGTCCGCGTTCGGGATCAAGCACGACGGTCGGCGCAAGCTCCGTGGTGAACAGCGAAGTATCGAGCCCCAGCTCCTTCGCCACATGAGGCGACAGCCGGTTGACGATGTGCGCAAGGCCGCCAGTGCGATAGCCGGGCGCGAATTCATGGCCGCGCGCGGCACCACCGAGCGCGCCGGATGCCTCCAGCACCACGACCTTGCGGCCTGCCTTGGCGAGCAGGCCTGCGGCGACCAACCCATTGTGACCGCCGCCGATGATGATTGCGTCAAAGGATGTCATGGGCGGGGCTCATATGATCACGGGATTTCTTGAGATCGCGCAGCACTTCGGCCGCCGCGTTACGGCCGGGGGCGCCCATCACGCCACCACCGGGATGGGTGGACGAGCCGCACATATAGAGCCCGTCGATCGGGCTGCGATACTGCGCATAGCCCGGCACCGGGCGGTTGAAGAGCAACTGATCGAAGGTCAGTTCACCCTGGAAGATATTGCCTTCAGTCAGGCCGACCTCGGCTTCCAGTTCACGCGGCGTGCGCACTTCCATATGCAGGATGCGGTCGCGGAAGCCGGGCGAATGGTCGGCGATCTGGCTCACCACCGTCTCGGCGAACGCATCGCGGTCGGCGTCCGTCCACTCCTTGCCCTCCACCTTCGGCGGGCAATATTGCACGAAGCAGCTCATGAAATGCTTGCCCGGCTCGGCCATAACAGGATCGAGCGTCGTCGGGATCATCGCATCGAGGAAGGGATCGGTCGACCAGCGCCCGGCCTTCCAGTCGTCATAGGCGCGTTCGATGCGCTCGACGGAATCGGTGAAGTGCAGGTCGCCCTTGACGCAGGTCGAGCCCTTGGGCAGCGCCGGGAAGTCCGGCATGCCATCGAGCGCGATATTCACCTTGCCCGAGGAGCCACGCATCTTGAAATGCTTGACGCGGTGGACGAATTTTTCCGGCAGGTCCTTCTCGTCAACCAGCTTCAGAAAGGTGCGCTTCACATCGGCATTGGAGATGGTGAGCTTGCCCAGCACCTCTTCGCCAGTGGCCAACGTCACGCCGGCCGCGCGTCCGTTCTTGACGATGACCTTGGAGACTTCGGCATCTGTCTTGATTGTGCCACCCGCCGCCTGGAAGCTCGAAGCCAGCGCCTGCGTCACCGCACCCATGCCGCCCCGCGCATAGCCCCAGGCGCCGACCGAGCCATCGACCTCGCCCATATAGTGATGCAGCAGCACATAGGCGGTGCCGGGCGACATCGGGCCAAGCGCCGTGCCGATAATGCCGGAGATCGCGAGATACGCCTTGATGATATCGGTCTCGAAATATTCGTCGAGGAAATCCGAGATCGACATGGTCCAGAAGCGCAGCGTCTGCGCCATCTGTTCGGGGCTGAATTCACCCATCTTCTTGGCGAGAAACATCAGTTCGCCGATATCGCGCGGCTTGAACGAGAACGGGTCCGGCGCGGTGCGCATCAAGAGCGGCTGAATGAACCGGCACTGGCGCGTCACGTCGCGGGCATAGCGCTCATAGGCTTCGGCATCGCGCGCCGAGTAACGGGCGAACTCGCGGCGATGCTGGTCGTGGTCGCGGTAGCTGGCAAGATAGCCGTCATCGCGGTCGAGCACCGCGCCGCCCTCATAAGCGACGATCTGCAAGCCATGCTTTGGCAGCTCGAGATCGCGCATGATCTCGGGCCGGAACAGCGAACAGACGTAGGAACAGTTCGAATAATAGACGCCCTTGGAAAGCTCGCGGCTGGTCGCGGCACCGCCGACCCAGCCGTTCTTCTCGACCACGCAGACCTCCAGCCCCGCCCGCTGCAGGTAGCCGGCGGTGACAAGGCCGTTGTGGCCGCCGCCGATGATGACAGCATCATATGTCTTCATGCCTGTTCCCCGTTACGTCCTAGGAAACTGGCATAGGAGAGGCTAGCTTGTCCAGATATTTTGAATGAACATTCAGTCAGAATGTTGCAATTTATTGAAATCGCGTTATGATTTCTGTATCAATGATATCGCGAACCCTGGGGATGGAGCAGTGCATGATGACCGAAGCCGAGCCGGAATATGACGATGTCCACATGCGGTTCCTGGAGCTTCTCTGGGGCGATGGCTACCTGTCGCCAGGCGGTCCCGCCGAGGTCGACCGCGTCCTCGATCGCTTCGAGATCCAGGGCAAGGACATGCTCGATATCGGCTGCGGCTCCGGCGGCATCACGCTCCATATCGCCCGGCGATTCGAGCCCCGCACCATCACTGGCTTTGACGTCGAAAAACCTGTGATCACGGAGGCCACGCGCCGCGCACGGGAAGCCGGATTGAGCGACCGCGTCTTCTTCGTCCAGGCATCACCCGGCCGCTTGCCCTTCGAGAATGGAAGCTTCGACGTGGTCTTCTCCAAGGATGCGATGATCCATATATCAGACAAGGATGCGATCTTCGCCGACATTTTCCGCGTGCTCCGGCCCGGCGGCATTTTCGCCGCCTCGGACTGGCTGATCGGCCACGACAACGAGCCGTCGCAGGACATGAAGGACTATGTCGAAGCCGAGGGGCTGTCCTTCGGCATGGCCTCGCCGAAGCGCTACAGGGACGCGATGACCAAGGCCGGCTTCACCGATATCCGCACCGAAAGCCGCAACGCGTGGTATCGCGAAGAGGCGCGCCGCGAGTTGAACCGGCTGCAGGACGAACTATATGAGCAGGCAGTCGCGCTGACGAGCGAGGCCTTCGTGGAGAAGAACCTGCGCACATGGCGAGCCATGCAAAAGGTTCTTGACAGCGGCGAGCATTGCCCTACGCATCTGAGTGCAACCAAACCACGCGCCTGATTCACCCTCAAGGCCCTGGAAAATACGGGAAACATACCAAGCCGATGAACATCGTGCCGGTCATGGAAGGCGAGAGGAAGAGCCGCAAGGCCTCCAAGGAAACCCGCCAGCAGCAGCTTATCGAAGCGACGATCGACTCGCTCGCCAAGCGCGGATATTCCGACACGACGCTGGCCAATGTCGCCGACGGTGCGGGCCTGTCGCGCGGCATCGTCAATTTCCATTTCGAGAGCAAGGAAAAGCTGCTCGTCGCCACGCTGCAATACATGGCCGACGAATATGCCAGCCACTGGAGCTCGGCGCTCGAAAAGGCCAATGACAGCGCCGCCGGCAAGATCTGGGCCTTGGTCAACGCCGATTTCGACCGCCGCATCTGCACCAGGCGCAAGCTCGCGGCCTGGTGCGCTTTCTGGGGCGAAGCGAAATCGCGCCCGACCTATCAGGCACTTTGCGGCGCCAGCGACCTCAACTACCAGAAGACGTTCACCGATCTCTGCGTCGAACTGAAGGTGGATGGCGGTTATGCCTATGATCCCGAGCCGATGGCACTGGGCATCTGCGCGATGATGGAAGGCCTGTGGTTCCGGCTGATGATGAACGACGGACTGACGCGCGAAAAGGCGCTTGCCGCGGCGATCGAATATGTCGCCGCCGTCTTCCCCAGGCATATTTCCACGTCAGGCGTGAAATAAGAACGGCCGGTCAGCCGTCTTGCAGGCGGGTCTTCGCCCCAATCGGGAGCAAGCCATCAATCTCGCCAATCGGAACCTTGACGGAGCGCCTCATGCGGCTGCAACTTTTCTGTGCCCTTGTCTTTCTGGCAGGTTCTGGCCAATCCTTCGCTGCTGAAGCCACAACTTACAAGGGCACGATCGGCAAGACCCCCATCATCCTGGAACTGGCGGAAGCCAACGAAAGCGGCGAGTTCGTCGGGCGCTATGCCTATCTCTCCAGGGGCGGCGACATTCCTCTTCATGGCAAAACCAATGTCGATGGCGGCCTCGCAATCCAGGAAGAGGCACCCTGCACGAAAGAACTATGCCGGGATGCCAAGAACGAAATCGTCGAGAAGGCCCCGATCGGCGCCGAATGGACATTGCGCCAAAGCGACGACGAGCAACAGCTCACAGGCTCATGGAAGGACGTCAAGACAGGCAAGACGCTTGACTTGAAATTCGCCATCGTCGATAGCCGCGAACTCCCCGAAGGCGATGGCGGCGTCACGCTCTACAGCCTTGATCCTTCATCCGTGGCAAGGATTGACGATCACTCCCTGATCACCAAGGCTGACCTGCCGTATGATTTCCTCAAGATGGATGTGCCGCTGAAAAAAGGGGCCGAGGTCAAGTACGGAAACGGCTTCTATCGGCTCGATATGGACCCGCGCGTCGAGGTGGAATTCCCGACGATCGTCAGGATCGGCAAAACTGACATCGCACCGATCAATGCCTATCTCCATCAGCAGCGCCTGCAGTTTTCGTTCAACTCGTCCTACTGCCTGTCCAAGGCCTATCTCGGCATGGATTGGTCGGGATCTGGTGGTGAGGGCGGCATGGGCTACGACGGCCCGCCGTCGGTCGTGGTTAATCTTCTCACGCCGCGATTGCTCGGGATTTCGGAAGGCGGCAGCTTCTTTTGCGGCGGCGCCTATCCCGATAATTTCCTCCGCTACCAGCTCGCGGACGTGAAGACCGGCAAGCCATTGGAGCCGGAATCCCTGCTCAAGGGCTGGGTGGCGAAGGACGCCGACGGCAAGATCGTCGATCCGTCCACCGTCGAGGACAAGAGCAATCTCAAGTTCGGCCCGAGCGACGAGCTGATCAAATATGTCAACGATAACAGGGACCGTTCCGACGCTTCGCGCGATGAGGAGTGCGGGCTTTCCGATCTGGTCGCCAGCAATCTCGGCGTCTATTTCACGCAGGACGAAATGATCTTCACGCTCAAGAATCTTCCCCATGTCATCTTCGCCTGCGGGGACGATCTTGTGACAGTTCCGCTCAAGGATGCAAGGCCATTGTTAACCGATGCCGGCGCGAGATACTTCGCCGTGCTTGACCGTTAGCCGCGTTTAGGCTGCTATCGGTCTCCAGGAACTGGAACCGACGGCATGAGTCTCGATATCGATGCCATACTCGCTCTTTGCCGGTCGCGGTTTTCCTCCGCGCTTGCCGAGACGCGTCGACAGGGCCGCATCCAATGATCGAAACGCTGCTCGTCCTCGACACCGGATCATCGGCCCTGAAGTTCCAGGTCTTCGCCAGCGACAATCTCGCCGTGCTGATGCGTGGCAGGGTGAGCGGAGTAGGCACCAGAGCGGCGCTGGCTGCGAGCATCGAAAACTCTGGCGAGACGATCAAGGCGATCCTCGATTCAAGCGGTCACGATGCAGCGTTGCTGGCCGTTCTCAACCTCATCGACAGGCATGACGACGGCTGGAAGATCATGGCGGTCGTCCATCGCGTGGTGCATGGCGGGCAGCAATTCGTCGAACCCATGATTGTCACGCCAGCCATCCTGTCAAAACTCGAAGCCTTGATTCCATTGGCCCCCCTGCACCAGCCCTACAATCTCGCCGGCATCGAAGCCTCGCACGAGCTTGCCGTCCATGCGGCTGACATCGCCTGTTTCGATACCGCGTTCCATGCCCGGCAGGACCCGCTCTTCACGACATTCGCCATCGAGGCCGAGCTTCGCGACAAGGGCGTCCGGAAATATGGCTTCCACGGGATATCCTATGAATGGATATCCAGCGTGCTCGCCAAGGATTACCCGCATCTCGCCTCTGGCCGTGTGGTCGCCGCCCATCTCGGCGATGGCGCGAGCCTCTGCGCGATCAGGGACGGCAAGAGCATTGACACGACCATGGGCATGACGGCGCTCGATGGCCTGCCGATGGGCACCCGCAGCGGCGCCATCGATCCCGGCGCGGTGACCTTCATGCTCCGCGAACTTGGTATGAACGCGATCGACGTCGAGGATATGCTCTACGAACGCTCCGGCCTCAAGGGCCTCTCCGGCATTTCAGGCGATGTCGAGACTCTGCTCGCCAGCAGCGATCCCCGCGCCGCTTTCGCGCTCGATTATTTTGCGCTGAAGGTGGCGCAGTATGCAGCGATGATGGCCACCTCCATGGGCGGTATCGACGCCCTGGTCTTCACCGGCGGCATCGGTGAACATGCCGAGCCGGTGCGCGAGGCGGTCGTCAAGCGCCTCGCCTTCCTCGGCGGATTTGAAACCATCGTCATCCCTGCAAACGAGGAACTGATGATGGCACTGCATGCGCGTGAATTGCTGCGCAGCCGCAACTAGGCGAAATCGAACGGCCTGTAATCCACATCGTAGCCGAAATAGCGCGGCCCGACGAGCGCAATGCCCTCGGGCGTACGCCATTGCGGATTGCAGGGGAACGCCAGTGCCACGAGCCGGAGGCCGTATTTCAGCGAATCCGCTGTCACCGGGTTGCCGCTGTCCGCCTCCAAGAGCGTGATCAGTTCAGGCGTGGTAACCAACACCTCGCCATCGCGCTCCGCCATCAGGAATTCGTTCTGGAAGTCGAGCTTGAACGTGTGGCCACGCCAGTCCTCGACGCCGTCGAACCAGGCACTGCCGCGCGCAAAACCACCGATCGTGCGCCGGTCGATATCCTTGACCCGGCCGTGAAAGATCACCTTGGCGCCCAGCATCTCAACAATCGCATCGACCGGTTCGAGATGCACGGCGCGCGCTTCGCGTAATGCGAGGCCGAGATTGGCACAGAGCGTCAGCGTGCCGCGCACCACCGCCCTCTTCGCGGTCTTGCCGTCCATGGGATAGAAGGCAAGCAGCGCCGAGCCACCCATTTCAACCGTCGCCGCGCGTGCAAGCCGCTCGGTCCAGGCATTGCTGACGGTCTCGAGCACGATCGAGTTGCCCTTGTCGTCGCAAAGCACCATCGGAGTCGCCGACACGCCGTGCATGGTGAAGGTCACCATCTGAAGCTCGGGATAGGCGCGACCCATGCCGTCGCCATCGACCAGCGGCAGGCCGCTTGCGGCAGCCACGACGAAGGGCGTCGTTGAATTGACCCCACCCGCCTCGCCGCAGAGCACCGCATCAATCTTGCGACCGAGCAACTGCTCGAGCTGCCGGAACGCGTTCATCAGCTCGTCGCCCTGCGGCAGCTTCTCGGTCATGACGGTCGGCGCGCCCATCATGCAGACGGGCACGACGAGCGCGTCGTCGGACAATTCCTCGATATCGACGATCTTGACCGGCCCGTGCTTGCGGATCGCCTGCTGGGCCATCAGCTTGCCGACATAGGGATCGCCGCCGCCGCCGGTTCCCATGATCGCGCCGCCGATGGCGATGTCTTCCATATCCTCGGCATACACCGTGCGCAGGATTTTCATGGTCTGGTCCTTCTCAGAGCGGTTTGAAGGTGAGATCGGGATAGCCGAAGGCTGCCGGGCCGACGATTTCGAGCGCGCGCGGCGTCTTCATCAGGTCATGCACGGGAAGACCAATGACCGCGACCCGCTGGCCGTAGCGCAGCATCTCGGTGGTGATCGGCTCGCCGGTCTCGAGTTCGAGATTCATGATCAGGTCAGGCACCATGATCACCGCCTCGCCATCGACCCAGAGCACGAGATTCTCGTTCTGGATCGCGATCTCGCCTTCGGAACCGGCCCAGTTGCCAAGGCCCGATATCTTCGCCGTGCCTCGCGAGAACCCGCCGACCAGGTTGCGCTCGATATCGGTGATCTTGCCGGTGAAGAACAGCTTGGCACCCGTCTCCTCGACGATCCGCTCGACGACGTTCTGGTGTTTCCGGCGCGCATTCAGCACCGTGTTGCCGATGCTGATCGCCTGCGTCACCGTGCCCGGCACCGCCGTCTTGCGGATGAAATCGCCCCGCATCGGAGCGACAGCGAAGCCTGCGCCGGCGCCCATGTCGACCGAGACATTGCGGGCGAATTTTTCCAGCCAGAACATATCGACCACATGCCGGAAGACGACGACATTGCCCTTCTCATCGGCGATCGCCGCCGGTGACGGCTTGGCGCCATAGATGAAGAAGGTCGTCATCTGCACTTCGGGAAAGGCGCGCCCCATGCCGTCGCCATCGACCACCGGAAGGCCGGCAAGCCCCGCCACGATGATCGGCTCCATGGAGTTGGCGCCGCCGATTTCGGCCGATATGACGGCCGACATCTTCACGCCGGCGGCCTCCTCGACCGCCATCATGGCGCGATGGCATTCGCCACCTTCCTCGACCTTCTCGACCCCGACGACAGGTGCGCCGATGCCGCCGCATTCGCCGACCCAGGCATCATCCGGCAGCGCTTCGAGCGGCATGATTTCGATCTTCGCGCCCTTGCGCAGAAGCTCGCGCGTGCGCAGCATGCCAATATAGGGGTTGCCACCGCCGCCGGTTCCGAGCAACGCCGCGCCGAGTGCCAGCGGCTGGAGATCGGCCTCTTCGAGTATCTTGAAATCACGCGGCATTTTTAGCTCCCGCGACATGGAGTTCACCCACGGCCTTGACGCGAACGCGCGTCGCATTGCCCGGCAGATAGGCTAGTGGCACATCCTCGACATCGACGATCTCGATGCTTTCGCGCAGCGCGCCGGCAGCCACTGCGGCATCGATCGCGCGCGCCTTGGCATCATTGAGCGCCTGTTCGCGGCCGATCTCGGCCAACGCATAGACGCGGTCGATTTCGCCCGAGACCTGGGCGATTGCCGCACCCACCGCATTGGCAACGCCGAAATGATGGGGCTTGATCACCTGCAGCCCGCCGATCGGACCGTTGACGAGGATCGAACCACCGCCGACGACAATCACCGGCAGCGGATCTGGCGACAGCCGCGAGCGCTCGACGCAATCCTCCAGCATGGCGAGGATCTTCGCCTGCGTGCGATCGAGCAGGTCCTTATCGAGATGACCGACCTTGCCCTTGTCGCCAAGATCGGCATTGCCAGCAGCGACTGTGATATCCGTGGTCGTCAGCGTCGAGCCACCGAAGATCAGCGCCTCGCTCTTGATCCGGTAGCCGACCGATGTCGGGCCGACCTTGATGCCATCGGGGCCATCGATGACCAGCGACCCACCACCAAGACCGATGGAGAACACGTCCGGCATGCGGAAATTGGTGCGCACGCCGCCGACTTCCACCGCGACAGTCGCCTGACGCGGAAAGCCCTTCTGCAGCGACCCGACATCCGAGGTCGTGCCGCCTATATCGACGACGATCGCGTCATGGACACCAGACAGGAACGCCGCTCCGCGCATGGAATTGGTCGGGCCTGAGGCGAAGGTCAGCACCGGGAATTTCTCGGCGAAGGACGCATCCATCAGCGTGCCGTCGTTCTGGGTCAGGAAGAACCGCCCCTTGATGCCGGTTTCGGCAATAGCGTTGCGGAAAGCCTCGATCACATGCGCCGAGAGATCGCGCAGGCAGGCATTCATGATCGCGGCATTCTCGCGTTCGAGCAGGCCGATGCGGCCGATCTCGCTCGACAGCGTGATATGCGCGCCGGGTATCGCCTTGGCGAAAATCTCGCCCGCCCGTTTTTCGAATTCGTTCGAGACCGGCGAGAAAACAGAGGTAATCGCAATCGTATTGATGCCCCTGGACTGGATTTCCCCGGCGATACCGAGCAATTCCTCTTCGTTGAGCGGCGAGATCACGCGGCCGTCGAATTCATTGCCGCCATGGGCGAGCCATGTGTGGTTGCCGATCGCCTTCTTGAGATCCTCCGGCCAGTCGACCATCGGCGGCAGCGAGGCCGTCGCCGGCAGGCCGAGCCGCACGGCGGCCGTCTGCGCAAGGTCGCGCCGCTGCACCACCGCATTGGTGAAATGCGTCGTGCCGATCATCACAACGTCGATCGCGCTCGCATCCATCTTCGATTCTGCGAGCACGTCCTTGAGCGCGTTGACGACGCCGGTCATCACATCCGACGTGGTGGCGGATTTCACGCCGGCAATCACGTCGTTGCCGTTCATCACGACGGCGTCGGTATTGGTGCCGCCGACGTCGATCCCAATTCTAATCATCCTGGTTGTTCCTCATTGAAACTGTTCTTGGTATTCAACGCCCTGATTTCGATGAGCTTCTCGGCCGTTGGAATCTCACCATCGATCAGCGGAATCTTGGGGCGCATCGCCTCCTCCTCGGCCGAAATCACCGGCACCGAGGCGAGGAGCAAACGCGTGTAATCATGTTGCGGGTCGACAAAGACATCTGATGTCGGGCCGGTCTCGACGATCTTGCCGCGATAGAGAATGCCGACCCGGCCCGCGAAATTCCGCATCAGGCTAAGGTCGTGCGAAATGAAGAGGAAGGTCAGGTCCAGCCGGCGGCCGAGATCGACCAGCAGATCGATCACGCGGGCCTGAACCGATACGTCGAGGGCTGAAGTCGGCTCATCGAGCACCAACAGCTTCGGGGCTACGGCCAGCGCGCGGGCGATTGCTACGCGCTGTTTCTGCCCGCCTGAAAGCTCATGCGGGAACCGCTCGGCGAAATTCGCCGGCAGTTGCACCATTTCCAGCAGTTCGGAAATCCGCCTTGCGCGATCTCTCCCGGGGTGGCCATGCGCATCGAGCGGCACTGCCACGGACTGGCCCACGGTACGCCGCGGATTGAGCGACGAGCCGGGATTCTGGAACACCATCTGCACCTTTTTGCCATGGGCACGGGTGCCGAAACTGCTGGCGATGCTCTCTCCGTCGATCCGGATTTCGCCAGACGTCGGCGTCTCCAGCCCCATGATCATCCGGGCGATCGTCGATTTGCCCGAACCGCTCTCACCGGCCAGGCCATAAACCGCGCCACGCTCGATCGAAAAGCTGACATCATCGACCGCGCGGACATCGCCCGTATGGCGGCCGAACGCGTTGCGGATGGGGAAGAACTTGCTGAGGTTGCGGATTTCCAGCATCGGCACGGTCATGAGCCCACCTCCGCCCGGCCGAACTGCATGCCACCCGTAAGGCGTGGCACAGCCGCTATGAGGTCGCGTGTATATTGGTCCTTCGGCGCCTCGAAGATCTGGCTCGTCGGACCTTGTTCGACCACCACACCCTTGTTCATCACATAAACATGGTGCGAGGTCTCGCGTACGACGCCGAGATTGTGGGTGATCATCAGTAGCGCCAGTCCGCGCGCCTCGACGAGATCCTTGAGCAGCTTCAGGATCTGCGCCTGCGTCGTAACATCGAGCGCCGTTCCGGGCTCGTCGGCGATCAAAAGCTTCGGCTCACTCAGCAACGCCATGGCGATCAGGATGCGCTGGCGCATGCCACCCGAAAGCTGGATCGGATAGGATTGAGTGACCCTCTCGGGATCGCGCATGCGGACCTGTTCGAGCACCTCATGGACACGCGCCATGCGTTCACGACGGCCGCGCCCACGGCCAAGCCGCTTATCGGCATATTTCAGGATCGTGCCCATCTGGTCGCCGATAGTGAAGACTGGATTGAGCGAACTCATCGGGTCCTGGAACACCATCGACATCGCCGTGCCACGCAGCTTCAGCCGTTCGGTCGTCGGCATGGTCAAGAGGTCCGCGCCATCGTAGAGGATGCGCCCCGAAGTGATCCGCGCCGGCGGCTCGCGCAGCAGGCCCATGATCGCCTTCATGGTGACCGTCTTGCCCGAACCGCTCTCGCCGACCAGCGCCACCTGCGAATGGGCCGGCACGTCGAGCGATACGTTGTGCAGCACCTTGTTGGTGCGGCCGTAGGTCGAGAATTCGACCGAGAGATCGCGAACGGAAAGCAATGGCTCGCTCATCGGACCTCCTGTACGTCGAAGAGGTCGCGCAAGCCGTCGCCAAGCAGGTTGAAGCCGAGCGCGATGAACAGGATGGCAAAGCCCGGCAGGATCGATTCCCACCAGAAATCCGGCAGGAAGGCTGAGCCCTGCGACACCATGGTGCCGAGATCCGGCGTCGGCGGCTGGATGCCGAGGCCGAGGAAGGAGAGCGAGGCGCCGACCAGGATGACGAAGCCGCAATCGAGCGACGTCTTGACCGCGATGGCCGAGACGCAGTTGGGCAGGATCTCGCGAAACAGGATGTGAAACTTCGACGCGCCAAGCGTCTCCGCCGCCTCGACGAATTCCTGCCCGCGCAACTGCCGCGTGATCGAATAGATCAGCCGCGTATGCCAGGTCCACCAGAGCGCGGCGATCGCCAGCATGGAGTTGATGAGATCGGGCGACAGCACGGCAGCAACGGCCAGCGCCATGACCAGCGGCGGAATGGCGAGCGCGATGTCGGTGAGCCGCATGATGATCGTCTCGGTCCAGCCGCCGAAATAGCCGGCGAGCAGGCCGAGCACCGTGCCAACGGGTATAGCGGTACCCAGCACGACCAGCGCCAACAGCAGCGAGATGCGCGCGCCATAGATAACCCGGGTGAAGATATCGCGGCCGACATTGTCGGTGCCGAACCAGTATTCGCCCGAGGGTGGCAGATGGCGCGCCCGGAAATTGACCACCGCGCCGACGTGCTCCGGATAGGGCGTGATATAGGGTGCCAGTATCGCGGCGAGGATCGAAATGATGACGATAGCCGCACCGATCACGGCAGTCGGATTGCGCGAGAAGCGGTACCAGTTCTGGTAGCTGTTCGACAGACGCATCGGCTCAACGGAAACGGTTTCGAACTCGACCATCAGCGCCGCCCTCGGATACGGACACGCGGATCGACGAAGCCGACAAGCAGGTCGATGAGCAGGTTGACCACCACGAAAAAGACGCCCGAGACGATGACCACGCCCATCACGGCATTGAGGTCCTTCTGCAGGATCGTCCGCACACCATAAGCGGCCATGCCGGGCCAGGCGAAGACCAGTTCGACAACGAAGGCATTGCCGATGAGGGATGCGAATTCGAGGCCCGAGATCGTCAGCGGCGGCACGAAGGCGGGGCGCAGCATATATTTGAACACCCGGAGCCGCTCGGGTACGCCAAATGCGCGCGCCGCCTCGATGTAATCTTGGCTCGACACATCGATCATCGAGGCGCGGGTGATACGGGCGATCTGGCCCATCGTCGCGGCAGCCAGCGCGATCGATGGCAGCAGCAGATATCGCAGCGACTCTCCGAATACATCCCAGCGCCAATGGAGGATCGAATCTACCGTCATCAGCCCGGTGATATCGGGCGAAAAGGCCATGTTAGGCGGCAACCGCCCGGTCGTCGGCAGGATATGCAGCACATAGCCCGCAAGAATCTGCAGCAGCAGCGCCAGGAAGAAGCTCGGCGTCACAGCGGATATGATGGCGACCAGCCGCACCGCGTTGTCGGGCCATTTGTCCTTCCAGCGCGCGGCGGCGACGCCGAGCGGCACGCCGAGAACGAAGGCAATGGTGATCGTCGCCAACACCAGTTCGAAGGTCGCGGCGAACGTGTCCCTGATATCGTCGTTGACGGGTCGTTCGGTGAGCAGCGATCGGCCAAGATCGCCCTGGGCCAGACCCACGACGAACAGGCCGTACTGTTCATAGAGCGGCCGGTCGAGGCCGAGCTTGCTGTTGAGATCAGCGACCTGCTCCTGCGTTGCGCGCGGACCCAGCGCCAATCGTGCCGGATCGCCAGGCATGCCGCGGGCAATCGCGAAGATCACGATCGACAGGCCGACAAGGACCAGTATCGACCACAACACGCGCCGGCCAAGGAAAAGGAGAAATTCCAACTGCGCCACTCCATGTTGCGCGGAAAAGGTGGAAATGGTGAGAAAAGGGCAGAGCGAGCCGGAGGTTGGCCCGGACCCGCGCTGCCAAGGCCAGCCCCTGGGAATTGGGGCTGGGCCGGGGAAACCCCTATTCGCAGGTCCAGCTGTAGCGGGTGAAGTCATAGTCGAAGGACTGCATCGGCACGGCCTTGAAGCCGGTCAGGCATTTGTCCATCGCATGCTGCACGTTCTGGGTCAGCAGGAAGACGTCGGATTGCATCTCGACGAGCTTCTTCTGAAGCTCCTTGTAGTATTCCGCCTGCTTGGCGACATCGCCGGTGGCGCGCGCATCATCGACCAGCTTGTCGATGGCGGGATCATTGACCCACTCCATCGACATCCATGTACCGGCCGATTTCGAATGGTACTGGCTGTAGAACATCGAATCCGGCGACGGATAGGTCGGGCCGAAGAAGATCTGGTTGACGGCAGGCGTCGTCTCGACCTTGCCCGATATCTCGGTGACCCGATTCCAGGGATCAGCCTGCTGGGTGACCTTGAAGCCGATCTGCTCAAGATTGGCCTGCATCAGCAGGCTTATCTCTTCCTCGAACTTGGTGCCCGCGACATAGCCGAGTGTGATATCGATCGGCTGGCCGGCATATTTGGATTTCGCGACTTCGGCCTTTGCCGCTTCAAGGTCGTAGACAGGCGCTGTCAGGCTCGAATCGTAGAATTCGGCAAAACCCGACGGCAACGGCCCGTTCATGTCGCCACCGGGGAAAATGACTTCCTTGATGGTCTTGTAGTCCGTGGCGAGTGCGATGGCGCGGCGGATATGCACGTCGTCGGTCGGCGCGATCTTCGAATTGAGCTTGAGATAAAAGGCTGTCGTTGTCGGTTCGGTCACGACGTTAAAACGGCCCATCGCTTCCAATGCCTTGTAGGTCTCGGGCGACTGATACTGGCTGGTCATGCTCAATTCACCGGAGGCTGCGAGTGATCGCACCGTCGCCTCGTCGTTGGTGATGATCCATCGCACTTCGTCGATCGGGCCTTTGCCGAAACCCTTGTAGTAGTCCTTATCGCGGACAACAGTCATCTTGGCGCCGCGATCCCATTCCTTGAGCGTATAAGCGCCGGCACCGGCGACATTGGTCGCGAAATAAGTCTGCCCGTCATCCGTGCCTTCATTGGCCTTGGCGACCTTGGAATTGACGATGAAGATTGCCGGAACCGCGGTCAGGAACGGCGAGAAGGTCTTGGAGAGCGTGAACTTGACCGTCTTGTCGTCGACCGCCGTCACCGAACCCGGCTTGAGGATATCGAGGAACAGTGTCGCCGGTCCCTGATTGATCTTCAGCAGGCGATCGACGGAATAGACGACATCGGCCGACGTTACCGGCGTGCCGTCGGAGAACTTCGCGTCGGCGCGGAGCTTGAAGGTCACTTCCCTGGCATCGGCCGATACCGTCCAGCTCTCGGCCAGTTCGGGTATCAAGCTGCCCTTGGAATCGACGCTGATCAGGCCGTCATAGAGGTTCACGGCGGCCATGTAGTCGGTATAGTCGGAAATCTTGGCCGGATCGATCGTGCCGAAAATCTGCACGGTGTTCATCGTCACGACCGTTTCGGCCCGGGCCGAGGTAAGGCCGGCACTGCCGGCGATAAGAGCCGCGACCGCGGTGGATGCGAAAATCCTGAGCTTGCTCATGCTGTCTCCCAGTTGAAAAAACGAGTTCCCGGTGCGTCCCTTTTGGCAGGGCCGTCATTGTGGATTGCCTGGATGGCGGCGTTGCCTCTCCAAGTGCCAATAAGAATGCACAGCGTTTTGGCATGTGACAACGCGATGAAAGTCTAGGTTTTTGTCTAAATGGTCTAGGTTTTGTGATTTTCGCCGGATAGGTCGAGCTTGACTAAGCTAGCTTTGACGGCATCAGCCGACAATTCCCGCCGCACGTGCGGTGCTGATCGCCTCCTGCCGCGAGCGGCAGCCGAGCTTGCGATAGACATTTCCGAGATGGAATTTCACCGTCGCCTCGCTGACCCCCAGCATGCCTGCGATCGATTTGTTCGCCGCGCCCTCGGAGATCATCACCAGGATCTTGTTCTCGCGCCGCGACAGCTCGCTGCGGATGCCCGATGCGGTGCCGAGATGGCCACTGTCCCTGAGCTTGCGAATCACCTGCCGGGCCGACGAGGAGGCGGACAGGAATTCGCTGATCCGCTTGTTGTCCATCAGTTCGGCGAGAAAGACCTTCTCCTCGGCGAGTGGTGCGATCGATCCAAGCCGCGCCGCATCCTCGAATATCCTGAGCAGCAGTGCCCGCGCGCGGGTCAGGTCCTGGTTGCGCTTGTGGACATAGGCCAGCCAGATGCCGACGCCCATGCGTTGCCGGTCGGTGATGTTGAGATTGGCAAGCGCATGCGTCAGCATCGGTTCCAGGCTAGGCAGGTCGGGCTGCTCATGCAGGATCTGGCGCAGCCAGACCAGCGACAGGCCAATATCGTCACGGTCGGACAAATGCTCGAGCCGCGCGGGATCGGCGAGGATCGACGCGCGATCGATCGGCAGGGCCATATCCTTCAAGCGCGTCGCGGCCTCCGTCCAGCGGTTGGCGTTCTGCAGGATCACCGCCTCCCTTATGCTGACCATGGTCTGGAACTGGCGATTGGAAGTCTGGTAGACGCGCCAGCGGTCCAAAAAGCCGCGTGCCGCCAGCAGCGAAAAATGTGTCGCCATGGCCTGGCTGCCATAGAGCAGGGTGAACTCCATCAGGCTCGGCCAGATTTCGCCATGCGAGAAATCGTCGATCTCGGTGTTGAGAAAGCGCGCCAAGGGTTCGGCCCTGCCGCCTTCATATTCGATGCAGGCTTCGAGCAGCATCTGCAGCCGCACATCGTTCGGCGTCTCGAACGGCACCTCGTCGAGATATTTCGCCGCCCGGCCCGCATGTTTTCTGGCGGCCAGCGTGTCGCCCTTGATCAGCCCGATCATCGCCTGGTGCAGGCTGATGTAAAAGCAGAGCATCGGCGCTTTTGCGGCCTCGTAGTGATTCATCGCCCGCTGCGCGGCCTCCTCCGCCTCCGCGAACCTGCGCTGCCTGATGTAGAATTCCAGCACGGAATTGTACAAGCTGCCGCGAAACAGATGCGCATCGGAGGGGAACTCGGCGGCGAGGCTGAAAAGGCTCGTAAGGGTCTCCTCGGTGAAGCGATAGTCCTCGTAAATCAGCATGAGGAAACGGAATTCGCGGAACTCCCTGGAAAAGACCGAACGAGGGCCGAAAACGGCATCGAGATCGTCGGCGAGATCGCCGAAGCGATCGATCAAAAGCCGTCGTGCCCTGGAAATATCGCCTCGCTTGCACGACTGCAGCGCGAGCGACAGAACCAACAGCTCGCTTTGATGCGCGTAGCTCGAAGGGAAACCGGCGAGCACCCGGTCGAACGCCGCCGGGCCGTGGTAATAGATGAAGAACAGACCGCCCGCCCTGTTGAACTGCTGGTAGGCATTGTCCATGAACCCGGCATCCTGGAAGGTCGTGATCGCATCGACCACCCGCCCATGCGCGGCATAGGCTTCCGCGATCGCCTTGGCGCCAGCGGGCGTGGTGATACGCTTGCCGATCGAGGTGTGGATCGCCTGTTCGAGATCCGCCGCCCATGTCCGGACATTCAGTTCGAGCCGCTGGCCCGCATCCGGCAGAGCGAACGGCAGGAGGAGGCTTTCCTGCCGGGCCGGCACCTTGCCGCCTGCCATCAGGTGACGGAGGTCGACAAGTTCCTCTGGCGAGACGTGATCGAGCAACTCGTGCTCGATGAACTCCGCCATATCGGTAATGCGCCCGGAATTGAATGCAGCGAGCGGCCACCCGCCGGAACGGTTGAGGATCTCGGGTGCGCCGACCGCTCCGAAGGCAGCGGTGGCTTCGTCCTCGTCCAGCAGCAATTCCTGGGCCTCGATCCGCGCACCGAAGCCATAGGCGAAAGCGCGGGTCATGCCGGCAAGGTCGACGCCGGGACGTTTTGCGACAACGATACGCCCTTCACCGGAGAACAGACTTTCCGGCAACGGCGCCGGATTGCCGTAGGGTGGGATATCCCAGAGCGCGATGCCCTCGCCGAGCGTGGGCGGCGAATGCGAGATGTGTACGACGCTCCCCGTGGCCTCCGCGATCTGTCGCAGGAGCACGGACTTGCCCATGCCGGCCGGTGCCTCGAGCATGACCAGCGGCTCCGGCCGCGCCAGGATGCGCGCGATCAATCTCTCGCGAAAAAACCAGGTCGCTTGCGTCACGATACGGGCGGCTCCTCGGCGTGGTCGTTCCAGCGCCACTCTGCCAAAATTTTAGCCATACTAAAATTCTGTTTGACAAAGCGGCAAACTGCGTCTTTCTTTGAAGTAATACTAAAAAATCGAGGGACGCAACTTGAATGCCGAAGAGCTGAGTGAGCCTCGCGCCGATGCGCCGGCCATCGAACTGGGAGCGCACTTGCGCAAGCGGCGCAAGGAACTGAAGCTGACGCTTCAGGATGTCGCCGACCGGGCGGGCTTCTCCGTCGGTTTCATCTCCCAGATCGAACGCGGCATCACCGTGCCCTCGCTCGTCTCGCTCATTTCAGTCTGCCGCGTATTGAAGACCGATATCGGCTCCTTTTTCAAGCAACCCAAATCTGAAACGCCTGTGACGCGCCACCAGCACCGCCAGGTCTATGGCCTCGGCGGGACATCGGGAAACGTCGTGACCTACGAACGTCTCTCGGCCTCCTTTCCGGGCAACGTGCTGAGAAGCACGCTGATGCACGAGCCGCCGGGCTTCCGCAGCGAGCCGATGTCGCATGAAGGCGAGGAGATATTCTTCATCGTCGAAGGAGAGCTGACCCTTGAACTCGACGGCGAGACGATGATCCTCGAGACCGGCGACACCGCGCATTTCCCGTCCACCCGCACGCATGTGACGTGGAACCACACGGCCAGCCCGACCACCGTGCTCCATACCTGCACGATGGATGTTTTCGGCGACGGCGAACCGTCGGGCGATCCCAATACCAGCCTGGTCGTCACCAGGGCGGTCAACCGGCGCTCGGCGCCAAAAGAACTCAAAATAAGCAAGGGGAAGTCAAAATGAGGACCAGCATAAGAATGCTCGCAGCGGCCCTGCTCACGGCCGCCTCCATCCACAGTTATGCCGCGGCGGAGACCGTGCTCCGCCTCGACGAAGTCGCCGTCGGCGAACTCGATCCGGCCAAGGCCTCCGACAATGCCGACTCGATCCTGATGTTCAACGTCTATGACGCGCTCGTCATCCCCAAGCAGGGCCAGCCGGGCTACGACCCGCATCTGGCTGAAAGCTGGGTCGCCGAGGGCAAGACCTATACGTTCAAGCTCAAGCCCGACGTGAAATTCCAGAGCAGCAATCCGATGACGGCCGACGACGTCGTCTTTTCGCTCGATCGCATGAAGGCGCTGGGCCAGGGCATGTCGTACCTCTTCACCAATGTGGAGAAGGCCGAGGCCGTTGATGCCACGACCGTGAAATTCACCCTCAAGGATCCCTATTCGCCCTTCGTTTCGGCGCTGACCCGCCTGCCGATCATCGACAAGAAGCTGGTGATGGAAAATCTCGCTGCCGGCGATGGCGAGATGAAGGACTGGGGCCAGGCCTATCTCTCCACCCATGGCGCGGGCACCGGCGCCTACAAGGTCGTCTCGCACAATCCGCAGGAAGAGACCGTGATGGCCAAGAACGCGGCCTATTTCGTGCCGATCAACGCCAAGGCGCCCGATACGGTTCGATTCCGCTACGGCCTCGAAGCCGCCACCGTCCGAACCCTGATCGCCCAGGGCGAGCACGACATCTCCTCGCAATGGATGCCGCCGGAAGTGCTGAAATCGCTCGCTGCCGACGGCGCGCAACTGTTCACCGAAAAGGGTGTCGCGGAATTCTACATCAAGATCAATACGGCGAAGCCCCCCTTCGATGATATCGAATGCCGCCAGGCGATCTCCTACGCCTTCGACTACAATGCCGGCATCCAGATGGTGGCAGTTTCCGACACGGTCTCCCAAGGCAGCCCCGCGACGGGCGCCCTGCCGGTCGGCCTTCTCGGTTCGTTGCCTGCCGACCAGGCCTTTATGCGCGATCTCGACAAGGCCAAGGAACATCTCGCCAAGTGCAAATACAAGGCCGAGGACCTGAACATCGAGATTTCCTGGATCGGCGAAGTGCCGCTCGAAGAGCGTTTCGCGCTGCTGATGCAGGCCAACTTCTCCGAAATCGGCATCAAATCCGAGGTCCGCAAGGTGCCATGGGCACTGTTCACCGAACAGGTCACCAAGCCTGAAAACACGCCGAACATCAGCCAGGTGTTCGTCAACACCGTGACAGGCGATCCCGATACGCTGCTTTACGGCATGTATCACTCGAAGTCGGCCGGTACATGGATGTCGCCGGAATACCTGAAGGACGCTGAGGTGGATGCACTGCTCGACAAGGGCCGTACCGCTCCGGAGGCCGAACGCGCCAAGATTTACGAGGAGGTCAACCAGCGCCTCAAGGACCTCGCGCCATCGATCTTCGCGCAGGACCAGACCGCCGTCTACGCCGCCAGCAAGCGAGTGTCGGCGCCAGCGCTGACCGATCCGACGAAGGCGTTTGCATTGGGTGCCTTCGGCTTCAATTTCCGGCTGATGGAGATGAACGAGTAGTCTGAGGTCAAGAAAGTCCCCGCCCCAACCCCTCCCCACAAGGGGAGGGGCTTAGCCCTCGGCACCGACTCGCCCTGCCCAACGCCGAACAATAGGCAATGCCTTTGTCGCAACATATGTGAGCGGCAGCGTGGTTAGGACGGAAGCAACGAATTGGCCCCTCCCCCTTGTGGGGAGGGGTTTCGGGGCGGGGCCTTGAACCTCATCCCCAAACACCAAACACGTAACGAAAGACCCACAAATGCCGCCTCTTGTCCGCCTTCTCGCGAAGCGGCTCGGAACTTCGCTGATCGTGCTGATCGGCGTATCCCTGCTGATCTTCGCCATCGCCCGGGTCATTCCCGGCGATCCGGCGCGCATCGCGCTTGGGCCGAACGCCACGGCCGACGCGGTGGCGGCGCTCCGCGACCGGCTGCATCTCAACGACAATTTCTTCACCCAGTATGCCTATTTCCTCGGTGATCTGTTCCGCGGCGATCTCGGCATCTCGCTCTATACCAACCGACCCGTGACGACAGATATCGTCCAGTTCCTGCCGGCGACGATGGAACTGGTGATTGTCTCGGGCATCATGATGGTGGCGCTTGGCCTGCCGCTCGGCGTGCTCTCCGCGCGCTATCGCGGCACCTGGATCGATCACATCATCCGGCTCGTCACCCTGCTCGGTGTCTCCGCCCCGGGCTTCGTCTGGGCCGTCATCCTGATGCTGGTCTTCGCCTATTTCATCCGCATCTTCCCCATCGCCGGCCGCATCTCGGATAGCTACACGATCCAGACCGTCACCGGCTTCCTGATGATCGACACGCTGATCGCGGGCAATATCAAGGCCTTCGGCAATGCCGCCTGGCATATCGTGCTGCCGGCCTTCGCGCTGGCGCTATCCGGCATCGGCCAGGCCGCGCGACTGGTGCGCTCCAACATGGTCGAGACCTACGACAAGCCGTATATCGAGATGGCCGAAGCCTATGGCTTCCCGGCAAAACGCATCGCCAACCGCTATGCCTTCCGGCCGTCGCTGATCCCGTCGCTCACCATCATCGGGCTCGATTTCGCCGCCATGCTCGGCAATGCCTTCCTGGTCGAGGCGGTCTATGCTTGGCCCGGCCTCTCGCGCTACGGCGTCGCCGTCATACTGCGCAAGGATCTCAACGCCATTGTCGGCACGGTGCTGATCATCTCGGCGATGTTCCTGATCGTCAACATCATCGTCGATCTCATGGTCTCGATCATCAATCCCCGCATCCGCCTGTCGCAGAGGGCCTCGTGATGAAGACCCTCGCCATCCTCACCCGCAACCCACTGTCGCTGATCGGTCTTATCCTTGTGGCAGCCGTGGTGCTCTCCGCGCTGCTGGCGGATTTCATCACGCCCTTCCCGGCGCATGTCGGCTCGGTGGTCGACTTCACCAATTTCAACAAGCCGCCGCAATGGCCGAACATCTTCGGCACCGATCTCGTTGGCCGCGACCTCTTCACCAGGGTGATCTACGCCTACCGCATCTCGCTGATACTGGGCGTGGTGGTGCTCGCGCTCGCGGTTCCGGTCGGCGTCGCAATCGGCCTGCTGGCCGGCTATCTCGGCGGCTGGACCGAATATCTGCTGATGCGGCTGACCGACGTCTTCCTGTCGATCCCGCCGCTGGTGCTCGCCATGTCGATGATGGGCCTGCTCGCCCCGACGCTGACCAATGGCATGATCGCCGTCACCGTCATGTGGTGGCCCTGGTACACGCGGCTGGTCTACAACATCGCCCGCTCCGAGAAGGAAGAGGGCTATGTGCTGGCCGCCGAGGTGATCGGCGCGTCGAAAACCCACATCATGTTCCGCGAAATCCTGCCGAACTGCATTCCCTCCATCGTCACCAAGATGACGCTGGATTTCGGCTTCGTCATCCTGATCGCATCCTCCCTCTCCTTCCTCGGCCTCGGCGTGCAACCGCCGACGCCCGATCTCGGCTCCATGGTCGCGGAAGGCGCCAAATATCTCCCCGACAGCTGGTGGCTGACAGTCTTCCCCGGCGTAGCCATCCTCGTTGCCGTTTTCGGCTTCAACCTGATCGGCGATGCATTGCGGGAAATCCTGGGGGTCGACCAATGACCGCACCCACGCTCAAGATCGACAACCTCAAACTCGGCTTCAAGACCTTTGACGGCGTGTCCGAAGTGCTGCATGGCATCTCGCTCCACGTCCGCAAGGGCGAGCGCGTGGCGCTGGTCGGCGAATCCGGTTCCGGTAAATCGGTCACCGCCCGCATCGTGCTCGGCATGCTGCAGGCACTGAAGACCACGCGGATATCGGGTACAGTCGAATTCGAAGGCAGCGACCTCGAACGCATGGACCCCAAGGCCCGGCACGCGCTGCGCGGCACGCGGATGTCGATGATCTTCCAGGACCCGACCTCCTCGCTCAATCCCGTCTATCCGATCTTCACCCAATTCAAGGAGGTATTGACCCGCGCCAAGCCCGGCATCATCAATGTCGACGCCCGCTCCATTGCGGTTGCCGCACTCCGCGACGTCTCGATCACCGAGCCGGAACGGGTGCTCGATTCCTACGCCTTCCAGCTCTCCGGCGGCATGAACCAGCGCGTCATGATCGCCATGGCACTGGTCAACAATCCGGCACTGCTGCTCGCCGATGAACCCGGTACAGCCCTTGATGTAACCGTGCAGGCCCAGACACTGAAGCTGATGTCGGCGCTTGTCGAAAAACACCACACGTCGGTCCTGTTCATCTCGCACAATCTCGGCGTCGTGCGCGAATTCGCCGACCGCGTCTATGTCATCTACAAGGGCAATATCGTCGAACAGGGATCGACCGAGGCCCTGTTCTCCGATCCCCGGCATCCCTATACTCGCGCACTGCTCGCGGCCGTACCGCGCATCACCGGCGGAGGCATCCCCGATATCGACGACGATTCCGAACGGTTCACCGAGCCGCTGGTCGCGCATCCTGGCTTCAGCGAAAAGGAGCTGCTGGCATGAGCAAGCTTCTCTCCGTCTCAAACATCTCCAAGGAATTCTCCGTCAACGGCAGCAAGGTGCAGGCGCTCGACAATGTCTCGTTCGATGTCGAGGAAGGCGAATGCCTGGCGATCGTCGGCGAATCCGGTTCCGGCAAATCCACCATCGCCAACATCGTCCTCGGAATCTATCCCGCGACATCGGGCAGCCTGATCTTCAAGGGCAGCGAACTCCCCGCGACCCGCGCCAGGGAGCACCGCCGCGCGATTCAGCTCGTGCAGCAGAACCCGCTCTCGTCGCTCAATCCCCGCCGTTCGATCGGCGCCTCGCTGCGTCTCGCGCTCGATGTCCACGATATCGGCGACAAAGCCACGCGCGCCGAACGCACCGGAGAACTGCTGGCCGAGGTCGGCCTGCCGCCAGAATTCCGCACCCGTTCGCCATCTTCCCTTTCCGGCGGACAGCGCCAGCGCGTGGCGATTGCCCGCGCGCTGGCATGCCAATCCGAGCTTGTGGTGCTCGACGAGCCGACCTCGGCGCTCGATGTGCTGGTCCAGGCCCGGGTGCTCAAACTGCTCAATGATCTCAAGGACCGGCGCGGCCTGACCTATATCTTCATCACGCATGACCTGTCGGTCGTGCGCAATATCGCCAACCGCGTCGCCGTCTTCGAGCGCGGCAAGCTCGTCGAACTCGGTGGAACCGAGGCGATCTTCGCCAACCCCCAACACGCCTATACGCGCCGGCTGATCGGCGCAGTCCCTGTCGTCAGCCGCGAAGAAGCGGCGTTGCGCGACAGCATCATCATGGAGAATGGAAATGCCTGATTACCAGCACATGATGCTGCATGAAAAAATGAAGGAGCATGCGTGACATGAGCGGCAAAACCATCCGCGTCGCCACCGATGTCGGCGGCACATTCACCGATCTGGTCTGCTTCGAAACCGACCACGCGACCGGCAAACAGCGCATCACCACCGCGAAATCCGATACGACGCCGCCGAACTTCGAAGAAGGCGTACTCAACGTGCTGGAGAAGGGCGGCGTCGATCCCACCACGATCGATTTCCTCGCCCATGGCACAACGGTCGTTATCAACGCACTGACCGAACGCAAGGGCGTCAAGGTAGGCCTGATCACCACCGAGGGCTTTCGCGACACGCTGGAAATCGCCCGTGGCAACCGCCCGGATTTCTTCAACCTGCACTACGAAAAGCCCGCCCCCTTCGTGCCGCGCTACCTGCGCCACGAACTGCCCGGCCGGATGAACTATCACGGTCAGGAAATGCGGCCGCTCGATCTCTCCGGCCTGCCTGCCATTCTCGACATTTTCCGCGCCGATGGCGTAAAGGCCGTCGCCATTTCATTCCTGCATTCCTATGCCAATCCCTCGCACGAACAGGCAACGCTCGCGGATGTCCAGCGGCTATGGCCCGAGGTCGCGGTGGTCTCCTCCCACCAGATCACCCGCGAATGGCGCGAATATGAGCGCACCAACACCGCCGTCATGTCGGCCTATGTGCAGCCGGCTGCGCAGCGCTATCTCACGCGCCTCAACGACGGCCTGACGGCCAAGGGCTTCGACGGCAATCTCTTCATCATGCAATCGAACTGCGGCGTCGATTCGCTCGGTTCGGTGTCGCGCATCCCGATCACCATGGTCGAATCTGGCCCCGCCTCCGGCTTCTGGGGTGCCGCCGAACTCGGCAAGCTGATCGGCGAGCCCAATGTGCTGGCGCTCGACATCGGCGGCACGACGGCGAAATGCTCGCTGATCGAGAATGGCGCGGTCAAGATCATGACCGACTACTGGATCGAGCGTGACCGCAATTCGGCCGGCTATCCGATCATGGTGCCGGTCGTCGACCTGGTCGAGATCGGCAATGGCGGCGGCTCGATCGCCTGGGTCGATGATTTCGGCAAACTGCATGTCGGCCCGCAATCGGCCGGTGCCGTGCCCGGCCCGGCCGCCTACGGCCGTGGAGGCACCAAGGCCACCACCACCGACGCCAACCTCTGGCTCGGCCGCATCAACCGCGATTATTTCTGCGGCGGCGCGATCGACGCCGATATGGTGTCCGCCGAGGCTGCGCTCACCGAGGTCGCCGAGAAACTCGGCACCGATGCGGACGATATCGCGCGCGGCATCATCCGCATCGCCAACAACAACATGGTCAATGCGCTGAAGCTGGTGTCGCTCAATCGCGGCTTCGACCCGCGCGACTTCACGCTGGTTGCATTCGGCGGTGGCGGCGGCATGCATGCGGCGGCGTTGGGCGTCGAACTCGGCGTCAAGAAGGTCGTCATTCCCGCAGGCGCGTCGGTGTTCTCGGCCTGGGGCATGATGATGTCGGACCTCCGCCGCGATTATTTCGTTACCAAGCTCGCCGATCTCAAGACCGGCGCTGGCGCGGTGATCGAAGGTGTCTTCGCCGAAGTCGAAGCCCTGGCCGCCAGCCAGTTCGGCGAGGAGGACATCGAGCGCTCGAAGATCAAGTTCCTGCGCTACGGCAAGTTCCGCTACCAGAACCAGGAGCACACGACCGAGGTTCTGGTCGAGGGCACGATCAGCGATGCACGGCTGAACCAGATCGAGGCCGATTTCCACGAAACCTATGAGCGCGAATACACCTATCGCCTCAAGGCGCCGGTGGAACTGGTCGGCATTCATCTCGTCGCCTCAGCAGAAGTCGGCAAACTGACGATGAAGGAAAAGCCGCTCGGCAGCGCCGACCCCTCGCCCGCCGTCAAGGGTGAACGCAAGGTGGACTACGCGCTCGAAGGCATCCACACGGCGACTATCTATGACGGCGACAAGCTTCAGCCCGGCATGCGCCTGACCGGTCCCGCCGTGATCGAGGATTCCGGCACCACAGTGGTCATCCATCCCGGCAACCGCGTCGAGGTCGATGGCTTCGGCAATATCCACATCAACCTGCAGGGAGCGTGACATGACGACCGAGACCCACGACCCTATCACGCTGGAAATCATCCAGAATTCGCTTCAGGCCACGGCCGACGAAATGTTCGCCGCGATGCGCAAGACTGCGATGAGCTCGATCATCTACGAAGTGCTCGACATGGGCACCGGCATCACCGATGCCGGCGGGCGCCTCGCCTCGTCGGGCGCTGGCATTCCCGGCTTCATCGGCGTGCTCGACAAATCCGTGTCCTTCCTGCTGTCGAAATTCAAGCCGGAGGACATCGAGCCTGGCGACGTCTTCATCACCAACGACCCATATTACGGCGGCGTCACCCATCTCAACGACCTCGTCGTCTGCATGCCGGTTTTCGCCGAAGGTCGCCTCATCGCCTGGACCGCCAATATCGCCCACAATTCCGATGTCGGCGGCAAGTCGCCCGGCTCGCTCTCGGCCGATGCGACAGAGATTTTCCAGGAAGGCCTGCGCCTGCCGGCGATCAAGATGATCTCCAAGGGCGAGCCCATCCCGGGCATTTTCGACATCATCACCGTCAATTCGCGCATGCCGGATTTTCTCGAGGGCGACCTCTGGGCTGCCATTGCGGCGGTGCGCATTGGCGCCCGGCGCCTGACCGAACTCGCCACCAAATATGGCATCTCGACCTTCGAGCACGCGATGGCGAATTTCATGGATCATGGCGAGAAGATCGCGCTGGCCGAACTCGCCAAGCTGCCGCACGGCACGTTCGAACTGACCGAAGAACAGGACGACGGCCGCTTCTTCAACGTCAAGGTGACGATCTCGGATACCGAGTTCGTCATCGACCTGCGCGACAATCCCGTGCAGGATTCCGGCCCCTCCAATGCCGGCTACGACGACACGCTGGTCAGCATGCAAGTCATCTTCAAGGCGCTGACGGACTCGACCTCGCCCGCCAATGCCGGTTCATTCCGGCCGCTCAAGGTGCTGACGACACCAGGCACCACCTTCCATGCCAGCGAACCCGCCGCTGTCGGCTTCTATTACGAGATCGGCATCCGGGGCTACGATCTGGTCTGGCGCTGCCTGGCGCCGCATATGCCGGACAAGCTGCCGGCCGGGCATTTCTCCTCGATCGCCGGAACCTTCATCGGCGGCATCCATCCCGATACCGGCCGCCAATACACGATCATCGAGCCGCAGATCGGCGGCTGGGGCGCGTCCGCCGGTCGCGATGGCAACAATGCAATCTTCTCGGCCGTGCACGGTGAGACCTACAATTGCCCGGCCGAAATCTCCGAGGCACGCAACGGCCTGTTCGTCGATCGCATGGAGCTTTCCACCGAACCCGGCGGCGAAGGCGAATTCTCCGGCGGCCACGGCATCAGACTCGACTATCGCATCCGCCGCGACAACTCGTTCCTGACGCTCGGCTACACCCGCTCGCGCATCCTGCCCTGGTCGCTCGATGGCGGCAATGAAGGCTCGGCGAACTATATTCTCGTCATGCGCACCGACGGCACAAGCGAGCGCTACGCCTTCGGCTCCGGCATCCGCGTCGACACCGACGACGTCATCCGCATCATCACCGGCGCCGGCGGCGGCATCGGCGATCCGAAGACACGCGACCGGGCAAAGGTGGCGGACGACATTAGGAACGGCTTCATCACACCCGAGCGCGCTGCCGAAGTTCACGGCTACCGGGCTGAATAAATACAAACAAGACCCCGCCCCAACCCCTCCCCACAAGGGGGAGGGGCTAACCCAGCCGCACCGCTTTCGCCCAACTATCCCGAAACGATTCGTGGGCCAGGGAGAGAGCCGAGCGTTAAGCCCCTCCCCCTTGTGGGGAGGGGTTGGGGCGGGGTCTTTCCTTAAAATCAAATACACACTGAAGGGAGAAACCATGTCCGAACAATCCACCAAACGCCTCGCCGCTCTGCGCGAGAAAATGGCGGCCACCAACACCGGCCTGATCGCTATCGGCCCCGGCTCGCATATGGATTGGGTGCTGGGCTTCCATCCGCATCCAGATGAACGGCCCTGCCTGCTATTGATCGCGCCCGAGAAGGAAGCCTTTCTGATGCCGGTGCTGAATGCCGAGGGCAGCCGCGAATTCACCGATATCGAGTTCTTCAACTGGGCCGATGCCGATGGTCCGATCGAGGCGCTGAACCAGACGCTCGCCGCCATCGGTGCCACCGCGCCTGGCAAGGTGGCGCTCGATGAAACGATGCGGGCTGATTTCGCGCTTCTGCTGATCGATGCCCTGCCGGCCGACACCGAACGCACCTTCACGCCCGAGACACTTGGGGCGCTCCGCATGCGCAAGGACAGTGCCGAGTACAAGAAGCTCAAGATGAACGCCGGCATCGCCGATCGCGCCATCCAGACCGCCTTCTCCAAGGTCAAGCCGGGCATGACCGAGACAGATCTTGCCGCCGAAATCCGGGCACACTTCTCGTCCGAAGGCGCCTCGCCGCAGTTCTGGATCGTCGGTGCCGGCGGCAATGGCGCATTCCCGCATCATTCCGCGAGCGAGCGTGTGATCCAGGAAGGTGACGCCATCGTCATCGATATCGGTGGCCGCAAGCAGGGCTTCCCATCGGACATCACCCGCATGGCCGTGATCGGCCAGCCGCCCGAAGGCTATGGCCAGATCCATTCGATCGTCGAAAAGGCCGTGCAGGCGGCATTGAAAGCCGCCAAGCCCGGCGTGCCGGCAAAGGAGGTCGATGCGGCCGCGCGTGGTGTCATCACCGATGCCGGCTACGGCGAATATTTCGTCCACCGCACCGGCCACGGCATGGGCATCGACGGCCACGAGCCGCCCTACATCACCGCGACGTCGGACACGGTTCTGGAAGAAGGCATGGTCTTCTCGATCGAGCCCGGCATCTACCTTCCCGGCCGGTTCGGCATCCGGCTGGAGGACATCGTCATCCTGCGCGAGGACGGCCCGGAAATCCTGTCATCCCTGCCCCGCGACGTCCATGTCGTGAGGCTCTAACGGATCACATGCGGTTCGAAGCGGGGATATATGCTCGCATCGAACGGCTTCTCCAGCGCGACGAGGTTGCGCTGGAGGCTTGAAGCCTTGGCGGTGCCGAGCAGCACCGACGCCACGACCGGCTCCTGGAACGGAAAATGCAGCGCGGCCGATGCCAAATCCGTGCCGGCGTCCTTGGCGATTTTCTCCATCGCAGCGACCTTCGCCCGCACATCGGGCTTGGCCTCCATATAGTCGAAGGTGGCCCCCTCGACAGGTCCGGTGGCGAGAATGCCTGAGTTGAACACCCCGCCGATGACGAAGGACGTGCCACGCTTGCGGCAGAGCGGAAGCAGTTCCGCCTCGGCGCTACGGTCGAGCAGCGTATAGCGTCCGGCCATCAGGATCACATCGAGATGGGTGTCGGACATGATATCCATGATCACCGGCACTTCATTGACGCCGAGGCCCCAGCCCTTGATGACGCCATTCGATTTCAGGTCGTTGAGCTTGCGGATACCGGATTCGCGGAAGGCCCTGAGATGACGCTCGTTGTCGCCGGGCGCATGGGTATAAGGCCCGATGTCATGCACGAAGACAATGTCGAACCGGTCCATGCCGAGCCGCTTCGAGCTCACCTCCAGGCTTTTCTCAATACCTGCGCCCGAATAGTCGCAATGCTGGATGACGGGATACGCTCCGACGAAGCCATAATCGCCACCCTTGCCCTCGGGCACACCGATATGAAGCCGGCCCACCTTGGTGGAAATCACGTAGCCGGATTTGTCCTTCAGGAACCGCCCTACTCGTTCTTCCGCCAAACCCGCGCCATAATGCGGCGCGGTGTCGAAGTATCGGACACCGGAATCCCATGCCGCCTGCAACACGGCCTGCGCGCTTTCCTCATCGACGGCGCGGTAGAGGCCTGCGACCGGCGCCGTGCCGAAGCCGATCTCGGTGACGTGAACACCGGTCTTGCCAATTTCCCTCGTCTTCATGCTTGTTTCCCTATCGAATGCGTTGCCCGTCAGCGGAAAAATACCGGGCATTGGCGGGATCGAAAGTCAAGCGCAATGTCTCGCCGGGCTTCATCTGCGTGCGTCGTTTTTCCGCCACCACCGTCTCCTCGGTCGCGAGCCGGGCATGCACATAGGCCGTCGATCCAAGCTGCTCGATCACATCCGCCGTCGCCGGCAGTTCGATGCCTTGCCCTTCGTCGAGATGCTCCGGCCTTATGCCGATGCGGATATGCGAACCGGCCGCCGGCAGGCCCCTGAGGTCAGGCAGCGGAAGCTCGATACCGCCGAATGAAATCGCACTCGCTCCCACCTTGCCCTCGAAGAAATTCATCCGCGGCGAGCCGATGAAGCCCGCGACGAACTCGTTGTCCGGATCCTCGTAGAGATCGACCGGCGTACCGATCTGCTCGACCAACCCGGCGCGCAGCACGACAATCCGGTCGGCAAGCGTCATCGCTTCCGTCTGGTCATGCGTGACGTAGACGATCGTATTGCCCAGCGTCTGGTGCAGCTTGGCGATCTCGACCCGGGTCTGCACGCGAAGCTCGGCATCGAGATTGGAGAGCGGTTCGTCGAACAGGAAGACATCCGGATTGCGCACGATCGCCCGGCCGATGGCGACGCGCTGGCGCTGGCCGCCGGAGAGTGCCGCCGGCTTGCGGTCGAGCAGCGTCGTGAGTTGAAGAATGCCGGCGGCGCGATTGATCTTCTCCGCGATCTCGGCCTTCGGCGCCTTGGCCATCCGCAGGCTGAAGCTCATGTTCTCGGCAACCGTCATGTGCGGATAGAGCGCGTAGGACTGGAACACCATCGCCACGCCGCGTTCCGATGGTTCGCGGTCGTTCATTCTCGCGTCACCAATCAGCAGGTCGCCGCCGGTGATTTCCTCGAGCCCCGCGATCATCCTGAGAAGCGTCGATTTTCCGCAACCGGACGGGCCGACGAACACCGTGAACTCGCCTTTCTCGATCGCCATCGAGACGCCATGGATCACCTTGACGGCGCCATAGGTCTTGGAAACGTTGCGCATTTCGATCTGTGGCATGTGAACAGTCCTCAGCCTTTGACGGCGCCGGTGGCGATACCGTTGACGATCCGCCGCTGGAAAATGATGTAGATGATGACGATGGGCGCTGCGGCGATGACGATGCCCGCCATCAGCAGTGGAATATTGGTCGTGTATTCACCCTTCAGCGCCGCGATGCCGACCATCAGCGTCCGCTCCTTCTGCAGCACGAGCAGCGAGATCAGCACGTCGTTCCAGCAATAGAGCGTGTTGAGAATGCCGAGCGTGATCAGCGCCGGCTTGCCGAGCGGCAGCATCACATGCCACCAGATCTGGATGAGCTTGGCACCGTCCATGCGCGCAGCCTCGACCAGTTCCCGCGGCAGGCCGGAATAGAACGCAGTCATCAGGTAGACGCAGAACGGCAGGAAGAACGCCGTATAGGAAATGATCAGCCCGATGCGCGTATTGACGAGGCCGAGCGTCACGATGGTGCGATAAAACGGCACCAGCACAACCTGCACCGGGATCATCAACGACGCCAGGATGACGATGAACAGCAGCTTGCGATAAGGGAATCTCAGCATCGCGAAGGCAAAGCCCGCGAGCGAAGAAATGATCAAAAGCAGCGCTACGGCACCAACCGTCACCACCACGGAATTGAGGAAATATTCGCTCAGCCGGGACCGCGTCCAGGCATTGACGAAATTCTGGAAGGTCGGGTCGGTGACAATGTTGAAGCGGTTGAGGATATAGCCCTTGTCGGTCTTCAGCGCGTTGTTGATGGCGAAATAGACCGGGTAGAGGCAGGTCAGCGCCAGCAGCATCATCGGGACCGACAGTCCCCGCATCAGCCATTTTTCGCGTGTGCCAGATATCGCCATGACGCCCTCAGAGGTTCGCGTTCTTGGACATGATGCGGATCTGGACATAGGCCAGCCCGGCCATCAGCGAGAACAGCAGCATGGAGATCGCCGCAGCATAGCCCGGCCGGTTCATCTTGCCCTGTTCGAGCCAGATCAGGAATTCCGGCAGCGTCGTCGAAGTGCCCGGCCCGCCGGCGGTCAACACATAGATCAGGCCGAACATCGAGGTCAGCGCACCGATCGTGGTCACCACACCGACGAATTCGATGATCGGCCTGAGCACCGGAATGATCACATGCCACCAGATCTGCATCGGCCTGGCGCCATCGAGCCGCGCCGCCTCGACCAGTTCCGTCGGCACGGTCGACAGGCCCGCGAGGAAGATCAGCAGGCTCATGCCGAACGTCGACCAGAGCTGCACCGAAAATAGCACGAAGAGTGCTGTCGATCCGGACCCCAGCCAGTCGACCGGCACCAGCCCGACAGCCTTCAGCATGGCATTCAGGCTGCCATCGAAACGCAGCACCATGTTGAAGATCGAGCCGATGATGACGGAGGAAAGCACGGCCGGGAAGAAATAGACCGCGCGGAAAAAGCCGCCGCCGGGCACGCCCTGGTGTATCAGGATCGCGAGCAGCATAGGCAGCGCCACCCAGATCGGCAGCGTGGCGATCAGGATCAGCGTATTCTCGACGGAATCGCGGAAGGCATTGTCGCTGGCGAGCGCCACGTAGTTGCCGAAGCCGACGAATTCGAGCTTCGTCATGCCGTCGGAATCGAAGAACGACAGCACGAAGCCCCAGAAGAGCGGGAAAATACGGAACATCGCCACCAGCATCAAAGCAGGTGCGATGAACAAAAGTGCGATCCGTCTTTCCGCCGGGCTACCCACGAAAATGTCCTTTGAAAAAAGCGGCCGGGGCGGTTGGATTTGCCCCGGCCAAATCGATTGTGAATGCGGTTACTTGCGTGCCTCGGCCTGAACCTCGTCCATGCGCTTGACGGCTTCGTCGACCGTGGTTTCGCCGTTGAGCAGAAGCTGGCTCAGGCGATGGATCTCCTCGAGTTCCTTAGCCGTGGCATTGGTATGCGCTGTCGGCGCGCCCGAGGTTGCCATCAGCTTGAGGATCTCGATCGCGGCGGGGCTCTTCACGCCTGCTGTATCGACCTTGGAATTGGCCGCCACGGCGCCGGCATCGTTGAAGAAGATCTGCTCGAGTTCAGGTGAAGCGAGAACCTTGGCGAATTCGACGGCAAGATCGGCATTGGCTGAAGCTTTGTTGATGCCGTAGCCGATACCGCCGGACAGCGGGAACTTCGGTTCGCCTTCCTTATTGTCGGCAGCGACGATCGGCGCGGGCATGACAAAGACGCCATCGTTTTCCGCACCCAGGAATTCATCGAACTGCTTCCAGTGCGCAACATCAGAGATCAGGCCAATGGTATTTGCCGCTTCACCGCGCATGAAGCCTTCGTACTCATCCATGAACTTGGCGGTGGAATTCGCACCCTGTGGGAACCAGCCATTCTTGTTGGCGTCGACCCAGCTCTGCAGGATCGCCTTGACCGGTTCGCTCGACCATTTCAACTTGCCAGAAGCAAATTCCGCATGCTGCTCGACGGTCCACGACGTTGCCGCGATGGCCGAGAACCAGAACTCGATCCCAAAACCTTCCTTGTTGCCCATGGCAAAGCAAGGCACCGCACCCTTGGCCTTGATCGCATCGCAGACCTTGGTGAGTTCGGCCCAGGTCTTCGGCGGGTTGGCGGGATCGAGCCCGGCATCGGTGTAGAGCTTCTTGTTGTAATAGATTACAAAACCCTGGATCGAGAGCGGGATGGCATAGACGCCATTGGCATCGGCGAACTCTTCCCAGCCGACCAGATCGTCCTTGATATCAGCGACTTTGTCATCGAGCTTCAGAAGCGCGCCGAAGCGGGCCTTGGCCTGCGCACCGCCATTCATCAGGAACATGTCGGGACCGGCATTGGACGACAACGCGGTGCCGAGCAGCGTGTAATACTGGTCATGCGGCTGCATGACATAGTTGACCGTGGCGCCCGGATGGGCGGCCTCGAACACTTCCTTCGCCTTCTGGTAATAGGGAACGCTGAGCGGATCGCTCGATTTCCAATCCCAGACGGTAATTTCCTGTGCCCAGGCCGAGGTGCCGGAGAGCAATGTGCCAAGCATCAGGGCGGCTTTCAGTGTCATGCGCATATCGGTTTCCTCCCATGGAAATGTGCCGGCGGCGAACCGCCGGAATATCAGCTTTCAGAATAGGGGCAGTCTTGGATTATGTGGCGCCGCGCCAAGCGCGTCGCGGGCAAGAATAGAGGGTCGCGACCATTCTTCGCGCGCCGCCTCGCTCAATACTAAGCCATGGCCGGGCCGATCCGGAGCATAGGCCCAGCCGTCGCGGATTTCGACCGGCTGTTCCACGAGATGGTCGAAGTTCTGGAACGAATATTCGAGCCATTCGACCTCGGGCAGCGCGCAGGCCGCGTGAACGCCAATCTCAAGGAACGTGTTGCCGAGGCAGACGGGTATAGCCTTCTCCGCCGCCAGCCAGCCGATCCGCATGACGTCCGAAACCTGGCCGTGGACATTGATAATGTCGGCACCCTCGGCCTCGAGCAGCAGACGCTTGCCCGAGAGATCGAGATATTCGCCGGAATTGATCTGGGTGTGGCTTGTCGCCTCGCGAAGCATCTTCAGGCCGGCGAAATCATTGCGCAGGATTGGGTCCTCGACCCAGAGCAGCTCGAACCCCGCCTTCTGGATTGCCTCGATCTTGACCAGCGCTTCCTTCGAAGACCATGCCTCATTGGCATCGATCATGATCTTCGAATCCGCCGGCACGACCTGTCGCAGCAGCGCGAGGCGATTGAGATCACGCTCGAAATCGGCATGGCCGACCTTGATCTTGAAGGCGCGGTAGCCAAGGCCAGAGGCATGGGAGAAGAGTTTCTGGAAGTCGTCGTCGCTAAGATGAAAATCCAGCCCGCTGGCATAGGCACGAACCTTGTTGCGCGTGGCCCCGAGCAATTCATAGAGCGGCAGGCCAGCCTCCTTGGCCGCGAGATCCCAGAGCGCCACCTGCAGCGCCTCATGAAACGGCAGCGAAAACGGCCGCATATTGCCGCCGCGCGGACGCGCAACCCTGTGCACCAGCCCGATCGCCTTGCGGCCCTCGAGACCCGGAAACACTTCCGAGGCAAAGACGCGCTCGATCTCGGCCTGATCAGGCAGGCTGGTAAAAAGCGTCTGGATAAAGCCGAGGCCCGATTGGCCGCTGTCGGAGATCAGTTCGAGTGCTGCTACGTTCACATCATCGGCACGCACCTGGCTGTCGCCGATGACGCGGTCGCGGGCGAATTGGAAGCGGGTGATCCGGAAGGATTTGATCGTCATTTAAGCTGCACTTGATCTATTAATTTGTTGATCTGATCGATCAGATGCGCTATCTAATATTCCAGAAACGAGAGCAGTGCAAGTGGTCCGCAAGAAAAAACTCGCCTCGGTCGATGATGACCCGATCCCGTCGCAGCGCATGAGCGACCTCGCTTACGAGCGCGTGCTCGAAGCCCTGTTCGAGCGAAAGGTCCAGGCAGGCTCTTTCGTCTCGCAAGGCGAACTGTCTGAAATCGTTGATGTTCCAGTGGCGCCGCTGAGGGACGCACTGCGCGTTCTGGAGGCTGAAGGCATCCTCACTATCCATCCGCGATCAGGCATCCAATTCGTCCGGCCCGGCTTCGAACTGACGCGGGCAACCTACCAGTTTCGCTTGATTTTGGAGCGTGCGGCGGTGCGCATATTTGCTGAAGAAGGCGATGAGGATTTGATCGTCGCGATGGGCCGCCGCCACAAGGATTTGATCGAAACGATCGCCTCGAACGGCCTGACCACAGCTGACCTCCTCGAGATGGAAGAGCTCGAACGGCTGCTGCACAATGCCGTGATCGGCATCCTGCGCAACCCACTGATTGAAAGCAGCTACCGCCGCATGCACAATTATCTCCGGCTGCTCCGTCTCGACCGCAAGCTCACCGCCCCCATCGTGCTCCGGACATTGAAGGAACATGTCGAGATCGTCGAAGCCTGCCGCAAGCGCGATGCCGATCGCGCGGAATCAGCGCTCGACGCCCATTTCCAGGCGGCCATGCAGCGCAGTCTCGGCCTGATCTAGCTCTTGGCTTCGCCGGCCTCGGCCCCGGCCGCCCGGCGCGTTACGACCACGAAGGCGCCAATAAAGATCCCTGCCAGGATCAGCACGATCGTCGGTGCCGGCGCGCTGTCGATGAAGAACGAAAGATAAATGCCGGCCACCGAAGCGGTAACGGCGATGACGACCGACAGGATGAGCATCGTGCTGAACTGCCGCGTCAACAGGAAGGCGATCGCGCCGGGCGCGATCAGCATGGCGATGACGAGAATGATGCCCACCGCCTGCAATGCCCCCACCACGGTCAATGAAATCAGGCAGAGCAGGCCGTAATGCAGCAGGCCGACCCGCAGGCCCACGGCGCGCGCCTGTGCGGGATCGAAGGCATGCAGCAGGAAATCCCGCCATTTGATGCCGATCACACCCGCCGTGACGAGAGCAATCGCGGCGGCCTGCGCGATATCGGCCCATTGCACGCCCAGCATGTCGCCGAACAGGATATGGTCGAGATGGACGTCGGACTGGATCTTGACATAGAGCACCAGCCCCAGGCCGAACATGCCGGAAAACACCACGCCCATCACCGTATCCTGCTTGATACGGCTATTATCCTTGAGAAAGCCAGTGGCGACCGCGCAGATCATGCCCGCCACAAACGCGCCGATCGCATAGGGAAACCCGACGATATAGGCGATGACCACGCCGGGAAATACGGCGTGGCTGATCGCGTCACCCAACAGCGACCAGCCCTTGAGCACGAGGAAGCACGACAGTAGCGCCGTGGGCACCGCGATCAGAACCGATATGACCAGAGCATTGATCATGAACGGGAACTGGAAGGGCGCGAGCAGCGTATCGATAATGGTCATTGGCCGGGCTCCAGCGCTTCGGCCGCACGACGGCGTGCCGCCAGCATGCCGTGCTTGGGGGCAAAGAAGAAGGCGATGAGAAAAATCAGCGTCTGCAGCACGACGATAATGCCACCCGTGGCGCCATCGAGAAAATAACTGGCATAGGCGCCGATAGAGCTCGTCAGGGTCCCGATCACCACGGCGATCACCAGCAGGCGCGGGAACCGATCGGTCAACAGGTAGGCTGTGGCGCCCGGCGTCACCACCATGCAGATCACCAGGAATGCGCCCACCGTCTGCAACGCCGCCACCGTCGAAGCCGCCAGCAATGCGAAGAACATCACGCGCAGCGCCGTCGGATTGAGGCCGATCGAACGTGCGTGGTTCTCATCGAAGAACGCCACCATCAGGTCCTTCCACTTGACCAGCAGTATCGCCAGCGAGACGAATCCGATGATCGCGAGTTGCAACGTATCCTCGGGTGTGATCGCCAGGATGTTGCCGAGCACGATAGTCTGGATATTGACCGAGGTCGGCGACAGCGACACCATGAAAAGCCCCAGCCCGAAGAAGGAGGAGAAGATCAGGCCGATGATCGCGTCTTCCTTCAGCTTGGTGCGCTGGTTGAGGAACACCATCGCTGCTGCCGCCAGACCGCCGGCAAAGAACGCGCCGATGGAGAACGGCAGGCCGAGCATATAGGCGCCGGCAACGCCCGGAACGATCGAATGCGAAAGCGCGTCCCCGATCAAGGACCAGCCTTTGAGCATCAGATAGCAGGAGAGAAACGCACACACGCCGCCGACCAGCGCAGAGACCCACATGGCGTTGATCATGTAATTGTAGCCGAAGGGTTCGAGCAGGACCTCCATCAGCCTTGATCCTCGGCCGTCTCCGCCTTTTCGCGTGGCACGGCCTTGCCGCCCTGGAGCACCAGCGGCCGTTCGTCATCGGTAAACAGGCCGAATGGATAGGGCGCCTCGCTATCGGCATGGCCGAGCACGAAATGACGCAGCACGCCGCCAAAGGCGCTCTCGAGATTGGCCTGGGTGAAGACCTCGGAGGTCGGGCCATAGGCAAGCACAGTTCCCTTGACCAGCACCGTCCGGTCGCAGAATTCCGGCACACTGCCGAGATTGTGGGTTGAGACCAGCATCACGCGGCCCTCGTCGCGTAGCGCGCGCAGAAGCGCGATGATGGCATCCTCGGTCTTGACGTCGACGCCGGTGAAGGGCTCGTCGAGCAGGATCACCCGCCCGTCCTGCGCCAGTGCACGGGCGAGGAAAACGCGCTTCCGCTGGCCGCCCGAGAGTTCGCCGATCTGGCGCTTGCGATAGTCGGTCATGCCGACGCGAGCGAGCGCCTTGTCGACCGCCTCGCGATCTGCGGCCTTGGCAATGCGCATCATCCCCATATGGCCGTAGCGGCCCATCATCACCACGTCCTCGACGAGAACCGGGAAGTTCCAGTCAACCTCCTCGGCCTGCGGCACATAGGCGACGAGGTTCTTCTTCAGCGCCTGCGCGACCGGCATGCCGAGCACGGAAATATCGCCCCTGGCGAGGCGAACGAACCCCATGATCGATTTGAATATCGTCGATTTGCCCGAACCGTTGACGCCGACCAGCGCCGTGATCGTTCCGGTCGGGATCTCGAACGAGGCATCCTTGATCGCGGTCAGGCCGTTGCGATAGGTAACGGTCGCATGCCGGACGGCGAGGCCTGACCCAGTGTCGGAAGATGCGGCTGCGGACGTGATATCGGAGGCCATTTCATTCATTGCGACAGGCCCTCGGCCAGACCCTTCTGTATCGTATCGGAGGTCACGCGCAGCAGATCGACATAGGTCGGCACCGGCCCGGCTTCATCGCTGAGGGAGTCGACATAAAGCACGCCGCCATAATGGATGCCGGTCTCGCGCGCGACTTGCTGCGCCGGCTTGTCGGACACGGTGCTCTCGCTGAAGACGGTGACGATGCCGTGCTCCCTGATCGCATCGATGACCTTGCGCACCTGCTGCGGCGTGCCCTGCTGGTCGGCATTGATCGGCCAGAGATAGAGTTCCTTCATCCCGAAATCACGGGCAAGATAGGTAAACGCGCCTTCGCTGGAAACCAGCCAGCGCTTGTCCTCGGGAATCGTCGCGAGCTTCTCGCGGATCGGCGCGACCGTCGCCTGGATCTTCTTCTTATAGGCCTCGGCATTGGCTTTGTACGTCTCGGCATTGGCCGGATCGTATTTCACGAAGGCATCTCTGATATTGTCGACATAGATCAGCGCATTCTTGGGCGACATCCAGGCATGCGGGTTGGGTTTGCCCTCATAGGGGCCTTCGCTGATGCCCATCGGCTCGACGCCGTCGGAAACGACAGCACCTGGCACATCACTGAGGTTCTGGAAGAACTTCTCGAACCAGCGCTCCAGGCCCAACCCATTCCAGAGAATAAGCTGAGCGCCCTGCGCCCGCTGGATATCGCCCGGCGTCGGCGAGTAATTATGAATTTCGGCGCCTGCCTTGGTGATCGATTCCACCACCGCCGCATCGCCGGCAACGTTGCGCGCCATATCGGCGATGACCGTAAATGTCGTCACCGCTTTGAATTTTTCCGCCGCCGCCGCCGGCGTAAAGCTTATCAACAACGCAAACGCAGCGCCTGTCATCCCGGCAAGAACATGCCGCCTTGTCCTATCGAGCACCAGCTTCCCCTTATTGCGAGTAAGTTGCAATAGCAGGATTAATAGAAAGGTTGCAGCTGTGCAAGTGATAATCATTCTCATTGAAGGAAGACGCAAAGCGAACGATAAGGTTCCGCCGCGGACATGTATCCAAAGTATCGTCAGCGATGATTTACATCACAATGTCGGATATCAACCCGGTTCCGCAATCACCCGGTCTTGATGCGCAGGACAATATCCTGGTCGTAGTTCCCGAATCCCTTGCCGAAGATATTGACCCCGCCGGGATGCTTGGCGTTTTCCTTCACGCCGATCCTCACCCGGATCGAATGGTGACTCTTGAGATCGAGCGCATCGAGGCTGACCTCGGAAATCCTGACACCATCGACATAGGTTCCGTCGCTGGAGATCCGCCAGTTCTTGAGCTTGCCGTATTGCGAACCCTTGAGCTTCCACCACGAAGGCGTGAAGACGCCGCGCTTATCGCCGAAATCGCCGGGTGAGGTCCAGGTGCCGACATCGACGCCATTGATCGTCAGCGTAATGTCGGATGGCCAGTCTGCGCTGGTGCCCGGCACTTCCGAGCTCAGTTCCATCGCCACTTCGATCTCGGCGATATCGGCATTGGCGAGCTTGGCATTGTTGGGAAACTGGTACTCGACATAGCCGCGGGTAAACCAGGCCAGCCCGGCCTTCATGCGGTCCGGATCGAGGAACGAATTCGGCACATCGAGAAGGCCGATAATGCTATCCGGCGAACAGAGGCCGCATGGCGCCGTGACTTCGAAACTCGTGTAAAGCCCGAGTGGCATCGACACTTCGATCGCATCGTTCTTGACGCGGCGATACTCGCTTTTGAAAACGACCAGCACTTCCTCGGCGGTCGGATAGCAGATTTTCTGGCTGCCCTTGCGCGCCTTGCGGTTCTCGGTGCGGATCAGCCCGGCATCCTCGAGAACCTGCACATTGGTGGAGACGGTCGATTGCGGCAGCGACAGTTCGGCGGCGATGTCGTTGACATTCATCGGCCCCTTTTCATGCAGGAGCTTCAGCATCAGGACCCGCCCATGCGACGCGAGGCCCTTGAGAACGGCGATGTCTTCTTCGGGGTCGATGACCAGGAAATTGCGGCTCATTCTGATATGAAATTCGAGTGGCGACCACCTTCTATATCAGCTAATCTGATTTGATCAATGTCCCAGCCAAACTGGCCGCATGCGGGGAAATATGAGATGCCGCGCTTTGCCGCCAATCTGAGCATGATGTTCAACGAGCTGCCGTTCCTCGATCGCTTCGCCGAAGCCGCGGAGTGCGGCTTCGAGGCCGTCGAATTCCTGTTTCCCTACGATTTCGATCCGGAGGAAATCGCCCGCAAGCTCGAAAATGCCGGGCTCAGGCAAGTTCTGTTCAATATGCCGCCCGGCAACTGGGATGCCGGCGATCGAGGACTTGCAGCCCTGCCCGGGCGGCGCGACGAGTTCCGCCGATCGGTCGCCACGGCGCTGCGCTATGGCCGTATCCTCAAGGTACCCAATCTTCACATGATGGCCGGCATCGCATCGCCGGATGACCCGGTAGCAATCGCCTCGTACCGGGACGCTCTGCGCTTTGCCGCCGATATGACGGGCGAGGCCGGCATCGGCCTCCTTATCGAGCCGCTGAACGCCCGCGACATGCCGGGCTATTTTCTCAATCACTTCGATCGTGCCATCGCGTTCATCGAGGAACTCGCCCATCCCGCGCTCAAGCTGCAATTCGACATCTATCATCGCGAGATCCTGCATGGCGGCGTCATCGCTTCCCTCGAAAGGATGATGCCGCTGATCGGCCATGTCCAGGTCGCCTCCGTGCCCAACCGCAACGAACCCGGCAGCGGCACGGTCGATGATTTCGCGGTCTTCGAAGCATTGGATGCGCTCAGCTATGCGGGCTGGGTGGGCTGCGAATACCGTCCCGCCGGAAGCACGCGCGACGGGCTCGAATGGCTGGAGCGCGCAAACAAGACATAAACGTGAAATTTTTGAGAAAACGTTTTCTCATATTGACTTGCGAAGTGATAAAAGGTTTTCTCACCCTGGATTTGGGAGGAAACCACACTGAACGCGCAGCGCATCAAGGGCAGTCGAGTAACCATTCATGACCTGGCAAGGGCTGCCGGCGTCAGCGTTTCGACCGTGTCCAAGGCGCTCAACGGCAATGGCCGCATGGCCATCGAAACCCGCGAACGGGTCAAGCGCATATCAGGCGAGATCGGCTTCCGGCCCAATGCGCTCGCTCGCGGATTGCTGAGCAATCGCAGCTTCACCGTGGGCCTCCTGACCAACGACACCTATGGGCGCTTCACGCTGCCTGTGATGGCCGGGATTTCAGAGGCGCTGGTCGATCACGGCGTCTCGGTTTTCCTCTGCGCGATCGAGGACGACCCCGCGCTCGCCAAGATCCATGTCGATGCCATGCTGGACAAACAGGTGGACGGCATCATCGCGACGGGTAAGCGGATCGACAAGTCTCTCCCTGTCGATCTCGCTCACCTGCCGGTGCCTGTCGTTTATGCCTTCACAAAGGGTGCCCCCGACAGCGCAACATTGACCTCCGACGATGGCCACGGCGCGGTGCTCGCGACGGAATGGCTGTTGAAGCTGGGGCGGAGACGCCTCGTCCATATTACGGGCCCGACGAGCTTCATGTCCGTTGGCGAACGTGCCGATGCATTCCGCCAGGTCGCGGGCAAGGACGCCACCGTCATGCATGGCACATGGTCCGAGACCTGGGGTCACGAAGCCATTGCCAGCATCTGGAACGGCGCCGGCGAAAAGCCGGATGGCATTTTCTGCGGCAACGACCAGATCGCGCGCGGCGTGGTCGATGCGTTGCGCGAACGTGGCGCCAACGTTCCCACCGACGTCTCGGTCATCGGCTTCGACAATTGGGAGATCGTCGCCGATCAGACCCGCCCGCCGCTCACCACGGTGGACATGAACCTCAAGGAACTCGGCAGGCAGGCAGGGCTGATGGTGTTGGCCCTCGCCGAAGGCAGGACCGTGGAACACGGCCTGCGCCGCCTGCCCTGCAAACTCGTCGTCCGCGATTCCTGCGGAGGCAAACGAATCTAGCTGGAAGAAGGGGTGCGGGAGGACGCAACCCCAAACATGGGAGGAATGACAATGTTGAAGAGATTACTGGCGGCAACGGCCCTGCTTTCGGCCGTCATGATCAGCTCGGCCTCGGCCGAGACGATCAATATGTGGGTGCGATCCGGCATCGGCGATTCCTTCAAGGAAGTCGTCAAGGCCTATAATACCAAGGGCGGCGATACGGTCGAGATGACCGAAGTGCCCTTCGCCGAACTGGTGCAGAAATACGCGACCGCCATCGCCGGCGGTCAGGCGCCGGATGCGCTGTCGCTCGACCTGATCTACACGCCCGCCTTCGCGGCGGCCGGTCAACTCGAGGATCTCAGCGACTGGGCCAAGGCGCTACCCTATTTCAATTCGCTCTCGCCCTCGCATGTCAAACTCGGCACGTACGAGGACAAGATCTACGGCTTGCCGCTCTCGGTCGAGACCTCGATCTTCGCCTGGAACAAGGACCTCTACAAGAAGGCCGGCCTCGACCCTGAAAAGGCGCCGACGACCTGGGAGGAAATCACCGCCAATGCCGAGAAGATCCGCGCACTCGGCGGCGACACCTATGGCTTCTATTTCTCCGGCGGCGGCTGCGGCGGCTGCATGATCTTCACCTTCACCCCGCTGACCTGGGGCGCCGGCGCGGATATCCTGTCCGCCGACAGTAAGACCGCGACGCTCGATACGCCGCAAATGCGCAAGGCCGTCGAGATCTACCGCAACCTTGTGGCCAAGGACACGGTGCCAGCGGGTTCGCAGAGCGACAACGGTGTGAACTTCCTGACCTTCACCAATGGCAAGATCGGCCAGCAGAGCCTCGGCGCCTTTGCCATCGGCACGCTGGTGACCCAGCATCCGGAGATCAATTTCGGGGTAACGCTGATCCCGGGCGTCGATGGCAAGCCTTCGTCCTTCGCCGGCGGCGATAACTTCGTCGTCACCAAGGGCACGCCAAAGCTCGAAACGGTCAAGAAATTCCTCGAATATACCTATTCGCTCGAGGGGCAGAAGATCCTGGCCAAGTATGGCAGCCTTCCCACCCGCGGCGACATCGCCGACCAGGTGCTGGAAGGCCTTGATCCGCGCCTGAAGGTCGGCATCGAGGCGATCGCGGTCGCCAAGACGCCCTATACTCTGCAGTTCAACGACCTGATCAATTCGTCGAACGGCCCCTGGGCCACCTTCATCAACGCAGCGATCTATGGCGACGATGTCGATGGCGCATTCGCCAACGCGCAAGCGGAAATGCAGTCGATCATCGACGCTGCACAGTAAGCGTCAAGAAGTTGTTCCGGGAGTGCCATGGGCATTCCCGGATCTCCCCTTGGCTCATTGCGGACTTGGACATGCTGAACCGTTGCAGACCCTCTCATTGTGCGTGGGACACCGGCGCCAACGCCTGGCTCCCTCTTCTCCCCTTGGGGAGAAGTGCCGAGCGTATGCGAGGCGATGAGGGGTTCTCAGCGTCATATGCGACGTTTGTGAGAACCCCTCATCCGGCCTTCGGCCACCTTCTCCCCAAGGGGAGAAGCGGGAGCGTGTTGCGCTGTCACGCCTTTCCCTTTGACCGCATCGCAGGGCCAGTCGGATCATGACGTTCACAGCCATCGCATCAACAACGTCCAAGCGCCGCCCCCGGCGCAATTCAGGTTGGCGCGGGCTCGCCTATATCGCCCCAGCCATGGCGCTCGTGCTGATGTTCTTCGTGGCGCCGGTGCTGTTCACCGTGTGGATGAGCTTTCATAAATGGCCGCTGCTCGGCGTGCCGGTCTTCAATTGGGGCTCGAACTACACAAGGATGCTGAGCGACACGCGCTTCTTCTCCGCCTTGGGTTTCACCGCCTATTACACGATCATCGTCACCGTCGCGATTTTCGTCATCGCCTTTCCCTTGGCGATCTTCGTCGAGAAACAGAGGCCATTGGTCTCGACATATCGCACGATCATCTTCCTGCCCGTCGTCGTCGGGCTGGCATCGGCCTCGCTGCTGTGGGTGTGGCTCGCCAATGTCGATAGCGGCCTGTTCGCGCCGCTATTCCAGATGCTGGGATTGACGACGGGACGGCTCAATCTTCTCGCGAAGTTCGACACGGCTTTCCTCACCATCATCGTCATGGTGGTGTGGAAGATCGCCGGCTTCACCATGATCATCCTGCTGACCGGATTGCAGGCGATACCCACCGAACTCTCGGAAGCGGCCCGCATCGATGGCGCCAGGCGCTGGCAGCGCTTCCGCTATCTCACTTTGCCGCTGATGCGCCGCACGCTGGCGCTGGCGCTGATCCTGTCGGTCACCGGCTCGATCCTTGCCTTCGACCAGTTCTACATCATGACCTCGGGCGGCCCCCAGAACAAGATGATCTCGGTCGTCTACTACATTTTCAACCAGTCCTTCGTGTCCTTCAATCTCGGTTATGGCGCGGCCTTGTCGATCATGCTGCTGGCGATCCTGATGGCGATCAGCGTGGTTCAGCTCTGGCTGCTGCGTGTCGGAGACGAACGCCCATGAGCACGCCAGCGACGACACTCGATACCCGCCGCGAGACCCGCGCCCGCAAGGCGCTGTGGGACAGGATCGCCTATCACGGCATCGGCATCGGCACGTGCTTCTTCTTTCTCGCGCCCTTCGTCATCACGCTGCTCGCATCCTTCCGGACCAACCAGGAATCGAGCTTGCCACCGCTGCCACCCTGGCCGACATCGGGCATCAGTATCGATGCCTATCGGGCGCTTGATGGCTTTGGCTCCGGCATCTGGCAGCATACGATCAATTCGCTCGTCGTTTCCATCGGCACGGTGCTGCTGACGGTCGCCGTCAGCGTGCTCGCCGGCTACGGCTTCTCGCGCTATCGGTTCCGCTTCAAGAACGTGTTCTTCGTGCTCATCATCGCCACGCTGATGATCCCGTTCCAGTCGATCCTGACGCCGCTGTTCATCATCCTCGCCAAGCTCGGGCTCAACAATTCCCTGTTCGGGCTGATGCTGGTCTATGTGACGCTGCAGCTTCCCTTCTCGGTCTTCATGATGCGCAACGCCTTCGATGCGGTGCCGAAGGAGATTGAGGAAGCGGCCCGCATCGACGGCGCGCGAGATTTGCGCCTGCTGGTCCGTGTCCTGCTGCCGCTGGTCATGCCAGGTATTGCCACGGTCTCGATCTTCGCCTTCCTCAATGCCTGGAACGAATTCTTCGCAGCCCTGATCCTGCTGTCCAGCAACGAGAATTACACGCTGCCGGTGCTGATGACCGCCGTGCGCGCCGGGCGCCTCGGGGCGATCAACTGGGGCGCGGTACAGGCCGGCGTGGCCGTCATGGTCGTGCCCTGCCTCTTCGTCTTCCTCCTCCTCCAACGCTATTACATGCGCGGGCTGATGGCCGGCGCGGTGAAATGAACCTTCAGAATGGATGCACTGATATGAGCAAGAGAGACCGCCAGTTCCGCCCCGTTGCCGTTCCAGATGTCGATCTCGGCGGGTTCTGGGGCAAATGGCAGGATGCCGTGAGCGACTCCACAGCCGAGATCCTGCTCGACCGTTGCGAGGCGGCCGGCATGATCAAGGCGATCGACGTCAACCAGCCGAGCCCCGGCGTCGTCATCCCGATCCAGCCCTGGGGCGGCACGACGCAGATGTTTTGGGATTCCGATCTCGGCAAGTCGATCGAGACCATCGCCTATTCGCTCTACCGCAAGCCCAATCCCAGGCTCGAAGCGCGCGCCGATGCGATCATCGACATGTACGAGCGGCTGCAGGACAAGGACGGCTACCTCAACGCCTGGTTCCAGCGCGTCCAGCCGGATCGCCGCTGGACAAACCTGCGCGACCATCACGAACTCTACTGCGCCGGCCACCTCATGGAGGCCGCCGTCGCCTATTACCAGGCCACGGGCAAGCGCAAGCTGCTCGACATCATGTGCCGTTATGCCGATTACATGATCACCATCTTCGGCCACGGCGAAGGTCAGATCCCCGGCTATTGCGGCCATGAAGAGATCGAGCTGGCGCTGGTCAAGCTCGCCCGTGTGACCGGCGAGAAGAAGTATCTCGAACTCTCGAAATACTTCATCGACGAGCGCGGCACCGAGCCGAAATTCTTCACCGCCGAGGCGATCAGGGACGGCCGCGACCCGGCGAACTTCATCCAGAAGACCTATGAATACGGCCAGGCGCATCAGCCCGTCCGCGACCAGCGCAAGGTCGTGGGCCACGCCGTCCGCGCCATGTATCTCTATTCGGGAATGGCCGACATCGCCACCGAATACAAGGACGATAGCCTGACCGAGGCGCTCGAGGCGCTGTGGGACGACGTCGTCACCAAGCAGATGTACATCACCGGCGGTATCGGCCCCTCGGCCAGCAACGAAGGCTTCACCGATTATTTCGACCTGCCCAACGAGACCGCCTATGCCGAGACCTGCGCCTCGGTCGGCCTCGTCTTCTGGGCCAACCGCATGCTCGGTCGCGGCCCGGACCGCCGCTATGCCGACATCATGGAACAGGCGCTCTACAACGGCGCGCTGCCCGGCCTTGCGATCGACGGCAAGACCTTCTTCTACGACAACCCGTTGGAGAGTGCCGGCAAGCACCATCGCTGGACCTGGCATCACTGCCCCTGCTGCCCGCCGAATATCGCGCGCCTCGTCACCTCGATCGGCTCCTATATGTATGCGGCCTCAGACGATGAAATCGCTGTGCATCTTTATGGCGAGAGCACGCTGCGCTGCGAACTCGCAAATGGCGCCAAGGTGACGCTTAAGCAGACGACAAACTATCCCTGGGAAGGCACCATTGCCTTCACGACGGAGCTTGCGGAAACGGCGCGCTTTGCGCTGTCCCTCCGCATTCCAGAATGGGCGGACGGCGCCACGCTCAGCGTCAACGGCACCATGGTCGATCTGGCTGCCAATGTTACCGATGGCTATGCGCGCATCGAGCGTGAATGGGCCGATGGCGACCGGGTCGCGCTCTACCTGCCACTGGCGCTCCGGCCGCAATATGCCAACCCCAAGGTCCGACAGGATGCCGGCCGCGTGGCACTTATGCGCGGCCCGCTCGTCTATTGCGTCGAGACCACGGACAATGGCCAGGATCTCAGCGCCATCGTCCTGCCCGCCGATCTTCCTGCGGCGGAAACCCTCGTTCTGGACGACCTCCACAATGCCGTGGCAGTCGATCTTCCGGTCGAGCGCGAGGACGGTTCGGATTGGGGCAAATCGCTCTACCGCAATGCGCCGGCAAAACGGGTGAAAGACATGGCGCGTTTCGTGCCCTATCATCTCTGGGACAACCGCGCGCCCGGCGAAATGCTGGTCTGGGTGCAGTCGGAGAAATAGGTTCCATGCTGATGGCGAACGGGATGAACAGCACCAGCGTTGCGCTCCACGATGTGCGCAAGAATTACGGCAGCCTGGAAGTCATCCACGGCATCGACCTGACCGTCGGCGAAGGCGAATTCGTCGTCTTCGTCGGCCCGTCCGGCTGTGGCAAGTCCACACTGCTGCGCATGATCGCGGGGCTCGAAGAGGTGACGGACGGCGAGATCGCCATCAAGGGCCGCGATGTTACCGATCTCGATCCATCCGATCGCGGCATCGCCATGGTGTTCCAGTCCTATGCGCTATACCCGCATATGAGCGTGCGCGAAAACCTCGCCTTCGGGCTCAAGATGGCGAACACGCCGCAGGCCGAGATCGAGCGGCGGGTCGCTCATGCCTCCGGTATCCTCAAGATCGATCCGCTGCTCGATCGCCGTCCGGGCCAGCTTTCCGGCGGCCAGCGCCAACGTGTCGCCATCGGCCGGGCAATCGTGCGCGAGCCGGATGTCTTTCTGTTTGACGAGCCTCTTTCCAATCTCGATGCCGAACTGCGGGTCTCGATGCGCATCGAGATCGCCCGCCTGCACCGGCAGCTTGGCAACACCATGATCTACGTCACCCACGACCAGACCGAGGCAATGACGCTGGCCGATAAGATCGTCGTGCTGCGCGACGGCAAGGTCGAACAGGTCGGCACGCCACGTCAGGTCTATGAGGATCCGGCCAATGTCTTCGTCGCCGGCTTCATCGGCTCGCCCCGGATGAACCTGCTCGAAGCCGAATGGGCGGGCGACGGCAAGGTCAGCATCTCGGGCACCACGGTGGACGCGCCAATTGATGCCTTGGGCCTGATGCCGGGCGGCAAGCTCCTGCTCGGCATGCGGCCCGAGCACATGACGGTCACGGCAGCCGGGCCGGATACTATCAAGGCCAAGGTGGATTTCTCCGAATATCTCGGCGGTAACCGCTTCCTCTATTGCCAGCTCGACGACGGCCAGAACCTCACCGTCGAACAGCGCGACGGCCCGGATATCGCACCCGGCGAGATCCTTCATCTGACGGCACCACTCGATCGCCGCCGCTTCTTCGCCACCACCGGTGAACGGCTGCGATAGGTCCTTCGCGCCCACACTTGGAAAGACGCCCGCAATCTGCAATCCTTAGGGCGGATTGAGAACGGCCGTCGCCGCTCCGTGGGAGAGTGAACCTGAGGAACGCACATCGAAGCATTCTCGCGCTTATCGGCGTGCTGCTTGCCGCGGCGATCTTCGTCGTCGGCTGGGGCATTCCGTTCGCGACCGTGCATTTCATGAACGAAGCCTCGCTTCAGGCCAACAGCGCGCTCAGGCTGGCGGTCTCGGCTCTGTCGGGCCAGCTCAAGCGCTACGAGCCACTTCCTGCACTGATCGCCGACCACGACAACATCAAGGAACTCATTTCAAAACCCCACGATCCGGCGCTTCGCGACGCCGCCAATCTCTATCTCAAGGAAATCAACGCGCTGCTGCGCTCGTCGGACATCTACGTCATGACGCTGGATGGCGAGACCATCGCCGCCAGCAATTATAATGAGCCGACGAGTTTCGTCGGCGAGAATTTCAGCTACCGGCCGTATTTCCAGCGTGCGGCGGAGGGGCATCAGGCACGCTTCTATGCGCTCGGCACCACCTCGGCCAAGCGCGGCTATTATTTCGCCTCGCCGGTCAAGCTCGCGGGCAAGGTCGCGGGCGTCATCGTCTTCAAGGTCGATATCGATGCGATCGAAACCTCATGGCGTGGCGGCGAATACAAGATCATCGTCCACGATCCGGAAGGCATCGTCTTCATGTCGGGCAGTCCCGCCTGGCTCTATTCCGGCATCATGCCGCTGACGAAGGAGCGTCTTGAGCGCACGGCGGCCTCCCGCCGCTATTCCGATGCGGTGCTGAAGGAATTGGCTGTCCGTCGCTCGCAAATGGCCGATCACGCCCTGATGACGATCGACAGCGCCGAGAACGGCGCGGAATATCTGGTGCTTTCGCAATATATGCGCGAGGCAGACTGGACCGTCAGCGTGCTGCTGGACACGCGATCCGTCCATTCCCAGGCGCGCACCACCATCGTGGCGCTGCTGCTGTTTCTCACCCTCGCCGGTGTCGTACTTACCGTGATGTTGCAGCGGCGCGCGCGGCTGAAGGAACAGATGCAATCCGATATAAGCGCCAAGGCGGAGCTCGAACGGCGCGTCGGGGAGCGCACTGCAGACCTCGCCCGCGTCAACCGCCAACTGCACAAGACCCAGGCCGATCTCGTCCAGGCTGGCAAGCTCGCCGGTCTTGGCCAGATGTCGGCGGCGCTCTCCCACGAGCTCAACCAGCCGCTGGCGGCGGCCAAGACCTACGCCGACAGCGCCGCATTGCTCATCGACCGCAAGCGGACGGATGAGGCGCAGGACAATCTCCGCCGCATCTCCAACCTCATCGATCGCATGGCCTCGATCAGCCGGCACCTGCGCAACTTCGCCCGCAAGCCGAACGAGAAGCTCGGCGCGGTCGCGGTCGAGGACGTGCTGCACGACACGCTCGAAATTGTCTCGACGCGCCTTGCCTCCGCGAAGGCCGAGCTCGTCAGCCAGCTTGCCCCCTCATTGATGGTCAAGGCGGGATCGGTCCGGCTGCAGCAGGTACTGGTCAACATCATCTCCAACGCCGCCGATGCTGTCGAAGGCCTCGGCGATCGCCGCATCCATGTCTCGGCGGAGCGCGCAGGCGAACGGGTGGTGATCGAGATCAGGGATCACGGCCCCGGTGTGCCGCCGGCGATCGTCGAGCGCATCTTCGATCCCTTCTTCACCACCAAGAAGGTCGGCGCCGGACTGGGGCTCGGCCTCTCGATCTCCTACAACATCATCAAGGATTTCGGCGGCCATCTCGTCGTTTCGAACCACCCGGAAGGCGGCGCGGTGTTCAGGATCGAGCTCGATCCGGCAACCGAAGCCCGCGAGGCTGCGGAATGAGTGATCCGACCGTCCTGCTCGTCGATGACGAAGAGGAACTGCGTCTGGCGACCGCCCAGGCGCTGGAATTGCAGGACCTGAAAGTCGAACCCTTCGCCACCGCCGAGGATGTGCTGACCCGTATCAGCTACGGCTTCTCAGGCGTCGTCGTCAGCGATATCCGCATGGAGGGCATGGATGGGATGACGCTGCTCCAGCGCATCCGCGAGATCGATCATGACATCCCCGTCATCCTCGTCACCGGCCATGGAGACGTCCAGCTTGCAGTCAAGGCAATGCGCGAGGGCGCCTATGATTTCCTCGAAAAGCCGTTTGCCGCGCCGGTACTCGCCGGCATCATCGGCCGCGCGATGGACCGGCGCGCGCTGGTGCTGGAAAACCGCCGTCTGCGCGCGGCCGCCGGCAAACGCGACGATATCGAGGTGCGGCTACCCGGCCGTACGCCCATCATGGTGGACCTGCGCTACCGCCTCCGCGCGATCGGCGCCACGGATGCCGATACACTGATCATCGGCGATACCGGTACAGGCAAGGAAGTCGTGGCGCTCGCTCTGCACGATATCAGCGCCCGCGCCGGCCGGCCGTTCATCGTCATCAATTGCGCAGCACTGCCCGAAACGCTGATCGAAAGCGAGCTCTTCGGCCACGAGGCCGGCGCCTTTCCCGGCGCCATGCGGCCGCGCTACGGCAAGTTCGAGCACGGCCGGGGCGGCACAATCCTGCTCGACGAGATCGGCTCGCTGCCTATCGACCTGCAGGCGAAATTCCTGCGTGTCCTGCAGGAGCGCACCATCACCCGCCTCGGCTCGAACGAGAGCGTGGCGCTTGACGTGCGCTTCATTGCCACGAGCAAGGTCGATCTGGAGGCGGAGGTCGCCGCCGGGCGTTTCCGGCCGGACCTGCTCTACCGCCTCAACGTCGCAACCCTACGCGTGCCATCCCTGGCTCAGCGACAGGCGGACGTCCCCCTGCTCTTCCTTCAGCTCGTCCGAGAGGCATCCGCCCGATATGGGCGAGAGCCGATGGATGTGCCGCCGGAGGTGATATCCGACATTGCCGAGCGGGATTGGCCCGGCAATGTCCGGGAACTGCGCAATGCCGCCGATCGGCTGGCGCTGGGGCTCGATATGCGAATGGGCTCCGCCGCGTCGGACGACGAGAGGGAAAACATCCGCCTCGCCGACAAGGTCGGCGCGTTCGAACGCCAGATCATCGCCAGCACCATCGCCGCCCATGGCGGCAGCCTGAAACCCGTCTACGAACAGCTCGGCATATCGCGCAAGACGCTCTACGAGAAGATGCAGAAATATGGCCTAGACAAGCGGCTTGGCATCGGCGAGCCGGAAGACGGCTAAGCTGGATGGGTGGATTTCCACACACCCTCTTTGCCTATTGAGGCCATTTCCACCCATGGCGACGCCTAAACATCAGCCGGCTGCGCTTTTTGTGGCCTCCGCAGTTGCGCAACCCTCTGCTTACGAAACAATGAGCCATCCACGATCGGCATGGGAGGAGCCTTGCCGGCTGGCAGACATCTTGACGGGAGGAACCCATAGATGCTTTTCAAATCTCTCTTCGCCGCCACCGCACTCGCTGCAACCCTTATCGCGGGCGCAGCCAATGCCGAATACCCTGAACGCACCATCACCATGGTCGTGCCCTTCGCGGCCGGCGGGCCGACCGATACGGTCGCGCGCCTTGTCGCCGAATCCATGTCGAAGGATCTCGGCCAGCAGGTCATCGTCGAAAATGTCGGCGGTGCCGGCGGAACGCTCGGTGCCGGCCGTGTCGCGAGTTCCGATCCGGATGGCTACACGGTTCTGCTCCACCATATCGGCATGGCGACATCAGCCACGCTCTACCGCAACCTGGCTTACAAGCCGCTCGAAGCCTTCGATTATGTCGGCCTCGTCACCGACGTGCCGATGACCATCGTCGCGCGCAAGGATTTCGAGCCGACCGACCTCAAGGGCCTGGTCGACTATGTGAAAGCCAACGCCGACAAGATCACCGTCGCCAATGCCGGCCTCGGCGCCGCCTCGCATCTCTGCGGCATGATGTTCATGAGCGCCATCCAGACGCCGCTCGTCACCGTTCCCTACAAGGGCACCGGCCCGGCGATGACCGACCTTCTCGGCGGCCAGGTCGATATCATGTGCGACCAGACCACCAATACAGCCAAGCAGATCCAGGGCGGCACGATCAAGGCCTACGCCGTGACTTCGGCCAAGCGTCTCGACATCTTCCCCGATCTGCCCACCGCGGTCGAAGGCGGCCTGAAGGACTTCCAGGTCGGCATCTGGCACGGCGTCTACATGCCGAAGGGCACGCCCAAGGAAGCGATCGACAAGCTCAACGCCTCGCTCAAGAAGGCATTGAAGGACCCGAATGTCGCGGCACGCTTCGCCGAACTTGGCACCGCGCCATCCCCCGATGCCGATGTGACACCTGAAGCCCTCAAGGCCAAGCTCGAAAGCGAAATCACCCGCTGGAAGCCGATCATCGAAGCGGCCGGCCAATATGCCGACTAAGCGCCGATAGCAGCTTCGTCTCCGTCGCCTTTCCCGCCCCATAGGCGGGGAAGGCCGCCGGTGAAGTGCAATGCGTCCCACCGGATACTCCCGGCCGGGACCAATCGCTGGGGACATCATGAACAATCTTTCATTCGACCGGACGAATGCGCTTTGCGGTATCGTCTTCATCGGCGCCGGCCTGTTCTTCGTGGTACAGTCGCTCGGCTTGGAACTGGGCACCGCCGTCCGCATGGGCCCCGGCTATTTTCCGCTGCTGCTCGGCGGATTGCTGGTTCTTCTCGGCGTGGTCATCCTCGTCCAGTCGTTCCGTGGGGAAGGCGAGCCCATCGGCCATCTCGCGTGGCGCGGCATGCTGTTCATCCTGCCGGCGCCAGTGTTCTTCGGCCTGACGGTGCGCGGCCTGGGCTTCGTACCGTCCCTGTTCATCACGGCCTTCATCGCCTGCTTCGCATCCGAACGCATGACCCCGCTCGGCGCGCTGATCCTCTCGACCGCGGTCACCATCTTCTCCGTCGCCGTCTTCAGCTATGCGCTCGGCCTGCCCTTCGAGCGTTTCGGCCCCTGGGTCAGGTTTTAGGAGGCGATCATGGAACTCTTTGACAATCTCTGGCTCGGCTTTGCGACCGCAATGTCGCCCGAAAACCTGATGTTCTGTCTGATCGGCGTCCTGCTCGGCACGCTGATCGGCGTGCTCCCCGGCATCGGCGCCACCGCAACCATCGCCATGCTGCTGCCGATCACCTTCCAGCTCTCTCCGGTCTCTTCGCTCATCATGCTCGCCGGCATCTATTACGGCGCCCAGTATGGCGGCTCGACCACGGCCATCCTGATCAACATGCCGGGGGAATCATCATCCGCGGTGACAGCGATCGATGGCTACCAGATGGCGCGCAAGGGCCGTGCCGGCGTCGCGCTCGCCACGGCGGCGCTCGGCTCGTTCTTCGCTGGCACGGTCTCGACCTTCCTCGTCGCGATCTTCGCGCCGCCACTGACGGCGGTGGCCTTGGAATTCGGCGCCGCCGAATATTTCTCGCTGATGGTCGTCGGCCTCGTCATGTCGGTCGCGCTCGCCCATGGTTCGATCGTCAAGGCGCTCGCCATGCTCATCCTCGGCCTGCTGCTCGGCCTTGCCGGCAGCGACATCTATACCGGCGCACCCCGTTTCACGCTCGGCATCAACGAGTTCGCTGATGGGCTGAACTTCGTCGCCGTTGCCGTGGGTGTCTTCGGCGTCGCCGAGATCCTGCGCAATCTCGAAAACGAGAGGGGCCGATCCGTGCTCCTCAACAAGGTCGAGGGCCTGATGCCGACGCGAGAGGATTTCCGGCGCATGGCCTGGCCCATCCTGCGTGGCACCGGCATCGGCTCGATCCTCGGCATCTTGCCTGGCGGCGGCGCGATCCTCGCGGCTTTCGCCTCCTACACCGTCGAGAAGAAGCTGTCGAAAAACCCGCAGGAATTCGGCCATGGCGCCATCGAAGGCGTCGCCGGACCTGAATCGGCCAACAATGCCGGCGCGCAGACCTCGTTCATCCCGCTCCTCACGCTCGGCATCCCGGCCAATCCCGTCATGGCGCTGATGATCGGCGCGATGATCATCAAAGGGATCGTGCCGGGCCCCAACGTGGCGATCGAACAGCCGTCGCTGTTCTGGGGCATCATCGCCTCGATGTGGATCGGCAACCTGATGCTCGTCATCCTCAACCTGCCGCTGATCGGGCTCTGGGTGAGGCTGCTCAAAGTGCCTTACTTCGTGCTCTTCCCCATCATCATGGCCTTCTGCTCGATCGGGGTCTACAGTGTCAAATCCAACGTCTTCGATCTCTACTCGGTCGCCTTCTTCGGCTTCATCGGATACGTCTTGGTGAAACTCCGCTGCGAGCCGGCGCCGCTGCTGCTCGGCTTCGTGCTTGGGCCGCTGCTCGAGGAAAATCTCCGCCGGGCGATGATCCTGTCGCATGGAAACGCCGCGACCTTCGTGACGCGCCCAATCAGCGCCGGCCTGCTCCTGCTCGCAGCGTTGATCCTGATCATCGTGTTCCTGCCGAGCATCAGGTCCAAACGCGAAGAGGTGTTCCAGGAGGAGGAATGATCGCGGGCGCGGCGCATAAGTCATGATAAGTTGAGCCCGGCATCACTGCCGGGCTCATTCATTTCTTGTCATCCGCGTGTCATCCATGTGTCATGGCGGATCGCTAATCACGGCCCGTAAAGTGAACTTCCGAACCCGCGAGGATTCCCATGCGCACATTTCTAGCCGCCCTTGCCGCCGCCACCATGCTGGCTGGCGCTGCTCACGCCACCACCGTCTATCCGCTGGATCGCGCGACGATCCTCGTCGGCTCGCCGTTCGACTTCAAGGTCGAGCTCGAAGGCACCGTAAAGCCGGAAGATGTGAAGATCACCATCAATGGCCAGGATGCGAAGACCGCTTTCGGTGCCGATTATGAGTTCATCGCCGACGAAAAGGGCAAGGAAGACAAGAGCCTCGGTTCCGCCGTCATCCTGCGCGGCGCCAAGATCGCCACGGCTGGCGCCTACAAGGTCGAAGTGACTGCTGGTGCTCAGACCAAGACCGTGACATGGGATGTATACGCCACCTCCGCCACGCCGAAGGCCAAGAACGTGATCTTCCTGCTCGCCGACGGTCTCTCGGTCGCGCATCGCACCGGCGCCCGCATCATGTCCAAGGGCATGACCGAGGGCAAGGCCAATGGCCGCCTCAATATGGACGACCTTGATCACATGGCCTTCATCGGCACGTCTGCCACCGACTCGATCGCGACGGACTCTGCCAACACCATGTCGGCCTACATGACCGGCCACAAGACCGCGATCAACGCGCTCGGCGTCTATGCCGACCGGACCCCGGCCACTCTCGACGATCCGCGCGTCGAAACAATTGCCGAAGCGATCCGCCGCACGACCAAGAAGTCGATCGGCGTCGTCGCCACCTCCGAAATTGAAGACGCGACGCCGGCCGCGGTCGTGGCCCATACCCGCAAGCGCGGCGACAAGGCCGACATCGTCGGCATGATCTACGACGTCAAGCCGGATGTGATCCTGGGCGGTGGTTCCGCCTACTTCCTCGGCAAGGACGTTCCCGGTTCCAAGCGCAAGGACGACAAGGACTATATCGCCCTGTTCAAGGATGCCGGCTACGCACTGGCGACCGATAAGACCGAACTCGAGGCGGCTGCCAAGACCAATACCGGCAAGATCCTCGGCCTGTTCCACACCGGCAACATGGACGTGACGCTCGACCGCGACTTCCTCAAGAAAGGCAGCGTCGAGAAATTCCCGAACCAGCCGGGCCTCAAGGACATGACCAAGGTCGCGCTCGACGAACTCTCCAAGAATCCGGAAGGCTTCTTCCTGATGATCGAGGGCTCTTCGATCGACAAGATGTCCCACCCGATGGACTGGGACCGTGCCTTCTATGATACCATCGAGTTCGACCAGGTCGTCGGCATGGCCCGCGAATTCGCCAGGACCCATCCGGACACGCTGATCGTCGTCACCGGCGACCACACCCACGGCGTCTCGATCATCGGCACCGTCGATGACGAAAAGCCGGGCACCGAAATGCGTGAAAAGGTCGGCACCTATGCCGAAGCCGGCTTCCCGAACTATGAAGACAAGAACGGCGACGGCTTCCCCGACAAGGTCGATGTGACCCGCCGCCTTGCCACCTTCTCAAGCAACTTCCCGGATTATTACGAGACCTTCCGCCCGAAGATGGATGGCCCGTTCGAGCCCGCGATCAAGAACGAGAAGGACGAATACGTCGCCAATCCGGCCTACAAGGACATCCCCGGCGCTGTGCTTCGCGTTGGCAACATGCCGCGTACCGCCGACAGCGCCGTCCATGCCGTGGACGACGTTGTGCTGCAGGCGACCGGCCCAGGCGCCGAGCTGTTCAAGGGCTACATGGAAGAGAGCGACGTCTACAGGGTTCTCGCCGATGCCTTTGCACTCGGCTCTGAAAAGAATATGTAATCCATTCCTGGGCTATTTTCCGGGCGGTGCAAGCCGCCCGGAAATCGTATTTCAGACGAAGGAGATGACCATGTCGATTGGCGCGGGGATAAACGCAATTCTCGATTCACGGCTCGACCGTCGTGGCTTCCTCACCACTCTTGTCGCCGCCCCGCTCGTGGTATCCGCAAGCACCACCCGCGCTGCACCGACACCGCTCACCTTCGATGAACTCTACGGCAAAATCAGCGTGCTGGGCCTCGAATATTCCGCCAAGGTCAAGGCCCTCGCCGGCAGTCAGGTCCAGATGAGCGGCTTCATGGCGCCGCCGCTCAAGGCCGAAGCGAAATTCTTCGTGCTGACCGAAATACCCATGTCGATCTGCCCGTTCTGCTCGACCGATTCCGACTGGCCCGACAATATCGTTGTGATCTATCTCGACGAGAAACAGACATTCGTGCAGCCCGGCACCCGCATCGATGTATCAGGCACGCTGGAAGTCGGCTCCTGGACCGATCCCGAAACCGGCTTTCTCAGCCGCCTGCGCCTGCGCGGCGCCAATTATTGGGCTGTCTGAGCCGATGCTGTCGCTCAGCCTCACCGAGATATCCGTATCTTATCCAGGTCTCCCCGCCCCGGTGCTCGCCATCGATGAGCTGGCAATTCCTGCCGGCGGCCGCGTGGCCATCACCGGCGCGTCCGGCTCCGGCAAGAGCACCTTCGTCAACATCATCACCGGCCTCGAACGCACCCGCCAGGGAACGATCGACTGGCGCGGCACCGACATCGCCACCCTATCCGAGAGCCGGCGCGACCGCTGGCGCGCGACGAATGTCGGCCTGATCATGCAGGATTTCCATCTTTTCCCCGGCCTCTCCGCACTCGACAATATTTTGCTGCCGGCCCGGCTCGCCGGTGCCGCATCGTCCGATATCGTCAAACGCGCGCACGAACTCCTAAGACGCACCGGGCTCTCCCGTCCCGATCAGCCGATCGAGACCATGTCGCGCGGCGAGATGCAGCGCGTCGCCGTCGCCCGCGCATTGCTGCGCAAACCCGGCGTCATCGTCGCCGATGAACCCACGGCCAGCCTTGACGTCGAGAGCGGCGAGGCCGTCGGCTCACTCCTGATCGAGCTCGCGGACCAGGAAAACACCACGTTGATCGTCGTCTCCCACGATACCCGGCTGACCGGTCGCCTGTCGCGCCGGATCACCTTCAATGCCGGCCGGATCATCAGCGATAGCACTGCCCTGGAGGCCGCGGCATGATCCGTTTCATCATCGCCGATCTCCGCAAATACTGGATCGGCTCGGCCGTCATCGTGCTGATCGTGGCGCTGGCCGTTGCGCTCGGCGTCGCCGTGACCTTGCAGGAGCGCGCGCTCCGCCTCGGCAGTGCGCATGCCGCCGACAAGTTCGATCTGGTGATCGGCGCAGCCGGCAGCGAGAACCAGCTGGTTCTTTCCTCGGTCTTCCTGCAGGCTTCGCCCCTGCCGCTGATGGATGGCGCGGTGCTCACCAAACTTGCCGCCGACCCGCGTGTTGCCTGGGCGGCACCCATCGGCTTCGGAGATTCCTTCGAGGGCTACCCGATCGTCGGCACGACCACGGTGCTGGTCGCCAAGCTCGCCGACGGACTGGCCGAGGGCACGGTCTTCGCGAAGGAAGGCGAGGCGATCATCGGCACCAATGTCGATCTCGCGCTCGGCGACGAGATCAAACCCATGCACGGCACCGCCGAAGAGGGCGGCCAAACCCACACGGAACTCGCCTACCGTATTTCGGGTCGATTGAAGCCGACCGGCACCGCCTGGGATCGCGCCATTCTGGTACCGATCCAAGCCGTCTGGCACATCCACGGCATGGGGCATGAAGAGCACGAAGATCACGACGCCGAGACGCCGGAAGCTACGCACGTAGACCATGAGCACCATGATGAGGCGCAGGCGGACGCACCGATCGATGAGCATTGGGGCGCCGAAGTGCCCGGCCTGCCGGCGATCCTCGTGAAGCCGAAGACGATCGCCGACGCCTACAAGCTGCGGCAGGAATACCGCGCCAACGCGACTGTCGCTGTCTTCCCCGGCGAAGTCCTGACTCGACTCTATGCGACGCTCGGAGATGCCAAGCGCGTGTTGTTCGCCGTCGCGGCCGGTTCACAGGTTTTGGTCGCCGCCTCGTTACTGCTCGTCACCGTCATGCATGTCGGCCAGCGCCGGCGGCAGATCGGTGCGCTCCGGGCATTCGGTGCCCCCCGGCACGCATTGTTTGCCATTGTCTGGCTCGAACTCTTCGCCCTGGTGCTTGTCGGCATCGCACTCGGCTTCGCTCTCGGCTATGCGGCCGCGCGTGCCATCTCCGATCTCGTTTCCGAGGGTAGCGGCGTCAGCATGCCGGTCGGTTTCGCCACCGAGGATATGACGTTCCTCATCGTCCTCACGCTGTTTGCTGCATTGATTTCGGCGATGCCCGCTATTTTCGCCTATCGCCAGTCGCCCGCCGCCGCACTCCGCGCATGAGGCCTGCGTTTCCGCGTGATTGCGGTCATGTCACTCGTCGTCTGAAAGATGGTTCCGGACCGACTTCTGTAGTTGATCCATAGTGCGGATAAGCGTGGAAACTGCACTCTGGTCGATGTCCGCCATCAGCTCGTGGATCCACAACCCATGAGCGCGGGCCATTTCGGCGAATGCCAGGCGTCCCGCCTCCGTCAGGCGGGCCACGGTGACACGCCGGTCATCGCCCGGTGTTTCCCGGAATATCAGGCCATCCTCTTCAAGCCGCGCGACAAGGCCGGTGATGTTGCCGTTCGTCACCATCGTCCGCTTGGAGATTTCCCCCAGCCGCAAGCCCTCGGGCTCTCGATAAAGCTGCGCGAGCAGATCGAATTGCGGCAGCGTCGCGCCGAACTCCACACGCAGCCGACGGCGAATCTCCTGCGAGATCAGCTTTGTCGTCGAAAGCATGCGGAGCCAGACCCTCAGCTCCTGCTTCTTGCTATCCATCGGATCATGAACAGCTATTTCCAGATCAACCGCCACGCTGCTGCACCCTGGTCCTATCACGAGATTCGTTTGAGCTTAAAGTAATGCCGTGAAACGGCACGTGTTTCAATCTCTGCATAGCACCCTCACTTTCCCACCAGTATATTTGCCAGCATGAAACCGGAGCCGGCACCGGTCCCGGCACCCGGCCAGGTCGATGCTCCGCACATGTAGAGCGACGGCACCGGTGTCTTGTAGCGGGAGTAACCGGCGACCGGGCGGAAGAGGAAATTCTGATCGAGATGGTGCGAGCCGGACAGGTTGTCGCCGCCGACGAGATTCGGATTCTCGCGCTCAAGATCGACCGGCGAGAACACCGAACGGCCGAGGATCTTCGCACTGATGCCAGGCGCATAGGAGTCGAGAATGCCGATGACACGATCCGCATAGGCCTCCTTCACCTCATCCCAGTTCGTGCCTGAGATCTCGCCCTTGGCGTCGCCGCGAATCGTTGCCGGCAGGACGCGAACCTGAACCCAGAGAACGTGCTTGCCTTCAGGGGCGCGGCTCGGGTCGAGCGCGGTCGGCTGGCCGACGACCAGCGCAGGCTCCACGGGCAGCAGGCCTCCGACCGCCTCGGCATAGACGCGGCTCATCATCTCGAGATCGGGCGCCACATGGACATAGGCAAAGCGCTTGAGTTCCTCACCCGCCTTCCAGTCCGGCAGCCCATCGAGCGCGAGATGGATCATCATCGTTCCCGGACCGGCCCGGAATTTGGCGATCCGTGCATCGAATTCGGCGCGCGCCGGATCTGGTGGCAGCAACGTGCCGAACACGAGTTGTGGGTGGGCGTTGGCGATCACCGCCTTGCGCGCCGTCAGCACGCGACCATCGGCGAGCCGCACGCCCGTCGCCTTGCCGCCACTGGTTTCGATACACTCGACGGCATTGCCGAGAATGAGTTCGCCACCCCTCGATTTCAGCAGCGACGTCATCGCCCGGATGATCGTATCGGCGCCGCCCTGCCCGATCACCATGCCGAACGCCTGGTTGGCCATGGATTCGAGATAGGGAAACAGCGCGCCACCGGCGACGTCGGGTGCGAAATCGAGATGCAGCCCCCAGGCCGCCATCATCGTCTTGACTTTGGAATGCTCGAAGCGCGCATCGAGGAAGTCGCGCGGCGAGGATAGGAGAAGCTTCAGTGTGTCATAGAGCCAGCGCGTGCCGCGGCCCCGCCATGCCTTCCATGCGACCTTTGCGGCTGCGAGGGAAGGCATCGGCGAGCCAAGCAGCCCGAAAATATGCGGCGCATCGGCACCAAACTCCGCAAGCATCGCCCGCCATGCCGCGGCGTCCTTTTCGGAGAAAGCGGCGATGCGACCGGCCGTCTTTTCGAGATCAGTGCTGACGCCGAGCCAGGTCTGATCGCGGAACACGCTGGCGAAGCAATCCGCCGCCGGCACAAAGCCGAGGCCATGAGCGAACAGATCATCCTTGTTCTTGTTGAAGAATGCCGATCCCGCAAACATCGAGAGGTTCATGGGACAGAGATCGTGCCGGAAGCCGGGCTGCGTCACCTCACGCGTCTTGACGGCGCCACCGGGCTCGGCATTTGCTTCGACCACAGCGACCGACCAGCCCTTTGAAGCGAGTTCGATAGCTGCGGCAAGGCCGTTATGGCCGGCACCGATGACGATGGCATCGTAATTCATGGCCCCATTCCCCTTATTGTCGCTGGTTTCATATGCAAACATTTTGCAAAAGCCGCCGCAAGCGAAAATATTTGAAACCTAAAGGTTTATTTTGTTCCCTTCGGAGGACGATTTTATTGATATAATTCAGCCCGATAGTGGACATCCTCGCCGTCGCACGGGCCTCGCCTCAGCTCAGCTACGATACTTGCATTTTCATATTTGCTGTCTTAGCGTTGCCGGCAGGGAGCAGCTACGGCGCGGAGGATCGGCCGTGCGTAGACCCGGGAAAACAAGGGAACACACCATGTCAGCCAACATTCTCAACGATGTCGCGAAAGCGCTTCTTTCCGGTTCCATCAAAGTGGTGGACCTCTCTGCACCGCTCGGACCGGATACGCCGGTGCTGTACCTGCCGCCACAGTTCGGCAAGAACACGCCCAGCGTCAAAGTGCACGAGATTTCGCAATATGATGCCAACGGTCCGTTCTGGGCGTGGAACTGGCTGGAACTCGGTGAGCATACCGGCACCCATTTCGATGCGCCCTGTCATTGGGTCACGGGCAAGGACCTGCCCGACAATACCACGGATACCATCCCGCCACAGGCCTTCGTCGGTCCGGTGAATGTCATCGACCGTTCCAAGGAGTCCGCTGCCAATCCCGACTACCTGCTCACCGTCGAGAGCATCAAGGAATGGGAAGCCGAGCACGGCGCGATCGAGGAGAACAGCTGGGTGGTGATGCGCACCGACTGGTACAAGCGCAACGGCTCGACCGAAACCTTCCTCAATGCCGACGAAAATGGCCCGCATTCGCCTGGGCCGACCGCCGAAGCGATCGAATACCTCGTGTCGAAGAAGATCATGGGCTGGGGCCAGGAAACGATCGGCACCGATGCCGGTTCGGCCGGCGGCATGAACCCGCCTTTCCCCGCGCATAACCTGATGCACAAGGCCGGCCGCTATGGTCTGGCCAGCCTGTGCCATCTCGACCAACTGCCGGCCAAGGGCGCGATCCTGATCGCCGCCCCACTCAAATTCGTCAAGGGCACCGGCTCGCCGATCCGCGCGCTGGCGCTGGTCTCCAAGTAAGACATATGGCCGGCGCGGCACGCCCCGCCGGCCTTTTCATATCCCTAGGGATGGGGCGCCATGAGCAGCTTTGACTATATCGTCGTCGGCAGCGGCATCAACGCATTGGTGGCCGCTGCCCTGCTTGGAAAGAGGGGCAAGAAGGTTCTCGTCCTCGAACGCAACGACCGCATCGGCGGCTGCCTGCGCACCGAGGAAATCACCGAGCCCGGCTTCAAGCACGATGTCATGGCGACGACCATGGTGCTGTTTCTCACCTCGCCGGCCTATGGCGCGCTCGGCAAGGACCTTGAAGCCCGTGGCCTCGAATTCGCCCATGCGGACCTGCCAACCGGCGTGCTGATGCCGGACGGCCGCCACGCCATCCTGTCGAAGAACAGGCAGCGGAACGTTGCCGCCTTCGAAGCGTTGGCAGTGGGCGACGGGCAAGCCTTCTCCCGCGAAATGGACAAGCTGGGCGGCGATGCACCGTTCCTGTTCTCGCTGCTCGGCGGCGCGCTCTGGTCCGGCAGTATTTTCAAGACGGTTCTCAAGGAAGCATGGAAGCGCGGGCCCCGCGGTCTCGCGGCCTGGTTCGGCGATGCGCTGGTCAGCGGCCGCGCCCATCTCGAAACCACCTACAAGTCCGATGTCATGCAGGCGCTGTTCGCGCCCTGGGTGCTGCATTGCGGCCTTGGCCCCGAAAGCGCCTATTCTGGCGAGATGCTGAAGGTCATCGGCTTCGCTATCGAAATGGCAGGCTGCCCAGTGGTGAAGGGTGGTGCGGAGAACCTGCTCAAGGCTTTCGATCGGCTGATCACGGACAATGGTGGCACGATCCGCACCGGCGCGGATGTCGAGGCCATTCTCGAAGGCGCGGGCGGCAAGGCCACCGGCGTCAGCCTCGCCGGCGGTGAAGTGCTGCAAGCGAGCCAGGGAGTCATCGCTTCCGTCACACCAAACCAACTCTATGACCGGCTGCTTAAGACGTCTCCAAAGGCTGCGCCTGACGACGTGAAGGAAGGTCTGCGCACCTATCGCTACGGCAAGGGCAACATGCAAATCCATTACGCCCTGAAGTCGCCGCCGCGCTGGAAGGCCGGGGAAGAACTTTCAAAGGTCGCGCTGCTCCATCTCACGCCCGGTCTCGACGGCGTCTCCCGCGCCGCCAACGAATGCGAACGGGGACTGCTGCCCGATGTCCCCACCATCTGCGTCGGCCAGCCGACCGCCTTCGACCCGAGCCGCGCGCCGGATGGCAAGGCGATCCTCTGGCTACAACTTCCCGAAGCGCCACGCTACATCAAGGGTGATGCGGCCGCCCATCTGCCGATCCCGCAGGACGGCCAATGGACCGAGGAACTCCGCGAGCAGTTCGCCGATCGCGTCGAGCGCATTCTCGAGCGCCATATCGACGGCTGGTCGGAGAATGTCATCGCCCGCAAAGCCTATTCCCCGGCCGATCTCGAACGGATGAACATGAACCTCGTCGGCGGCGATCCCTATGGCGGTTTCTGCGGCGTCGACCAGTTCTTCGTCTGGCGGCCGTTCAAGTCGTCGGTGAACCACCGCACGCATGTGCCCGGCCTCTACCATATCGGTGCCTCGACGCATCCAGGTCCCGGCCTTGGCGGCGGTTCGGGTTTCCTGCTCGCCTCATCCCTGAAATAGAGCAAGAGCATTGGCATGATCGAACGGTTCTCCGGCACAGTGCTCCGGCCCCTCGATGGCCCCGAAGCCAAGCGTCCGACCATGGGCGAGATCGGCCTGAACAACTTCGCGCCCTACCTGATGAACCGGGTGATCTCGCGCTGGAACGCCAATCTCGCCGACGATCTCAAGGCGCTCGACATGACCACGGCCAAGATGCGCGCGCTGGCTATCCTCTCGATCACACCGTCGGTGACGATCAACGAACTCTCCGTCTTCGCCGTGACCGAGCAATCGACGATGAGCCGCACGCTCGATTCCCTCGAGGACCAGGGCTTCATCCGCCGCCAGCCACGACCCGACGACATGCGGGTGCGCGACGTGACCATCACCGAGGACGGTCGCGCCGCTTTCGAAAAGATCTGGCCGACCATGTATGACGATTTCCTCAAGATGTTCCAGGGCATCGAGGAGGAGGAGTACAAGACCTTCGTTGCCGTGCTGCACCGGGTGCTGCAGAATATACGGAAGCATGAGATTTGAGGGGCCGCGCGAGGCCTAAAGCGTCGCCACCGTCTTGAGCGCACCATCCAGCGCGATGCCACCTTCATCGAGTAACGCCGCCTGTTTCAGCCGCCGCAGCCAGTCGGCGCCATCCTCGCGATCCCGCAGCATAGGCAGCGCCGAGAGCACCCGGTCGAATTTCGACAGGCCACGCGAATGCGTGTCCGAATAGCCTTTGACCAGACGACGGGCTGCCAGCACCTCGGTCGCGAGATCGTAATTCTCTGGCAGCAGTTCGGTCGCCGTCGTCAGCCAGGCTTCCATATGTTCCATCTCGCGGGAATGCCGCAGCGTGCCGCGCCGGCGGCTGCGCATCGCCGAGACCAGATAGAGTCCCATGAACCAGAAGAGCGTCGCCGTCCTGACCCGCCTGCCCTTGTTCACCCGTCGGTCGAGGAAGGCGAAAAACTTCGGACTGTTTTCGATCCAGAGACCAAGCCTCTTGGGAAGCGTGCCGCACACCTCCTCCATGCGTGGATGCATGTACTCGGTCATGTAAACGACCTGGTCGTCTTTGGCGCCGACTTCCTTGCGGACGCGCTCGAAGCGCGACTCGCGCACCTTGAGATCGGCGACGCGGATCACGTCGTCATAGGCCATGGCCACGGCGACATATTTCGCCGCCTGCAGCGTGAAGGCAAAGCCCTTGGCCTCGCCGCCATTGGCCCGGTCAAGCACAAGAAGTGCGGAAACACGATCGAGATACTCACCAGCATAGGCGGGATCCTGGAAATCCGTCAGCTTCTTGGCACCGGCATAAAGCATCGCATGGGTTTCCGCCGGAAAGTCCGTGCGGATACGGCCCAGTAGCTGGTCGAGCGCCGGATGACCGGCCGACGATGGCAGCGGATCGAGCCGCTTCACCGGCTTCGCCGAAACCGGATCGCGCGGATTGTTCCTGGCGCGTTCGAAAGCCGCGCCAAATGCCTTGATCGAGGGCTCGATACCCTTGCCGCCGGCACGGATCGTCGCCTCGAAGGCCTCGCGCGCGAAAGGAAGCGCGCCCGAACCCGCCAGCGCGCCGAACATCGAGGCCGAGATCACGCTGCCATTCTTCACCGCAAGTGCTTCCATGTCGAAGGCAATGGTGCGTTTCGCAGCGAAATCCGTGGCATCGACCACCACCTCGGGATTGCCGATACCGTCTCCCGGCGTTTGCTTCTCCGCGACCGCGAACGAGCGGTGGGTGGAGGCGATCAGGGTCGTCTTGTCAGGAGTCACGAGGCCGCGCAGAACCGAGCGGCCGGCTTCCATCAACTCAGCAGCCATGACGACATCGACATCACCAGGCGTCGGCATCAGCGAGAAGATCGGCGCGTGGCCATCCTTCTCCGGCAGCATCTCGATGTAATAGATGGTCGCTCCCGTGCGCTGGGCGACGCCCGGCACCGAGGTCGTCTGGGCCATCCAGCCCTGGGCTTCGGCGAGAGTGACAATCCAGTCGGCCAGCACGCCGCCGCCCTGACCGCCCATGGCGAGCACCGCGATGGCCAGCGGCTTGTCGGTGGACTGACGGACGGGTGCCGCCGTATCGATGGAAACATGTTCGTTCATGGCGCGATCCTCACTCGGCAAACAGCACGCGGCGCGACTGGCGGCGGGCCTGCAGCCAGCCGATCACAGCGCCACGGACCCGGGCCACGAAGCGATCCCAGCCGGTCGGATTGTGGATAATGTCGGCGCGATAGAAGGACGGACAGAGTACGGCGGCTTCCGAGACCTCGCCGCAATTGCCGCAGCCAACACAATTGTTGTCGATTGCCGCGACCGGGTCGTCCTTCAACGGATCGTCGGTATGCTTGACCGAGAGCGACGGGCAGCCGGAAAGGCGGATGCAGGCATGGTCGCCGGTGCAGACGTCCTCGTCGACGCCGAAACGCTCCTTGACCATGCGCTTGCCGTCCTTCACCGCCTTGGCGAACAGCGGCTTCACCCGGCGCTGCTTGTTGAGCATGCATTCGGACGAGGCGACGATGATCTTCGGGCCTTCTTCCTTGGTGGTCAGAGCTTCGCGCAACGTGTCGCGCATCTTGGTGACGTCATAGGTGTGGTCGATCTGGCGCACCCAGGTGGCGCCGACGCCCTTGACCGCATTGACGATCGAATTGTTGGTCTTGCGGCGTGGATTATCGGCGCGCGACGAGAGGATGTCCTGCCCGCCGGTCGCCGCCGAATAGAAATTGTCGACAACGAGGATGACGCCATCCTGCTTGTTGAACACCGCATTGCCGATCGAGGTTGCCAACCCGTTATGCCAGAAGCCGCCGTCGCCCATCACAGAGATCACCCGCTTGTCGGCCTTGACGTTGAACGCCGAGGCCGCCGCCGGCGACAGGCCGTAGCCCATCGTGGTCGAGCCGATGTTGAAGGGTGGCAGGATCGAGAACAGGTGACAGCCGATATCGCCTGACACGTGATGCTGGCCGAGCTCGTTCTCTACCAGCTTCATCGCCGCGAAGATCGGCCGCTCGGGACAGCCGATGCAGAAGCCGGGCGGACGCAGCGGCACGACTTCCGCCAGCGCCTTCACCTTCGGGTCGCTTAGCACATGCGAGGGGTCCGGGATCGGCGGCTGGTTGCCGAGCAGAATGCGCTGATAGGTTTCCAGGAAGCTCTGGATCCCCTTGACGAGCACCGGCGCGGTATATTCGCCGCCCATCGGCAGGACATCCTTGCCCGACAGCTTCGTCTGGATATCGCGACGGCGCAGGAGAGTGTTGAGCGACTGCTCGATATATTCCGGCGCGCCTTCCTCGACCATCAGCACGGCTTGCTTGCCGATGCAGAAATCCGCGATCTCCTCGTCGATCAAGGGATAGGACACGTTCATCACATAGAGAGGCACCGAGGATTCGCCATAGACATCGGCGAGGCCGAGCTGCTGGAGCGCACGCATCACGCCGTTATAGAGCCCGCCCTGGAGGATGATGCCGACAGCCCCCTCGGACGGCCCGAAATATTCGTTGAGCTTGCGCTCGCGGATGAAATTGACGGCGGCGGGCCAGCGCTTCTCCAGCTTCTCCTTTTCGTGCATGAAGGACGCCGGCGGCAACACGATCCGGTTGACGTCGCGCACGGGGTTCTCGAGCGCCTGCCGGAGCGTGAAATCCGGCCGCTTGTTGTCCTTGGCGACGAACTGGCCGTGGACGTGGCAACTGCGGATGCCCACCTGCAGCATGACGGGCGTGTTCGACGCTTCCGATAGCTGGAAGCCCTGCTCGACAATATCGACGATGGACGGCAGGTTCGGGCGCGGCGTCAGAAGCCAGAGCTGCGATTTCATCGCAAAGGCATGGCTCCGTTCCTGCATGATCGAGGAACCTTCGCCATAGTCCTCGCCGATGATGATCATCGCGCCGCCGGTCACCCCGCCCGAGGAAAGGTTCGAGAGCGCGTCCGAGGCGACGTTGGTGCCGGCCGTCGATTTCCAGGTCACGGCACCGCGCACCGGATACATGACCGAAGCGGACAGCATGGCGGCCGCCGCCGCTTCCGAAGCCGATGTCTCGAAGTGGACGCCGAGGTCTTCCATCACGTCCTTTGCGTCCGCCAGCACATCCATCAGGTGCGAAATCGGCGAGCCCTGATAACCGCCGACATAGGAGACGCCCGATTGCAGAAGCGCCTTGGTGATGGCAAGAATGCCCTCGCCACGGAAGATTTCACCGTCACCGAGCTTGAGGTCCTCGACCTCTCTCGCAAATGATCTCTCAGCCACTGCCTGACCTCCCTGACCTCGTTTAGAGGCGTCGTCTCTGAAACATGCAAAATCATATTTCTTCATAAGCGCAATTGTCAAACAACAAATGGCCCCATGTGCTTTACCAATTGAGAGCGGACGCGTTTGGCCCTTCGGGGCGACATTAATATGCGTCAGCATATAATGCGTGCCAAAATCATCGAAACAGGCGAAAGAATCCGCTTGCAAAATTCCAGACGCTTATTTTAAGATTAAAACATTCCGATCAACAAAAATTGACGGCACGAGCAAACGCATTGCGGATGCCGCCGTACAGGGGAACGACGGAGTTCAGACATGATTGATATTACACGCCGCCAGACGCTGGGTCTGGGTGCTGCCGCCTTCCTGACCAGCGTTCTTGCCGGCCGCATGCCGGTGCAGGCCGCGGAGCCCGGCACGCTGACAATCGCCTTCAACGTCAACCTGCCTTCATTCGACCCGACGGTCGGTCCTTCCGCCGTCAACCCGACGATCCAGGCCATCTACCGCTCGATCTTCGACCAGTATGTCGGCCAGGCACCCGATCTCAAGTTCCAGCCGGGACTTCTGACCGCCTGGGGTTGGAACGACGATAAGACCAAAGTGTGGATGGATGTGCGCGAGGGCGTGACCTGGCATGACGGCTCGCCCTTCACCCCGGAAGATGTCGTCTGGTCTCTGGAGCGCGCAGCCAACGAAAAGACCGGCAACCCGATCCAGTTCATCTGGTCCACCGCCGCAAACTACAAGATCGAAGGCAACAAGATCACCGGCGATGTGGTTCGCTTCGAGCCCACATTCTTCATGTGGATGGCGTTCCTGACCGGCTACGTCCTGCCCAAGGCCTATTACGAAAAGGTCGGCGCGGAAGGCTTCGAGAAGAAGCCTGTCGGCACCGGCCCCTATATGGTCGATGCCTACGAAGGCAACGCCTTCCTGCGCCTCAAGGCCAATCCGAACTATTGGGGCGACAAGCCGGCCTTCGAGACCGTGATCTTCAAGTTCGTACCCGATGGCACCAGTCGCGTTGCCGAAATCGAATCCGGCTCCTCGGACATCACGTTGGAAATCTCCTATGAGGACTTCGACCGTCTCAAGGAGAAGGAAGGGCTCGCCGGCGTCGCCACCCCGATTTCCGATATCGGCATGATCTTCCTCAACAATATCGATGTGATGAACGACAAGAATGTCCGTCTTGCTGCAAATCACGCCATCGACAAGAAGGCTATCGTCGAGCGTCTGCTGCGCGGCTACGGCGTGCCGCTCGACACGCTCGAAGCCCCGGAATATTCGGCCTACGATGCGTCGATCAAGGTGCCGTATGATCCGGAACTCGCCAAGAAGCTCCTCGCCGACTCCGGCTTCTCGACCGACAAGCCGGTCAAGTTCAAGATCCAGTCGACGCGCGGCCTGAAGCCGAAGGACTACGAAATGGTCCAGGCGATCGTCGGCATGTGGCGCAAGGTGGGCATCGAGGCCGAGATCGAGGTCTACGAAATCGCCAAGCATTACGAGCTTCGCGCCGCCGACAAGCTCGCCCCGGCCGCCTTCTACAACTGGGGCAATGCGATCGGCGACCCGACGACCTCGACCGGTTTCGCCATGTTCGGACCCTCGCCGCACTCGGTGTGGAACACGGATGATCTCGACGGCATGATTGGCCCGCTCTGGGGCGAGAAGGACGAGGCCAAGCGCATCGCCGGCTGGAAGGCCGTCAGCAAATATATTGCCGAGCAGGGCTATGTGATCCCGCTGCTGCAATATGCCCAGCCGGTCGTCTACAAGTCCGCGCTCAAGGTGACGCCGAATGTGTCGGGCGCGCTACAGCCGACGCTCGTCTCCAAGACATGACAGCCTCCGGACCGGGTCGCCAAGACCCGGTCCTCCCTTTATCTCTCGCTGGCTTGCCCGGTTGGATGCGCTCGGATAGCTTTCAAGCCCCGGCTGCGTAAGGCACCTTTTTATGCCCGCTCTTGCACTCTCCATTCTCAGTCGTCTTGGCCTTGCGGCAATCACTCTGCTCGGGGTCGGCGTCGTGGTCTTCGTGCTCCTGCGCGTCGTGCCGGGTGATCCGATCGCGATGATGATTTCGCCCGGCTCGACGCCCGAGCAGATTGCGCAGATGCGCGCGAACTACGGCCTCGACGGCTCGATCCTGTCGCAGTTCTGGATCTGGCTGAAGGCGATCCTCGCCGGCGACTTCGGCACATCCATTTCGCTCCGGCGCAGCGTACTGGAACTGCTCGGCGAACGCCTGCCGGCCACGCTCGAACTCGCTGCCGCGGCCCTCGTCTTCGCGATTGTCGTGGGCGGCGCCGTCGCGATAGCGGGCACGCTGGTCCGCCGTACTTTCCTCGAACCTATCGTGGATACCGTCAATGGCACGGTGCTCGCCGTACCCGACTTCGTGTGGGCGCTGGCGCTCGTCCTCGTGTTCGGCGTGTTCTTTCCGATCTTGCCCTTGTCGGGCCGCATCGATCCGAGCGTGCAGAATGATTTCGCCACGCCATTCTACCTGCTCGAAAGCCTCGCCACGTTACGCTTCACCGAATTCGCCGACATTGCCTCGCACATGATCATGCCGGTTCTGGCGCTCGGCCTCCCACTCGCGGCGATCATCGCCCGCGTGCTCAAGGAAGCGCTGCTCGAAGCGATGGTGCAGGACTATATCCTGCTCGCCAAGCTCAAGGGTAAATCGACGCTGCGCCTGATCCTGCAGGAGGCGCTGCGCAACGCCGTCGGCCCAACCATCGCGCTGACCGGCGTGCAGTTCACCTTCCTGATCGGCGGCACCGTCATTGTCGAGCGCATCTTCGCCTATCCCGGCATCGGCAACATGGCCATCGATGCCGTGATCAATCGCGACCTGCCGCTCATCCAGGGTTTGGTTCTGGTGTTCGGCGCGCTGTTCATACTCATCAACTTGGGCGTCGACCTGCTTGTGGCTGCCTTCAATCCCAGGCTCCGCCATGCGTAAGTCGCTCCTCGCCATGCTGGCTGAACCGAAGGTCGTCATCGCAGGCGGGTTCATCCTGCTGCTGATCCTGATGGCGCTTTTCGCGCCCTGGATCGCCCCGAAGGACCCGCTCGAACAGGACCTGATGCTGGGCACGCTGCCGCCCGCTAACTACAGCGGCGCCGAGCCGGGCTACTGGTTCGGCACCGACGATCTCGGCCGCGACGTGCTCTCACGCCTGATCCACGGCACTCGGATCGCATTGATCGTCGCCTTCGTGGCCGCCGGGCTTGCCGCGCTGGTCGGTACCACATTGGGCCTGCTCGCCGGATGGTATCGCGGCTGGGTCGATGTGGTGATCTCGCGGCTGGTCGATATCTGGATGGCCTTTCCGCCGGTGCTGCTGTCGATCCTGCTGGTGGCCGTGCTCGGCTCGGGCGTGCATTCGGTGATCGCGGCGATCGTCATCATCGACTGGACGCGCTTCTGTCGCGTCGTACGCTCGGAAACCATGGCGCAGGCGCAGAACGACTATGTCACCGCGGCCCGCACCATCGGCTTTTCGCGCTTCCGCATCCTGATCAGCGAAATCCTGCCGAATGTCGCGCCAGTGCTCGTGGCACTCGTCAGTCTCGAAATGGGCATCGCAGTCATCGTCGAGGCGATCCTGTCCTTTGTCGGCCTATCGGTCTCGTCGGATACGCCGACCTGGGGCGGCATGATCGCCCAGGGCCGCGCGATCATTTACCAGGGCTGGTGGGTGCTGATGGCGCCGCTCGCCATGCTCTTCCTCACCGTTCTCGCCTTCAACCAGCTCGGCGACGGATTGCGCCGGGCGCTCGACCCGATGATGCGCCGATGATCGAGCCTCTTCTTTCCATCACCGGCCTGTGTGCGGTTTCCGACCGCGAGAAGGGTGCGCCCATCCTGCGCGATGTCGGGCTGACGCTGGAGCGCGGCGAAGTGCGCGGCCTCGTCGGCGAGAGCGGGGCAGGCAAGTCGACCATCGCCAAGGCGCTGCTCGGCATCCTGCCGCGAACCGTACGCGTGACATCGGGCGCGATCCGCTTCGAGGGCAAGAACCTGCTCACGCTGCCGCAACGCGAATTGCGCAACATCATGGGCAGCGAGATCTCGCTGATACCGCAGGATCCCCAGACCGCGCTCAATCCCGGCCGCAGGATCGAGGCACAACTGACGGATGGCCTGAGGATGCGCCGTGGCCTCTCCGCCCGAGAAGCGCATGTAAAGGCATTGAAGCTGCTCGAGGAGGTCCATATCCGTGACCCCGAACGCGTCCTGCGCGCATATCCGCATGAGCTCTCCGGCGGTATGCGCCAGCGCGTGCTGATTGCCGCCGCCTTCGCACTGGAGCCGAAGCTGGTGGTGGCGGACGAGCCGACGACGGCGCTCGATGTGACGGTGCAGAAACAAATCCTGCGCTTGATCCGCGGCATGCAGCAGGCGTATGGCACCGGTGTGATCTTCGTAACCCACGATCTCGGTGTCGTCGCCCAGATCTGCGACAGCGTCACATTGCTCTATGCCGGCAAGGTGATCGAGGAGGGCCGCACGGCGGATGTGCTGAGCGCACCGCGCCACAATTACACCAAGGCGCTGATCGCGGCCGGGCCGCGCTATGATCGGCCAGACGCCGGGCTGGAGCCGGTGCCGCAGGCGGTGTTCGAACAACTTCGCGCCGAGATCGGGATCACGTGATGGCTGGGCATCTGCTTGTCGCAAAAGGTCTGGAAGTTAGCTATGGCGGTGGCGGCCTGTTCGGCGGCACGGGTCACAAGGTGCTGCACGGCGTCGATGTTTCGATCAAGCGCGGGGAGACCGTCGGCATTGTCGGCGAATCCGGTTCGGGCAAGACGACGCTCGGCCGCGCGCTCCTGAGGTTGGTCGATGTCTCGGCCGGAGAAATCCTCTTCGATGACACGGAAATTACGCATCTCCCCGACAATCGCATGCGACCGCTGAGGCGGCGCATGCAGATGATCTTCCAGGACCCGATGGCCTCGCTTAACCCGCGCCATTCGGTGCGGCGTATCCTCGTCGAGCCGTTGCTGCTCCATGGTCTTACTCGGAATGCCGCCGATGCGGAGGCGCGCGTCAGGCGCATGCTCGACCGCTTCGCCCTACCTGATGTAGTGCTCGACCGCAATCCGCATGAACTCTCGGGCGGCCAGCGCCAGCGGATCGGCATCGCCCGCGCCGCACTCTTGGAGCCGGACTTCGTGCTGGCCGATGAAATCGTTTCGGGACTGGATGTCTCGACCCAGGCGCAGGTGCTCAACCTGCTCAAGGACCTCAGTCGCGATCTCGGCCTTGCCATGGCCTTCATCAGCCACGATCTCTCGGTCATCCGTGCGATCTGCGATCGCGTCTATGTGATGCGCTTCGGCAAGGTGGTCGAGGAAGGCCCATGCGATCAGGTCTTCGCCGCGCCGAAATCGAGCTATACTCGCGCTCTGCTCGACGCGATCCCGCTCCCTGAGATCGATCCGGACTGGCTGGGCCGCGAGACGTTGGTCGAAGAGATCCAGTAAGCCACTTGCCTATTGAACGCCGACCGCATCCAATTGCTTCTGCATCAAGGCAACCACAGCGTCGATATCGCCGTAACCTGGACGACCTGTGCGCAGCATCAGCACGAGCGAAACGTGCCGGCTGTCTTCGCAATTGATGAAGAGCGTCTCCTCAACGGTCTCACCCGTGACGCCGAAACGCGTCGTCTGCACATGTGGATACTGCCGCTCCGACATGATGCCTTTCGCCACGTCGATGCATTGATCGAACGACTTGTCGGTCGTGAGCCATGAATAGGCGAATGCGGGGCCAGCCATCGCCTGCGATGCAAACAGGCAGGTTCCGCCGACTGCGCCCAGGAGCATGCCGATTGAAATTCTCATTTCGCTTTCTCCAAATAGCGGCGGTTGGTTCACGCCCGTTTGGATAGCGAAACGGCTGCACGGCTTTGTCTATTCGATGCAATCGGGAAAACGACGCGGACGTCACATTCGTCGCCTGAGCGTTTCAAACGGTGTTTCGCCATAACGCTCGCGATAGGCCGCGGCGGCGCGGCCGAGATGACCGAACCCGGCGACGAAGGCAGCGGCGGAAACTGAAGGCATACCATCCCGTGCGACCAGTGCCGCCCGGAACCGCTCGAGCCGCAGCGAAAGCAGCCCTTCGCCCAGCGTCACCCCTCGCGACTTGCGATAAGCATCCTGAAGCGAACGCAGCGAAACGCCGGATGCGGCGGCGATCTCAGCCATCGAGATCGCCCACTCGGCATTGGCGGCCATGAAATCCTGCGCCCGCCGTACCGCGACCGGACCCGCCGATGGGGCGGGCCGCTGGAATGCCGATGCGACACTGCTGGCAAGACTGGAAAGCAGGAGCGTGGTCAACCCGTCCCTGAGCAGCATGCGGTAGGCGTCGGGCATGCCGCCGGCCGCCTCCGCGGCGCCGAGCATCAATTGCGCGTGCTGCCAGATGGCGCTGCCGGCCGGGCCGGTGAGATCGACGCCCGTGTCGAACTCGATCGTCCGCATTCTTTCATGTGTGAGGACCTCGAACTGGGTCTCGACGGCCTCGCGCCGGAGAAGGACAATGAGCTTCTCGCAGCCTTCGTTCCATGTCATGCGCGTGCCGAGCGTCGGCGACAGGATCGAGCCCCGCACGCACGCCTCGACATCGGTAGCAACGGTGCCGCATCGCACTTTCGCGCTACCCCTGATCGGCAATTGCAACAGGAAGAAACGGGAGAGCTCGCCGGGATCGATCTCGACCGTCGAGCCATAAGCGACGAAGTTTACCGAATAGTCGATCTGCTGTACCGTATGGTGGCGGGCATGAAATGACCCGGCCGAAGGGCCGACAGGATTGAGGAAGTGCGGGCAAAAGATCCGGCCGATCGCCTCCCGCGCATCGTCGGGCGCGCGCGTATCGACGGCGGCAAAACGGGAGAGCGGCGTGTCTTCTCGCACCATCGGCTTTCTCCAGCCCGGATAGCAGGGCGGCCACTGACGATTCCTAAACGGCTTGCCGGATCTGGATATTCGTCTGCGCGATCCGGATTGTCCTCCATGCCGGACCGGCGGATCATGACGATACTTTAGATTTAAAGTGAATGAAAGTCCCGGACTATCCGCTCGCCCTGACATGAGGAGTAAGGCGCCATGGACAAGGACACGTTCCGCGCAGCGATGCGCCAGGTCGCCGGCGCCGTCACCGTCGTGACCACGCGCGGCCTGAACGGAGAACCGCGCGGCGTCACTGCGACCGCGGTCTGCTCGCTGACAGTCGAGCCGCCCTCGGTGGTCGCCTGCATCAACCGCGACACCTGGGTCGGACAGATCGCCCCGGAGAGCGGCAATTTCTGCGTCAACGTTCTGACCCGGGCGCAACAGCCCGTCGCCGAGACCTTCGCTGGCCGCACCACGCTTGCAGGCGCGGAAAGATTTACGGTGGGCGACTGGCAGGATGCCGATACCGGCGCGCCCGTTCTCGATGGCGCGATCGCCAGTTTCGACTGCGACCTCGAACAGGCGGTCGATTTCGCCACCCATGTGATCCTGATCGGCCGCGTCCGCAAGACGGTCAGCGACACCAGCGGCGCCGAGCCGCTCGTCTATGTCGGCGGCGGCTTCACCACGACGCAGCCGGCGAGTTGATCCAAAAAACAATATCCAAGAACTGGAATGGGGAACTTCATGCGTGGATTGAACGGAAAGACAGCCATCATCTCGGGTGGCGCCACCCTGATCGGCCAGGCGGTTGCGGCAACGCTCATCGGCTATGGCGCCAAGACCGTCATCGCCGACATCAACGAGGCGGACGGCGCGGCAGCGGCTGAAAAGCTTGGGGACAATGCCAGCTTCATCCGCACCGACATTACCAGCGACGACGAGATCGCCGCGCTGGTCGCCAAGACCGTCGAAACGACCGGCCGGCTCGATTTCCTCGTCAACGTCGCCTGCACCTATCTCGACAACGGCGTCGAAACCAACCGCTCCGACTGGCTGAAGGCGCTTGACGTCAACATCGTCGGCTCGGTGATGCTGATGCAGGCCGCCCATCCTCATCTCAAGGCCAACAAGGGGGCGATCGTCAATTTCGGCTCGATCTCATCGCGCGTCGCCCAGACGGGCCGCTGGGTCTATCCGGTGTCGAAAGCGGCGATCCTGCAACTAACCCGCAACCAGGCCATGGACCTTGCGCCCGATGGCATTCGCGTCAACGCCGTCTCCCCGGGCTGGACCTGGAGCAACATCATGGTCCAGCTCACCAACGACAACCGCGAGAAGACCGACAAGGTCGCGGCTCCTTTCCATCTCCTAGGCCGCACCGGCGATCCCGAGGAAGTCGGCGAGGCCGTCGCCTTCCTCCTCTCCGACAATGCGAGCTTCATCACCGGCACCGATATCCGGGTCGACGGCGGCTACACCGCCATGGGTCCCGAACAGAACGTGCCGGCGATCCCGAAGCTCATGGAATGAATGAGTGGCATTGAACAACAATCCAGAGTGGGAACCAAAACAATGAGCACATCACGCAAGATCACCATCGTCGGCGGCGGACAGTCCGGCCTCCAGCTCGGCTGCGGCCTGCTTTCCAACGGCTACGAGGTCGATATCGTCCAGAATCGCACAGCCGAACAGGTTCGCAGCGGCAAGGTGCTGTCCAGCCAGTGCATGTTCGACGCGGCGCTGCAGAACGAACGCGATCTCGGGCTGAACTTCTGGGACAAGGAATGCCCGACCGTCGACTCGATCAACTTCGTTGTGCCGGCGCCCGATGGGTCGGGCAACAAGGCGATTGACTGGAACGGCAAGCTCGACAAGCCAGGACAGAGCGTCGACCAGCGGGTCAAGATCCCGCGCTGGATGGAGGAATTCGAACGCCGCGGCGGCACCATCACCATCCTCGACGCCGGTATCGACGATCTCGAACGCTACGCGAAACAGTCGGAACTGGTGATCGTCGCGGCGGGCAAGGGCGAGATCGCGAAGCTCTTCGAACGCGATGCGAAAAAATCCCCCTTCGACAAGCCGCAGCGTGCGCTGGCGCTGACCTATGTCAACGGCATGCTGCCGCGCGCGGATCACTCAGCCGTCAACTTCAATCTGATCCCAACCGTCGGCGAGTATTTCGTCTTTCCGGCACTGACGGTGAACGGCCCCTGCGAGATCATGGTGTTCGAGGGCATTCCCGGCGGCCCGATGGATTGCTGGAAGGATGTGAAGACGCCGGACGAGCATCTTGCCAAGTCGAAATGGATCCTCGACACGTTCCTTCCGTGGGAAGCCGATCGCAACCGCAACGTCTCGCTGACGGATGACAACGGCATCCTCGCCGGCGCTTTTGCGCCCACCGTGCGCAAACCGGTCGGCAGGCTGCCGTCGGGCGCAGTGGTTCTCGGCATGGCGGACGCCGTCTGCCTCAACGATCCGATCACCGGCCAGGGCTCGAACAATGCGTCGAAGTCCGCCAAGACCTATATGGACGCGATCGTCGAACACGGCGATCGTCCCTATGACGCCGCCTTCATGCAGGCGACCTTCGATTCCTACTGGAACTACGCCCAGTTCGTCACCGGCTGGACCAATGCGCTTCTCCAGCCGCCGCCGCCGCATGTGCTCAACATCATGGGTTCGGCGCAGGCGTTCCCTGTTCTCGCCAAGCGCATCGCCAACGGCTTCAACGACCCGCGCGATTTCTTCCCCTGGTTCGCGGTGCCGGAAGAGGCGGATGCCTATCTGGGTCGGCTCGCGGCCTGATCGGGCGGCAGCTCAAATCGACCATGTGCGGCGACGCGCATGGTCGCCACATTTGCCTGAGGTCGCTATCCGTGGAACCGGCGATGGGTCGCAGCAGTGCGCGCGACCTGCTCGTAGATGCCGGTCAGCAGATCGAGCGTGGCGGCCGCATCCTGCAGCCGGCTCTGGAAATCAGGCACGGATTGCACGGCCTTGATCAACAGCGAGGCGCGCACATCGGCATAGCGATCGGTGACCTCCCGGCCCTTTTCAGTGACCGAATAGGTCACGCCCGAACGGCCGCTGCCTGATCTCGCCACAAGCCCCGCTCCGATCAGCTTGCGCAGGCTGTATTGCATGTTGGGAATGTCCTCGCGATTGGCGAGCCGGGCGAGATCCTTGATCGTCTTCGGCCGGTCATGCATGCGGATGATGTGCAGCATGGCGTTTTCCGGGCCGCTCGCCACCAGATCGATCACCGAGGCCAGGCATTCGCCCTGCCAGCGCCCAAAGGCCTCGAAGGCCCGCATCAGCGCATATTCGAGTTCGGCAACGTCGACTTCCAGCGGATTGCGCGCGAGGTGCCAACTCCGGTCGACTGCCGCCGGCCCCGCCCCGGGCGGATTGCCTTTTGTTTTCATTTCTGTTTTCCCCAAACCGGCATCGCCGGCGCTGCGATCATCGATGAAACTAGACATCCGTCATCGTTTTCCTGTTGACAAGTTCTAAATTTAAAATAGATTTTCTATTGTAATTTCTGTTAAAAAATCGGGGAACTACGATGACTGAGAACAGCATGTTCGCAGACGGGCAGTTTTTGCTCGGAACCTTCTCTACAAATTGCTCCGGCGGCATGTCGGTGACCACGGTGCCGGAGCGCTGGGTCAATTCCTGGGACAACAATCTGCGCCTCGGGAAGATGCTCGACGACGCCGGCATCGACTTCATGCTGCCGATCGCCCGCTGGATCGGCTATGGCGGCGAGACCAATTTCCACGGCAACGTCCTTGAGACGGTGACCTGGGCGACGGGCTTGCTGGCCCATACAAGGAACATCAACGTCTTCGCGACGATCCACGTCGCAGCCAATCATCCGGTGGTGGTCGCAAAGCAGATGGCGACGATCGACCAGATCAGCCGAGGCCGCATCGGCCTCAACATCGTCGCAGGCTGGAATCAACCGGAATACGAAGCGCTCGGCCTCGAATTGCCGTCGGGTCACGAAGATCGGTACGGCTATGCACAAGAGTGGTTCGACGTCGTCAAGGCGCTCTGGACGAAAATCGAGGCCTTCGACTGGGATAGCAAGCACTTCAAGCTCAAGAACGTTCTCGGCGATCCGCGCCCGTCGCGCAAGGCACCCATCCTGAACGCGGCGGGTTCCGGTCAGGGCCGGGCCTTTGCGGTAAAGAATGCCGACTTCCTGTTCACCCCGGCGATCGATCTCGAACGCTCCAAGGAAGAAGTCGCTGCGCTCAAGCAGCAGGCCGCGGATGAAGGGCGCAAGGTCGGCGTGCTGACCTTCAGCCATGTCGTCTGCCGCCCGACCGAGAAGGAGGCAAAGGACTACCTTCATCATTTCGGCCAGACCAATGCCGATTGGGAGGCCGTGGACAATCTCGTCCGGCTGCAGTTTGCCCATGCGCAATCATTCCCGCATGATCTGCTGGCGCTGATCCGCGACCGGATGGCCGCCGGCCATGGCGGTTTCCCGCTGGTTGGCACGCCTGAACAGGTGGCGGAGGGCATCCTCTCGCTGCATGCCGCCGGTTTCGGCGGCACCACCTTGTCCTTTGTCGATTATGCCGAGGAATTCCCCTATTTCCGCGATCACGTCCTGCCGATCCTGGAAGCACGCGGCATTCGCCGGGCAGTGTCCGCGGAGGCGGCCGCGGCCTGACCGGCGTTCCCGCCGCGACGCCGCTGGGTGGCGTCGCGGCGGAGCTCCGCCTATCTCACGTCGTGGATCTCGGCGATGCGCTCAACCGAGGGAGAGCAGAATGGAAGTGCAATTGATGACGGCACCGGCGCCCGACGCCGCCGACTATCGCTCGGCGATGCGCCATTTTGCCGGCAATGTCAGCGTCATAACGGTCGGCGCCGGAGACCGCCGTTCCGGCCTCGTCGCCACGTCGACCGTATCGCTGTCCGTCGACCCGCCGCTGATGCTGGTCTGCGTCAACCGCAACTCGTCGTCGTGGCCCCTCTTCGACGCTTTCGGCCATTTCGGCGTCAATTCGCTGGCGCCTCATCACCAACCGATCGCCGAGCGTTTCACTGGACAAGGCGGCGTCAAGGGCGCCGACCGCTTTGCGCTGGGCAAGTGGCGGAGCGGTCTCACCGGTGCACCGCTTCTGGACGGCGCCGCAGTGGCGCTCGACTGCGAGATCGAGGAAATGATCGAGAAATCCACCCACGCGATCCTCATCGGCCGGGTTCGCTCCATCGAGATCGGCGAGGCGAAAGGTGCACTGATCTACTGGAAGGGCGGATATCGCCCGATCGATACCGTCTCGCCCTGACCCCTGGCGGCATCAGGTGTGTCCCGCAGAGATATTTTAACCTTAAAATATCTCCACGGCGGTATAAAGCCATTGACAGGAGCCGTTCGCGAATTTACTTTAACCTTAAAATAAATAACCATAAGCCATCGATCGGAACAGAGGAAACTGACATGCGAATCGTATGCATCGGCGGCGGACCGGCCGGCCTCTATTTCGGGCTCCTGATGAAGAAGCTCCATCCCGAACACTCCATCACCGTCGTCGAGCGCAACCGGCCCTACGACACGTTCGGCTGGGGCGTCGTCTTTTCCGATGCGACCATGGAAGCGATGAAGGTATGGGATCCGGAAAGCGCCGCCGAAATCCAGGATGCCTTCAACCACTGGGATGACATCGAGGTGTTGTTCAAGGGCACCCGCCAGCGCACCTCCGGCCACGGCTTCGTCGGCATCGGCCGCAAGAAGCTGCTCAACATCCTGCAGCGCCGTTGCGAGGCGCTCGGCGTTGAACTGACGTTTGAGACCGATGTGAACAGCGATCTCGATTACCCCGACGCCGACCTGATCATCGCATCGGACGGTTTCAACTCGAAGATCCGCAATCGCTATCCGGAAGTCTTCCAGCCCGATCTCATCACACGGCCGAACCGCTACATCTGGCTCGGCACCAACAAGCTCTACGATGCCTTCACCTTCGATTTCCGCAAGACGGATCATGGCTGGTTCCAGGCGCATATCTACAAGTTCGACGACCAGACCTCGACCTTCATCGTCGAAACCACCGAGGAGGCTTACGAGAAGCACGGCCTGGGGGAACTCGACCAACAAGACTCGATCGATTTCTGCCAGGACATGTTCTCCGAAGTGCTCGACGGCGCCGAGTTGATGACCAATGCGCGCCACATGCGCGGCTCGGCCTGGCTCAATTTCAACCGCCTGATCTGCGGCAAGTGGAGCCATTTCAATGGCCAGTCACATGTCGTCCTCATGGGCGACGCGGCGCATACTGCGCATTTCGCCATTGGCTCGGGCACCAAGCTCGCGATCGACGATGCGATCGAACTCACCAACCAGTTCAACAGGCTCGGCCACGACAAGGACAAGATTCCCGCCGTCCTCGAGGCTTATGAAGAAATCCGCCGTGTCGATGTCGCACGCATCCAGAATGCCGCGCGCAACGCCATGGAATGGTTCGAGGTCGTCGGCCGCCGCTATGCCGATACGCTGGAGCCCGAGCAATTCATGTATTCGATGCTGACGCGCTCCCAGCGCATCAGCCACGAGAACCTGCGTCTCAGGGATTCAAACTGGCTTGAGGGCTATGAGCGCTGGTTCGCCGGAAAGGCTGGCATGGTTTCGACGAGTAATGACCGCTGCCTGCCTCCGATGTTCACGCCCTATACGGTGCGTGGCGTCACGCTACCGAACCGGATCGTCATGTCGCCGATGGCGATGTATTCGGCCAAGGACGGCCTGATCGACGACTTCCATCTCGTCCATATCGGGTCGCGGGCCATGGGCGGCGCCGGCCTCGTCTTTGGCGAGATGACCTGCGTTTCACCGGATGCCCGCATCACGCCGGGCTGCCTCGGGCTGTGGAACGAGGAGCAGGCCGATGCCTGGAGACGGCTGGTCGAATTCGTCCATTTCAACACGCCGGCGAAGGTCGGCATCCAGTTGGGCCATGCCGGCCGCAAGGGCTCGACGAAGCTCGCCTGGGAAGGCACGGACCAGCCACTCGATGAGGGCAACTGGCCCCTGATCTCTGCCTCCGCGCTGCCCTATCTCAAGCACAGCCAGGTGCCGAAGGTGATGGATCGCGCCGACCTAGACCGTGTCCTGGCCGATCATGTCCGGGCTGCGGAACTTGCAGCGAGTACCGGCGCGGATTGGCTCGAACTGCACTGCGCCCACGGCTATCTTCTGTCGAGCTTCTTGTCGCCGCTCACCAACACGCGCACAGACGAATATGGCGGCGACCATGCGGCGCGCGCGCGCTATCCGCTCGAAGTGTTCCGGGCGATCCGCGCCGTCTGGCCTGAGGACAAGCCGATCTCGGTTCGCCTCTCGTGCCATGATTGGTTCGACGGCGGCAACACGCCGGAGGACGCTGCGATCTTCGCGGCAATGTTCAAGGAAGCTGGTGCCGACGTGATCGACTGCTCCTCGGGTCAGGTGTGGAAGGAGGAGACGCCGGTCTATGGCCGCCTGTTCCAGACGCCGTTCTCCGACAAGATCCGCAACGAGGTGGGCATTCCGACCATCGCCGTCGGAGCGATATCCGAAGCGGATCATGCCAATTCCATCATCGCCGCCGGCCGCGCCGATCTCTGCGCCGTCGCGCGCCCGCATCTCGCCGATCCGGCCTGGACGCTGCACGAGGCGGCAAAGATCGGCATCAACACGATATCCTGGCCGAAGCAGTATTATGCCGGCAAGACCCAATACGAGACCAACCTCGCCCGCGAGAAGCAGGCAGCTGCGGCTGGAGCGAAATAGGCGATGGCAGGCATTCTGGGAGGTCATCATGCACTGGTTACCGGCGCCGGCAGCGGCATCGGGGCCGCGATCGCGCGCGCTCTGGCGGGTGCAGGCGCGCAGGTAACACTCGCCGGGCGCCGCCGCGAACCGCTCGAAGCCCTGAGCCGGGAATTGCCGGAGGGATCGTCCTTCATCACCGATGGCTTCGATGTAACCAATGCCGACGCAATCGCATCCGGACTGGACAAGGCTAGGGCCGCTTTCGGCCCCTTGAGCATTCTCGTCAACAATGCCGGCGAGGCCTCGAGCGCGCTCTTCGAGAAAACTTCGCTGGAGATGTGGTCGCATATCATCTCGGTCGATCTCACCGGCGTCTTCAACGTGACGCAGGCCGTGCTGCCCGACCTCAAGGCGCGGGGCAACGGCGCACGGATCATCAACATCGCCTCGACGGCGGGTCTGACAGGTTACGCCTATGTCTCGGCCTATGTCGCCGCCAAACATGGCGTCGTGGGGCTGACGCGGTCTCTGGCACTGGAACTTGCGAAAAAGGGCGTGACCGTGAACGCGGTTTGCCCCGGCTTCACCGACACGCCGATGGTCGCCCGTTCGATCGCCGAGATCGTCGCCAAGACCGGACGCAGCGAGGAGCAGGCGATGGCGGAATTCACCAAGGCCAACCCTCAGGGCCGGCTGGTGAAACCCGAGGAAGTGGCGAACACGGTTCTATGGCTGGCGTCGCCCGATGCCGGCGCGATCAATGGACAGGCAATCGCGATTGCCGGTGGGGAGGTCATGACGGGATGAGCGACAATCAGGCTTCGATGAGCGGGCATCTCAAGCCCTTCCGCGATTACCAGGCCAGGAACTTCCTCTGGTCGGTGAGCAAGGACGGCCGGGTGGCGACCCTGACACTCAACCGTCCAGACCGCAAGAACCCGCTGACCTTCGAGAGCTATGCCGAGCTGCGCGACCTGTTTCGCGACCTGCAATATGCCTCCGATGTGCGCACGGTGGTACTGACCGGCGCCGGCGGCAATTTTTCCTCCGGCGGCGACGTGTTCGAGATCATCGAGCCGCTCACCCGCATGAAGATGCCGGATCTGCTGGCCTTCACCCGCATGACCGGAGACGCGGTCAAGGCCATGCGCAAATGCCCGCAACAGATCGTCGCCGCGATCGATGGTATCTGCGTCGGTGCCGGTGCGATCCTCGCCATGGCGTCGGACCTGCGCCTCGCGACGCCCGAGGCCAAGACTGCTTTCCTATTTACACGCGTCGGCCTTGCCGGCGCCGATATGGGCGCATGCGGCATCCTGCCCCGCATCATCGGCCAGGGCCGGGCTTCGGAATTGCTCTATACCGGCCGCAGCATGTCGGCCGAGGAGGGCGAACGCTGGGGCTTCTTCAACGCGCTACATCCGGCAGCCGAACTCGACGCGGCCGCCCAGAAGCTGGCACGCTCGCTGGCTGACGGTCCGTGGTTTGCGCACGGCATCACCAAGACGATGATGAACCAGGAATGGGCGATGGGCATCGACGAGATGATCGAGTCCGAAGCCCAGGCGCAGGCGATCTGCATGGCGACCGGCGATTTCCGCCGCGCCTTCGAGGCATTCGCCGCGAAGCAGAAGCCGGTGTTCGAGGGCAATTGATGACAGCGCTCAAAGGCCCGACCCGCGAACATCTCGACTGGCCGTTCTTCGGCCCGGAACACCGCGTCGTGGCCGAGCGGCTCGATGCCTTCGCGCGCTCCGGTGCGCTTTCCGAGGTGGATCATCATGACGTCGATAAGGCGTGCCGCCATCTGGTGAAGATGCTCGGCGATGCCGGCCTTCTCGGCTTGGCGACCGGCCAGGCAGGACGCGAGGCGATCGATTCCCGTTCCGTGTGCCTGGCACGCGAGACGCTCGCCTGGCACGACGGGCTCGCGGATTTCGCTTTTGCGATGCAGGGATTGGGGACCGGCGCAATCGGTTTGTCGGGCTCCGAGGAACTGAAGGCAGCTGTGCTGCCGAAGGTGACATCAGGCGACTGGGTCTCTGCCTTCGCGCTGTCCGAGAAGGAAGCCGGGTCCGATGTCGCGGCCATGGCCTGCGCGGCGCGGGCGGATGGCGACGCCTATGTGCTCGACGGCGACAAGACCTGGATATCCAATGGCGGCATCGCCGATGTCTACACGGTCTTCGCCCGCACCGGCGAAGCACCGGGCACCCGCGGCATCTCCGCCTTCGTCGTCTTTGCCGATGATCCCGGCTTTTCCGTTGTCGAGCGCATCGAGGTGATCGCCCCGCATCCGCTGGCGACGATCCGTTTCGACAACTGCCGCATTCCAGCCTCTCGGCGTCTCGGCGCACCCGGGGAAGGCTTCAAGATCGCCATGCGCACGCTCGACATCTTCCGCGCGTCAGTGGCATCAGCCGCACTCGGCTTTGCGCGGCGCGCGCTGGACGAGGCACTGCTCCATGCCAGGACCCGCAAGATGTTCGGCGCGGCGCTTGGCGACCTGCAACTGACGCAGGCCGCGCTCGGCGACATGGCGACTGGCATCGATGCGGCGGCGCTGCTCACCTATCGCGCTGCCTGGCGCCGCGACGTTCAAAAACTGCCGACCACCAAGGAAGCCGCGATGGCCAAGATGACCGCGACCGAAACGGCGCAGGACGTCATCGATCGCGCGGTCCAGCTCTTCGGCGGCCGTGGTGTGAGATCGGGCGAGATCACCGAAAAGCTCTACCGCGAAATCCGCGCGCTCCGTATCTATGAGGGTGCGACGGAGGTGCAGAAGCTGATCGTCGCCCGCGAACTGATGAAGGGGGCGTGACGTGTTCACGAAGAGCTATCCCCTTCGCTTCGGTGACTGCGATCCGTCCGGCATTGCCTACTATCCATCCTATCTTCGCATCCTGGATGGCGCGATCGAGGATTTCTTTGCGTCGCTGGGCGCCACGCGCGACCGGATGATATCCACGATGCTCATGGGCACGCCGACCGTGACGCTCAACCTCGTCTTCGAGCGGCCCGGCCTTCAGGGCGACGAACTGATGATCGACATCCGCGTCGCCGGCCTGGGCCGATCCTCCGTGGATCTGGCGCACAGCGTATCGGCGCGTGGGAACACGCTCTTCAAAGCGACTCATCGGTTGGTGGCGACCTCGCTTGAAACCCACACATCCCTGGCCTGGCCGGACGAGCTCCGGGCCGCGCTCACCCATCATCTGGAGAAGACCAATGCATACGATCCTGCAACCTGAAGGCTGGGCGCGGCCGGTCGGTTACGCCAACGGCGTCGAGGCGCAGGGCCGGCTGATCTTCGTCGGCGGCCAGATCGGCTGGAACGGCCAGTGCCAGTTCGAAACCGACGATTTCGTCGGCCAGGTCAGGCAGACGCTGGAGAACGTTGTCGCCGTGGTGCGCGCGGCCGGCGGCGAGCCGCACCACATCACCACTATGACCTGGTATTTCACCGACAAAAAGGAATATGTCGAAAACCTGAAGGGCATCGGCCAGGCCTATCGCGACGTCATCGGCAAGCACTTTCCGGCCATGGCTGCCGTGCAGGTCGTGGCACTGGTCGAGGATCGGGCCAAGATCGAAATTCAGGCCCACGCCGTCATTCCGGAATCGTGACGATGACTGCGACCAAAGCTGCCGACGAACTGGATTTCTCGGCCTGCGTTTCAGGGCGCGTCCTGGATGGCGTGCTTGTCGTGACCATCGACAACCCGCCAGTAAATGCGGCATCGGCCGCAATGCGTGCAGGTCTGGCGAGTGCCATAGCGCAGGCGAATGACAGCGCAGAAATCAATACCGTCGTCATCACGGGCGCGGGCAAGATCTTCGTCGGGGGTGCCGACATCATTGAGTTCGGCAAGCCGCTGGTCGATCCCATCCTCCCTGAGGTCTGCCAGTTGATTGAGGACTCGGGCAAGCCCGTCATCGCCGCACTCAACGGCGCGGCGCTCGGCGGCGGGCTGGAAATCGCGCTCGCCTGCCACTACCGGATTGCCGCGGCGACGGCGAGCATGGCCTTTCCGGAGGTCAAGCTTGGCCTCGTGCCCGGCGCCGGCGGTACACAACGGCTCCCGCGCTTGACGGGCATTCCCGTTGCCATCGACCTGATCGGCAGCGGCCGCAGTGTGAAGGCAGAGGAAGCGCGATCGGCGGGCATCATGGATGAGGTTACTGATGGCGATCTTATCGCGTGGGCGCTCGCTGTTGTGGCAGAGGGCAGGAAAAAATTCCGCAAGACGGGTGATCTTGCCGTGCGGCCCGCTTCGGCCGACGAGATCGAGGCCGCGTCGCGAAAGATCACGACCAAGGCGCGCGGTCAGGTGGCGCCTGACGTGGCAGTGAGGCTCGTTGCGGCTGCAGAGACGACGACGCTCGAAGACGGGCTGTCGGACGAACGGGCTACCTTCCTGCGCCTCAAGGATTCGCCCCAGGCAGCGGCGCTTCGGCATGTCTTCTTTGCCGAGCGCGAGGCGGCGAAGGTTGCTGGCCTCGAGGGCGTCGCGCCCCGCACGGTCAAGACCATCGGCATCGTCGGCACCGGCCTCATGGGCTCGGGCATTGCCGTTGCCGCGCTGAACGCTGGATACCGCGTCATCGGCATCGAGCAGGATGACGAGGCGGCCCGAAAGGGCCGAGAGCGGATCGCCGGCATGCTGGAGCGAAATGTCAAATCCGGCCGCCTCGATGAGGCCGGGCTTGCGGATCGCCTGTCGCGACTGACCGTCGAAGGCACACTTAACGCATTGGCGGACGCCGACCTCGTGATCGAGGCGGTATTTGATGATCTCGCCGTCAAGACGGAGTTGTTTCGCAAGCTCGAAGGCATCGTGCGGCCGGATGCGATACTCGCCACCAACACGTCCTATCTCGACCCGAACCAGATCGCGGCAGCAACGACCCATCCCGAGCGCGCACTCGGCCTGCACTTCTTCTCGCCGGCCAACATCATGCGACTTGTCGAGGTGGTCCGCTGCGCCAGGACGGAACCTGAGGTCCTCGCCACAGGCTTTGCCGTCGCGAAGAAAATGCGCAAGCTGCCGATCCTCTCCGGGGTCACCGAAGGCTTCATCGGCAACCGGATCTTCTCGGCCTATCGTCGGGAAGCCGAGTTCCTCGTCGAGGACGGCGCAGAACCGCAGGACATCGATGCCGCCATGGAAGACTTCGGCTTCGCCATGGGACCGTTTTCGGTGTTCGACCTCGCCGGCCTCGAAATCGCCTGGGCACGGCGCAAACGCCAGGCGGCGACCCGCGATCCCTCGGAGCGCTATGTCGATATCGCGGACTGGCTTTGCGAGGCGGGCCGCTTCGGCCAGAAATCCGGCAAGGGCTGGTACAGCTATGCCGACGGCAAGAAATCCGTCGATCGGGATGTGACCGCCATCATTGCCGCCGCTCGCGCGGCGAAGTCGATCACGCCACGCCATTTCGACAAAGCCGAGATCGTCAGCCGCCTGCTCGCCGCCATGTCGGCGGAGGGCGAGAGGCTGCTGGACGAGAAGATCGCTGCCAGACCCGGCGATATCGATCTCGTCCTGATCAACGGCTATGGCTTCCCCGCCCACAAGGGCGGGCCGATGTTCATGAGGGACCCGGAAGCCTGAGTTACGCCGGCACGGCCAGGAAGCTTTCAAGCTTCGCCTTGACGGGATCGGGCCAGGCCATCGAGGTGTGTTCGTCAAGCCGGCTCGCCGCCAGGACCTGATGACCCGACCAGCGCTGCTGCTCGCCGCAGCGCACGATGTGCTCGATCGTCATCGACGAACGCCCGACGCGCGTGACCGTGAGTTCGAACGTCAGCTTCTCGCCAAAAAACGATGGCTTTGAAAAGTCGCATGTCAGGTGCACGGTGGGCGTACCCCAGCGTTCCTTCCAGATGATCTCGTGCCAGGGATACCCCATCCAGGTCCAGAATTCCTCGATGACGCCATTGAGGAGATTGAGATAGGAAGGATAATAAGCGGTCCCCGAAATGTCGCAGTCGCCGAAATTGAGCATGCGGTCGGTCGAAAAGCAGGCGGGCATCGTGTGCTGATCCTGACGTGTTTGAAGCGATAGCAGCAACTAACATATCTAACGGGGGCGAGTCATCGCCTTCCACGACGCTTCGAGCAGCATTCACGCGCCCAATAGCGTTTGCGTCAATGGATGAGCTGCATCGGCAAGGCCATCAATGACATTGAAATGGTGCCGGTCAGGCTCGACCACCCCGCTGGTCGTCGCGCCCAGACCGGTCCAGATGTTGGCGAGAAGCGCGTTCTGGCGCAGGAATTCAGCGCGCTCGCTCCCGCCGACCCAGCAGGTGATGCGAGCGCTATCCATCGGCCTGAGCAATGCCGGGCTTTCGGCCAGCGCTTCGGCCTCGTCGATGCGGAGCGTTTCGTTCATGCCTGTGTTCATCATCGGCCTCAGGTCATGCACGCCGGAAATCGACACGACGTTGCGGACCCGCGCACAGACCCAGGCGGGGAGCGGCGTGGTCCGAGATACCATCCGGCTGACCAGATGACCGCCGGCGGAATGGCCGGTCAACATGATGGCCCCCTCGACCAGTTCCGCCGCCTTGCCGATCGCGGTGCCGACCTCGCCGACAATATCGCGGATCCGGGCATCTGGGCAGAGCGTGTAGGAAGGCATCGCCACGGCATAGCCGTGCTCCACCGCACCGCCCGCAAGATGGGACCAGTAGCTGTTGTCGAGCGCCATCCAGTAGCCGCCATGGACGAAGACCACGAGGCCCTTAGGCGCGCCCTCGGGCATGAAGAGATCGAGCCGGTTTCGGGGTTTTACGCCATAGACGATGCCTAGCTTCGCCCGGCCGAGCCCTGAAAGCCTGTCGCGGAAATCCTTGGCCGGCGACACCCAGGCATCCGGCCAGCGGTCGCCGCCCGCAATGTTGTCACTGTTGGCATAAGCATCGTCCCAGTTGATGATTTTCCGCGACAGCACCCGACATCCTCCCCGATGGCCTGATTGATTGTCCGCAACAAAGCCCATCCGCAGTGCCGGCGTCAATGCGCGAACGACAAGAAACTTTATGCTTGAAATAATTTTGGGCTGGTGCGATGCTTGAGCCTACCAGCGATGGGAGGTCTCGCTGGTACAGGATGGCAATTGCATCTGCTCTTGCAGTCCTGAGCTTAGATCGGCCGGCCCGCAAACATCCAGGAAACGCTAGACATGCTTGGACCGTCAGCACATACAGACACGTTCACGCGCGACAATCTGCCGCCGCCGGACCAGTGGCCGGACTTCCTTCTGAACGGCTTCGACTATCCCGATCACATCAATGCCGGTGTCGAACTGACGGACCGGCTTGTCGAGAAAGGCTTCGGCGACCATACCGCGTTGATCGGCAATGGCCGCCGCCGCACATACAAGGAACTGTCGGACTGGACCAACCGGCTGGCGCATGCGCTGGTCGAGACTTATGGCGTCAAGCCGGGCAGCAGGGTACTCATCCGCTCCGCCAACAATCCGGCCATGGTCGCCTGCTGGCTTGCCGCCACCAAGGCCGGAGCGGTGGTCGTCAACACCATGCCGATGCTGCGGGCGGGCGAACTCAAGAAGATCGTCGACAAGGCGGAAATCTCGCTCGCCCTCTGCGACACGCGGCTGATGGATGAAATGGTCGCCTGCGCCAAGGACAGCACCTTCCTCGAAAAGGTCGTCGGGTTCGATGGCACCGCCAACCACGACGCCGAGCTCGATCGTATCGCGCTCGACAAGCCGGTGACGTTTGCGGCAATTCAAACCAGCCAAGATGACGTCGCGCTACTTGGTTTCACGTCAGGCACGACGGGTGTGCCCAAGGCGACAATGCATTTCCATCGCGACCTTCTGCTGATCGCCGACACCTACGCCAAAGACGTTTTGCATGTGACGCCGGACGATGTGTTCGTCGGATCGCCGCCGCTCGCCTTCACCTTCGGCCTGGGCGGTCTCGCGATCTTCCCGCTCCGCTTCGGCGCCACGGCGACGCTTCTCGAAGAGGCGACGCCGCCGAACATGATCCACATCATCGAGACCTACAAGGCGACGATTTCCTTCACATCGCCGACCGCCTACCGAGCCATGATGAAGGCCATGGACAGCGGCGCCGACCTGTCTTCACTACGCGTGGCGGTGTCGGCCGGGGAAACCCTGCCGGGTCCGGTATTCGAGGAATGGACGGCCAAGACGGGCAAGCCGATCCTCGATGGCATCGGGGCGACCGAGATGCTGCACATTTTCATCTCCAACCGCTTCGAGGATTTGCAGCCGTCTTCCACCGGCAAGCCCGTCGGCGGTTATGAAGCGCGTATCGTCGATGACGAGATGAACGAGGTGCCGCGCGGTACAGTCGGCAGGCTGGCTGTGCGCGGCCCAACAGGATGCCGCTATATGGCTGATATCAGGCAGAAGGAATATGTCCGCGACGGCTGGAATCTCACCGGCGACGCCTTCTACCAGGACGAGGCCGGCTTCTTCCACTTCGCAGCCCGCTCCGACGACATGATCGTCAGTTCCGGCTACAATATCGCAGGCCCCGAAGTCGAGGCGGCGCTGCTGTCACATCCCGATGTGGCGGAATGCGCGGTGATCGGCGCTGACGATGTCGATCGCGGCCAGATCGTCGAGGCGCATGTCGTGCTTGTGCCATCCGCAACGGCGAATGCTGCCACTGTCAAGCGCCTGCAGGACCACGTGAAGGCCACGATCGCGCCCTATAAATATCCGCGCTCGGTGAAGTTCATCGATGCGCTACCCAAGACCCAGACCGGCAAGATCCAGCGGTTCCGGCTCCGCGCGGAGAAGATCAATTGAGCAAGCCCTACGACCCCGCGACCGAGGGTGCGCAGATGTCGTTTGCGGACCGCATGTCCTATAGCGACTACCTGCATCTCGACGAGGTGCTGAATGCGCAGTCGCCACTATCGACGGCGCATGACGAACTGCTGTTCATCATCCAGCACCAGACATCGGAACTCTGGATGAAGCTTGCGATCCATGAAGTTTCGGCCGCGATCCGCTCGATCCGCGACGACAAGCTGGAGCCGAGCTTCAAGATGCTGGCCCGCGTCGCCCGCATCTTCGAACAGCTCAACAATGCCTGGGATGTACTGCGGACGATGACGCCAAGCGAATACACCCAGTTCCGGGAATCGCTCGGCCAGTCCTCGGGTTTTCAATCCTGGCAGTACCGGGCCATCGAATATATGGCGGGCAATCGCAACCTCGCAATGCTGCGCCCGCACGCCCACCGCCCGGAATTTTCAGAGAAGCTGGAAGCAATCCTAGCCATGCCCTCGCTCTACGACGAGACGATCCTGCTGCTGTCTCGCCAAGGTTTCGACGTCGGCGCCGACGCGCAGCGTACGGAGTGGCGTGAGAACAGAGTCGAAAGTGAGGAGGTTCTGACCGCCTGGCAGACGGTCTATCAGGATCCAGAGCGCCATTGGATGCTCTACGAACTGGCCGAGAAACTCGTCGATTTCGAGGACTATTTCCGCCGCTGGCGCTTCAACCACGTCACCACGGTCGAGCGCATCATCGGCCTGAAGCGCGGCACCGGCGGAACCTCGGGCGCATCCTACCTGCGAAAGATGCTGGATGTGGAACTGTTTCCGGAACTCTGGCGCGTTCGCACGGTGCTCTGAACACAGTCCGTTCAGGTCACCGCGGATCTGACCGCGAAGCGCGCTTCCTTCCATGCGCCCGTCCGCAATATGTCCTCCAGAACCTCGACCGCCTGCCAGACATCCGAAAAGCTCGTGTAGAGCGGCGTGAAGCCGAAGCGGATGGTCGCCGGCGCGCGGAAATCGCCGATCACGCCACACTCGATCAGCGCTTGCATGATTGGATAGGCGTGATCGTGCTCGAACGACACCTGGCTGCCACGGCGGCTGGCGTCGCGTGGGCTTTCCAGCGTGAGGCCAAGACCCTCGCATCGCGACTCGACCAGCTTGATGAAGAGGTCGGTCAGCGCAATACTTTTCGTGCGCAGTGCATTGAGATCGACCTCGGCCCAGATGTCGAGCGCGCCCTTGAGCGCACGTAGCGACAGGATCGGCTGCGTACCGCATTGAAACCGGCGGATGCCGACGCTGGCATCGAAACTCTGCTCGAATGCAAAGGGTCGGGCATGGGCCCACCAGCCGCTCAATGGCTGGCTCGCTTCAGCGAGATGCCTGGTGGCGACATAGATGAAGGCCGGCGCGCCCGGGCCGCCATTGAGATACTTGTACGTGCAGCCGATGGCGAAGTCAGCGTTGGACCCATCGAGATCGACCGGCAGCGCGCCGGCTGTGTGGCAGAGATCCCAGACGATCAGCGCCCCGGCCTCATGCGCCTTGCGGGTCAACGCCGCCATGTCGCGGAGCTCGCCGGATTTGTAATTGACGTGGTTGACGAGGATCACCGCGACCTTATCGTCGATCAGGTCCTCGATCGCAGGAGCATCGACCCCTTCCAGGCGGAGCGTCGTCCCCGGCCGCGTCGAGGCAACACCTTCGGCCATATAGAGATCGGTCGGGAAGCTGCCGCCTTCGGCGACGATGACGGAGCGACCCGGGCGCAGGCCAAGCGCCGCATGCAAGGCCTTGTAGATATTGATCGACGTCGTGTCCGCGACCACGGTCTGGCCGGGTGCCGCGCCGATCAGCCGGCCGATGCGATCACCCAGTTCGCGCGGCATTTCGAACCAGCCATCCTTGTTCCAGGCGCGGATGAGGTCCTGACCCCACTCTTCCCGCGCGGCCTTGTCGATCTCATCGTAAGCGGCCTTGGAAGCAGCGCCGAGCGAATTGCCATCGAGATAGATCACGCCCTCGGGCAGGACGAAACGGTCGCGCATGCCGCGCAGCGGGTCGCTTGCATCCATCGCGGCGACGGCTGCGAGATCGGGAATGACTGTCATGAAGGCGTCCTCAATTATTCCAGGATTGTTTCGTGCGCCGGAGAAAAGCCGCCGCTCAACGCGCATTTTCGGACTTGTACCGCTTCTCAAGCATGCTCACCAGCCGGACCATCGGCCAGAGGAAGATGATGTAGACCAGCGCGGCACCGATCAGCGGCGACGGATTGGCATAGAGCGCCTGCGCGTTGGTGGCTTCCTTCAAGAGTTCGGGCAGCGCCACCGTCGAGGCCAGCGACGTATCCTTGAACATAGACACGCAGTTGCTGGTGGTCGGCGGAATGACGATCCGGATGGCTTGCGGCATGATGACCTTGCGCAGCGTCAGGAGAAACGGCAGGCCGAGCGCCGCCGCCGCCTCGAACTGGCCCTTCGGCACGCCCTCGATGCCCGACCGGAAGACCTCGGCGGAATAGGCGGCCATGACGATTGAGAATGCCATGACGGCCGATGCCCATGACGAGAGCCGGATGCCGAGGAAAGGCAGCGCGTAATAGATGAGAATGAGCATCACCAGCACCGGCATGGCGCGCATGATGTCGATGTAGCCGATCATCAGCAGGCGGATGGGCTTTGGCGCATAAAGCCTGATAATGCCGATGACCATCCCTGCGGGAACGCCGATCACGATGCTCATCACGCCGAGCAACAGCGTGTTCCAGAACCCTCTCAGCAGTGCCGGTAGCGCTGACCACAGCACCTCATAATTGAAGAACGTCTCGATCAACGACATGGCCGGGCCTCGGTATGGCTGGAGAACTCACCGAGCTTAGGGGCAGATGAGCGGAAATGGAAAGTTTGGATCGCTCTGCCCCTCACCGCACTTGGGGAGAAGGGCAGAGGAGAACTGCTTACGCCGCGCGACGGTGCGAAGATACGCAATCGCGCCGCGACCCAAGCCTGATCAGGGCTTCGGGATCGGCATTTCGGTGACGGTCGAGGAACCGGCCGGCGCGTCGCTGCCGAACCACTTCTTGTGGATCGCGGCCAGCGTACCGTCCTTCTTCATCGAGCCGATGGCGTCGGAAAGCGCCTGCAGCTTCGAATGGTCCTTGGTCATCATCAGGCCGTACTGTTCGCCTGTCTTGATGCGTTCCTTGACTTTGAAGCCCTTCATCTTGGTGAAGAGGAATTCCATACCCGGAATGTCGCTGACCACGCCATCGACGCGGCCTGCGCCGAGATCGAGCATCACGTTCTGCTGGGAATCATAGCCCTTGATCTCGGCAAATCCGTATTCCTTCTGATGTTCCTGGGCCCACTTTTCACCTGTGGAACCGGAGAGAACACCGACGACCTTGCCCTTCAGGTCGGCCAGGCCGTTCAGCGGGCTGTCTTCCTTGATGGCGACACCCATGTCGGAGTCGTAGTAGGGCTGAGTGAACGACTGCGAACCGAGGCGCTCCGGCGTGATGGTGATCGAGGAGATCGCCACGTCGATGCGGCCAGATGTCGTGCCGGCGAACAGCGCCTGGAAGCCATAATCGGCGATTTCGGTTGTCATGCCGGCGCGCTTCGCGGCTTCGTTGACGATATCGACTTCGAAGCCTTCGAAAGTACCGCTCGCGTTCTTGAACTCGAACGGCGGGTTGTTGGGGTAGGATCCGACCTGCAGCACATCGGCGGCAAGCGCGCCGAAGGCGGTGCAGGACAGGCCGAGTGCGGCTGTCATTGCGAGAAGGTGGCGACGAGTCAGGCTCATTTTTTATTCTCCCTCTGGTTTTAAACTGCCGGGTCCCTTCCCGGCAGGTATCGTCGCTCCGCGGATGTGCGGAACGTTATTTCAAGGCATCGACCATGCGGTCGAGCGCCGTAGCAATCTGGGCGATGTCGCGGCACACGCACATGCGCAGAAACGCGGCTGACGATGCGCCGAACAGGTGACCGGGCGCCAGCCCCACCCGCGATTTCTCCAATATCATGGCGCAGGCATCGCGCGCATCCGGCTGGCCGTCGAGCGCAAAGAAGGCATACATGCCGCCGCGCGGCTTTTCGGGCAGGATGATACCGGGAATTTCGGCAAGCCTGTCATAGGTGAGGTCGAGACCGGCCTTGATGCGGCCAACAATCTCGGCGACCAGCGGTTCGCCGTCACGGAGTGCGACCGCGCCGGCCGCCTGGACAATGCCCGGCGTGCCGCTATTGGCATACTGCGTCATCGCGGCGAGCTGGTCCGCAACACCCGAGGGATGCGTCAGCCAACCGATCCGCCAGCCGGTCATCGCCCAGGCCTTGGAAAAGCTGTTGACCGCCAGCACACGGTCGCCGTCCTCGGCGATTTGTAGAATCGACGGCGCCGCCACGCCGTCGAAATACAGCCGGTTATAGACCTCATCCGAAATGATCCAGATGCCGGTCCGTCGGCTGAAATCGAGAAGCGCCTGCATCTCCTCCCGGCTCGCCGTCCAGCCCGTCGGGTTGGAAGGCGTGGAGAGAAAGATCGCGCGGGTGCGCGCATCGCAAGCGGCAAACAGTTTGTCGAGGTCCAGCCGCCAGTCCGTATCGAAGCCGAGCGGCACAGGCCGCGGCTCGCCGCCAACCAGATGGATGGCGTTGTGGATATTGGGCCATTGCGGCGCGACATAGACGACATTGGTGCCGACATCGACCAGCAGGCTGAGCGCCAGATAGAGGGCCTGCATGCCGCCCGGTGCGATCGTCGAGCGCTCGACCGGGATCGACCGGCCATGGATGCCGCTTTGATAGGTCGACAGCGCCTCGATCAGCGGGCCATAGCCGCGCATGTTGGGAATGTAGAAGGTCAAGCCATCGTCGATCGCCGCCTTTGCCGCATCACGGATGAAAGCCGGGGTTACGATATCGCCTTCGCCGAACCAGAGGGGTATGACATCGCCGAGTTCACACGCACGCGCCGCAAGGACGGCAATGTTCTCCGTGCGCAGATCGCGAACCTGGGCGCGAATGCCGTCGAACGCGTAGCGCTTTCTCATGGCTTCTGTCGAGATGTCTGACGGCAACAGCGACATCGGTCAGGCGCTCCTCGCCAGCTTCGGCGAGCCCTTCGCCGCTGCGATGATGTCCCCGAGCACGGTGTCGAAACGGGCGATCTCCTCGACCTTGTTGTAATGCACCAGCGACACGCGCAGCGCGCCTGACTCCATCGACAGGCCCAGCCGCTTCATCAGACGCGGCGCGAACATGTGGCCGTCGCGGACGCCGATCCGGGCCTTGCCCATTTCAGCGGCGATGTGCTGCGGCGTCACGCCTGATATGTTGAAGCAGATGGTGGGCACGCGGCCTGCGAGCTTGGCCTCGTCGGAAATGCCGTAGATCTCGGCGCCGTGCCGCTTGAGCACGCGGATCATCTCGCGCGACAGGACCAGTTCGTAATCGCGGATCGCAGCCATGGCGGCGGCAAGTGCCTCGCGGCGGCTGTGCCCGCTGCCGGCCAGGAAGCGCCGGCCGATATCCTCGAGATAGTGCACGGCCGCGTTCATGCCCGCGACGTTTTCATAGGTGAACGTGCCGACCTCGATCTTGTAGGGCGGAACGTCGGGAATGAAGTCTTCCTTGAAGGTCGGAAGCTTCACCAGCGCATCGTAGCGGCCCCACAGGAAGCCCATATGCGGCGAGAAATTCTTGTAGCCGGAGCAGACGAGATAATCGCAATCCCAAGCCTGCACGTCGATCAGCCCGTGTGGGCCGAAGTGGACGGAATCGAGAAACACTTCGGCGCCGGCCGCGTGGGCAAGGCGCCCGACGGTCTTGACGTCGACGATCGTGCCGATCGAATGCGCAGTGACCGTGACCGCCACCAGCCGCGTGCGCTCATTGAGCAGCGGCTCCAGATCGGCCGTGTGCAGCGTGCCGTCCTCGCGCATTTTCCACCAGACGATCTTGGCGCCGTCGGCCTCGAGCGCCATCCAGGTGGCGATGTTGGCGTCATGATCCATATCGGTGATGATGATTTCATTGCGCTCGGCGAGCAGCTTGGCAATGCCGAGGCTCACCAGCCGGATGAACGAGGTCGCATTGAGGCCGAAGGAGATTTCCTCCGGACGATAGGCGTTGACGAGGAGGGCTACGCTTTCGCGCGCCGCTTCGAGATTGCGGTCGACGCCCTGGCTGTGTTCGTATTTCGCCATGCGCTGGACGTTGTTGTCGATCAAATGGTTGGCGACCGCATCGACCACCGACTGCGGCACCTGCGATCCGCCGGCATTTTCGAGAAAGACGAAACCGTTGGCCTTGCGCAGCGCGGGAAACAGCGCGCGCAACTCATCGACCGGAAATCCGTTGCCGCCCGCATTCGTCCGATCAGTCCCCGACATATCCGCTTCCTCAAATCTCGCCGGTCTGTCTTCTGGTGCCGGTCATTTAGCCCTTGTCGGGCAAGTTTGATTATTTGATCACAAGATATTTTAAAGTTCAACTATTTTTAGCATAAACCCTGCAACAGCTTTTGCGTCGCCTCGATATCACTCACCATCAAGGCCCCGGCCCTCTTTCCATCGCCGGCACGAAAGGCCTCGATCATCTCGTGGTGATAGGTCGAATAGGGGTGGATGATGCCTTGATCGAGCTGCCGGGCGACCAGGTCCGAGAGCAGCCGCATATAGGGGCCGAAACGCAGCCAGAGCGTTGCGATCAGCTGTGGCAGGGTTTCAGAGCCCGAGAGCTCATAGATGGCGAAATGAAATTCATGGTTCTTGCGCAGCATGTCATGCACCTTGCCGGTATGGCCAAGCGCCTCGTGCTCGATCGCCAATTGCCTGCAGCGCTCGATGTCATCCGGGCTCATGCGCGGTGTCGCGAGTTCGGTGGCCAGCCCTTCCAGCGTCGTGCGCACGAGGCAGAGATCGTCCAGCCGTTCACGTGAGACCGCCGGAACGCGTGCCGATCCGTTATGGGCAATCTCAAGCCCGTTCTCGGCGGCCAGTCTTCTGAGCGCTTCGCGCACCGGCATGTGGCTGGTGCCGAACTCCGCTGCCAGCGACGAGATGGTCGTCACCTGTGAAGGTTCGAACAGGCCCCACATCAGCGCATGGCGCAGTTGCTCGTAGACGCCGTCCTGCAGCGTCATCCGCGAAGAGACTTTTGTCAGCCCCGTTTCGGTCAATATGATTGTTCTCCCCGATTTGTCATTGCATCTGGCTTTCTATCGCTTCACTGCCGCAGTCCGGCCTGACGCAGCAAGGGCAGCACCCGGTCGCAGAAGAACGGCAGTTCCTGCGTGTAGTTGACGAAGGACAGCGCGATGCCGGCATAGCCCTTGCCTGATATGGCGGCCATGTCCTCGACGATCTTCTCCGGCGTGCCGACCAGCGGATAGCTGCCCGCGCCGCCGGCGAAACGCTTGCGGTAACGCTCGTAGGCGGTCGCATCATGCGACTGCGAAAATTCCTTCTTGCCGGCCATATGGATGTCGACGGCCGCCTGGTCGGCCATCTCGACGGCATAGCGTTCGTAATAGTCGTCGGCCTCGGCCTGCGTCTCGCGGCAAACCGCATGGCAGACCGTGTAGACACCAACGTCACGGCCAACCTTTTCGGCGCGCGTGCGGATATCCTCGACATGGCTTCCCGCGGCGTCGATGTCGGTGAAGGTCGTGAACAGGTAGTCGCAATGGGCAGCAGCGAAATCGCGGCCCGGCCCGCCGAAGGCGGCGTTCATCGTCACCGGCCGCGGGCTCTGCATGCTTGCCGGCCGGCTGACCACGTCCTTCAGCTTGTAATAGCTACCGTCGAAATCGAAGGGATTGTCGAACGCATAGGCCTTCTCGATGATCTCGATCCATTCGGCGGCCTGGTCGTAGCCCTTCTCGACCAGAGGCGTGCCGAACATCGCAAATTCTTTCGGGTTCCAGCCGCAAACGATGTTGAGCCCGGCCCGACCGCCGCTGACATGATCGACCGTCGCCAGCGCCTTGGCCGCGTAAAGCGGGTGGACCAGCGGCACATGCACGGTCATGAAGAGACCGATCTGCCTGGTCGCGGCGGCCAATGCGGCGGCCCAGGTAAACGTCTCGAACGACCATTCCCGCACATGGTTCTTGCCGCCGAAGCCGGCCCAGCGGGCGATCGGCAGGAAGAATTCCAGCCCCGCACGGTCGGCAATCTGTGCGGCGGTGAGGTTGTCGTCCCAGCCGGCTTTCCAGCGCTCGGGAACATCGGTGATGGCCAGCCCGCCATCCGCATTGGCCGAGAATATGCCGAGCTTCAGCCGATTGGCCCCCTTGAGCGGATGTGTCATCGTGCCTCCCTTGCCATGCGTGTCACACGGTTTTTCCGTGTTTGATCATTTGAGCACGACATTGGTATTGCACCGACAGGATATTTCAAGCTTAAATTTATCTGGCCGGCGCAAGGCAGTCAGTGGAGGAAAGAATGCAGGATTTTCGAGGCAGATGTACCGGTGGCGAGGTCACGGTCGGCACGTTCGCAGCCATTCCGCATCCCGTGGCGATCGAAGTGACGGCGGCCGCCGGCGTCGATTTCATCTGCATCGACTGGGAGCATGCGCAGATCAGCCGCGAACGCATCGAGGATCTGGTCCGCGCCGCCGACGTGCACGGCGTGCCGGCGATGGTGCGGGTACCCGGGCACGCGCCGGAAGCCATTGCTGCTGCTCTCGATGCCGGGGCTGCCGGAGTGCTGGTGCCGCGCGTCTCTACCGCCGAACAGGCACGCGCTGCGGTCCAGGCCACGCGCTATCCGCCGGTGGGAGCACGCGGCGTCGGCCCTGGACGGGCGGCCGCCTACGGCTATCGCATTCCGGATTATCTGGCGGCGGCAAACGAAAAGCTGCTGCTGGCAATCCAGGTCGAAACCGCCGAGGGGCTTGCCAATATCGATGCGATCGCTGATGTCGACGGCGTCGATGTGATCTTCATCGGCCCGGGCGATCTCTCCGTGTCGATCGACGCGATGGGACCTGCTGGCGCGAAGAAGCTGAACGCGGCCATCGCGACGATCGCAAAGGCTGCTGTCCGCGCCGGCCGAACCGCAGGCATCTTCAGGCCTTCACCCGATGATATCGGCATCTGGATGCAATCCGGCATCCGCTTCTTCATCCTCGCGAGCGATACGATGTTCCTCGGCGCCAGCGTCGCCGCCGGCATGGAGGCTGCCCAAAGGAGCGCACGAGATTGATTTTGGCGTACCGCCAACAAAAAGCCCGCCGCATTTCTGTTGACGGCTTTTGGTTATGTGGAATTTGGTTGCCGGGGGCCTGATCATACCGAGGCTTGTAATTCTCGCCCAGAAACCCTTGCCAAATGCGTGAATCGTTTCCACTTCCGATCAAATACCCCACGAGGCGGGCCCTCTCCCTTAAAGGCCCAGAACGCGCGTCAGTTTTTCTCGTCCTCGTGATCTGGCCGCAGAGGTTCACTCCAGTACCGGGTCAATTCTCAGCGGAAATTAACAACGAGATCTCTGATACCGATTCACCGAGAACGTGCTAATTGACGTTGGACAACGCTATTCGAACCACGGGTTTCGGCCGGTATCGGTTGTAACTCCAACGGTTTGTGGATAAGGAAACCCTCTCTTGGCACCATAGCCGATGTTTCGGCTGTTAAAGAATATCACGGCAGGTCTTAGGAACGTCTTGGCCAGACCTGCAATTTGAAAGTTTCAGGCAGCACGATGGCGGCGAAGGCACTCTTTGATGCGATTGACTCGATGCCCAACTATAAGCGGGTGACGCTGGCGATCGAAGAGCAGATCATCAGTGGCAAGATCAAACCCGGCGATGCGCTGCCGACGGAGCATGTGCTTGCCGAACAACTCGGCGTCAACCGCTCGACGCTGCGCGAGGGTCTGCGGGCACTGGAAAATGTCGGATTCATCAAGCGTGCAGGCGCCAAGAAACTGATCGTCAGCATTCCCGAAAGCGCTGAAATGGCCCAGTATACAAGCCGCGCCATGAGCTTGCTGAGCGTGACTTTTTCCGAGCTTTGGGAAATGCTGCTTGCCCTCGAGCCATTGTCGGCCCGTTATGCCGCGCAGCGCGCGCCAAAGGACATCCTCGCCTTGCTGGCGCAAAACGTCCGGGAGACGGAAGCGCGGCTTCATGACGATGCCACCATCATACGGCTAGATGTCGAATTCCACAGCCTGGTGTCGCAGGCGACGCAAAACCGGGTTCTAGCCCTGTCCGAGGAGCCGCTGGGCCTACTTCTTTATTCATCCACCAAGCGGCTCTATCGGAGTTCGCCGAAGGCCCGCTACCGCTTGCTCGAGGCACACAGGAAAATCTATGAAGCAATCGCTGGTGGCGATGCCGACACGGCGGAAACCTGGATGCGCAAACATATCGAGGATTTCAAGCGAGGCCATGTGTTTGCCGGCTTTGACTTTTACGGCCCCGTCCGTCTTCCGAACACAGACGGCTCGAACTGAGCAGTAAATCAACTCACTGACATTGTTATCAATTCTTTCTCGGCTGGTGCGACATGCCCATGCGAGCGAGTGCGTCGCTGTCTTCCAAAGGCCAAATCGCTCCCGCTGTGTATGCCTGCGAATGAAAATCTTTGCGTAGACCCATTGTCGGACAATGGGTCTATATGATAGTTGAATCGACAGCGGGTTGAGGAGCTCGTTGAAAATTTGCAGTGGTCGCATGGGAGGAAACGCGCGATGAACCTTGGCTATTTCATGATGCCCAACCACCCGGAGCATCGGCGCTATGCGGATGCGCATGCACACAATCTCGACACTTTGGAATTCATCGATGGCATCGGCTATAGCGAAGCCTGGGTCGGCGAGCATTACACCTGCAAGCGTGAGCCGCTTTCGTGCCCTGACATCCTGATTGCCCAGGCGTTCGTCAAAACCAAGCAGATCCGGCTCGGTGCCGGCGCGTTTCTGCTGCCCTATCATCTACCCGCCGAGCTAGCGCATCGCATCATGTGGCTGGATCATATCTCTGGCGGCCGCTTCATGGTCGGCATCGGCGCCGGTGGCCTGCCGACGGATTGCGACCTGTTCGGCGTCGATGGCGCTGCCGGTGAGAACCGCGACATGATGGTCGAAGCCTTCGACTTGATGGTGAAGTTCTGGACCAGCGACGGACCGTTCAAGCATGAGGGTCACTATTACAAGGGCGGTCGCCCGGTCGGCATGCCGGAAATGGGCCTGGCCTATCACATGGAGCCGTTCACCAAGCCCTATCCGGATATCGCCATCGCCGGCCTCAGCGAATCGTCGCCGACGCTGCGTTTCGCGGGCCTGCGCGGCTTTCTGCCGATGAGCCTTGCCTGGAGCCCGGATTATCTCGTGTCACATTGGAAGGCTTTCCAGGAAGGCGCGGAAGCCTCGGGCAAGCCGGCGGATCGGTCGAGATGGCGCATCGGCGTCGAAATGTATGTCGCCGAAACCGATGCCGAAGCCCGCAAGCTCTGCATCAATGGCTCGATGGGCGAAAGCTGGAAGAACTACATGCTGCCGCTGCTCGCCAGGCTGGGGGCGATCGGCGCCTGCAAGCACGACCAGTCGGTGCCGGACTCGGACGTCACGGTCGAATATCTCGCCGACAATGTCTGGGCGGTCGGCAGCCCGCGCACGGTTGCCGAAAAACTCGCCAGGCTCCGCGACAAGGTCGGCGATTTCGGCACGCTGCTGCATGTCGGCTACGATCATCTGGAGGAAATGACGTCCTACCGGGAATCGCTCACCGCTCTGAAAACCGAAGTGCTTCCGAAACTCAACATGGAAGCGAAGGCCGCCTGACAATCATCGATCGGGAGGAGCGCCGCGGGAGAGCGGCGCCGGTCAGGTTGTCAATTATCTTAACCAAGGGAGGAAACTATGAGTGATTCCAAGAGTCTATCCAGCGTGTTGCGGCCGAGCCGCCGCACCTTCATGGCCGGCACGGGAGCTGTAGCCCTGGGCGCCTTTGCGCCACCGGGTCTGTTCGGCACCCGCAATGCCTATGCGGAGGGCCTCGCTTCCGGCATGACCGGCGGCCCGACCAACTTTTCCGGCTCGGAACTCTATCAATACAATTCCGGCATGTCCGAAGGCCGCGCGCTGGACGGCATCAAGGCTCTGAAGGCCGCCGGCAAGGCGCCCGAGAAGCTGACGCTGCTGTTCGTCGCATCCTGTGTGCCGCAGTTGATCAGCCCTCCGCCAGGAGGCGGCGAATCCGTCAAGGAAACCTGGGAACGTGAAACCGGCATCAAGCTCGACATCGTCAGCACGGAAGCCGGCGAAATCTGGAAGAAAGTGCTGCAGGACGTCACGACCGGCGACGGCACCTATGACCTCTACACCCATTCCTGGAACAATATCGGCGACCTCGTCAGTTCCAAGGGTGCACTCAACCTTGATGAATATGTTGCGAAGTACCAGCCCGATTGGGGCGATCCGGAGCGCGGCACCCCGACACCGCAGATTCGCGAGCTGCTCTACAAATATAACGGCTCGAACTATGTGGCTTCGCTCGATGGCGATTTCGTCTGCTGGCAATACCGCAAGGATCTGATGACCGACGCCACCCATATGGCCGCCTTCAAGTCGAAATTCGGCTACGACATTCCGGCCCAGCCGACGACCTGGGACGAGATCGACAATATATCCGAATACTTCCATGGCCAGGGTATGGGTCACGCCAATCTGCTTGGACCGTTCTGGGGTCTGTCGAACTTCTATGCCCGCTTTGCATCGATGAAGGCGCCCAACAATCATTGGCTTGACGACGATGCCAATCCGACGCTGACCACGCCGGAAGGCATCAAGGCTGCGGAAGCCCATATCAAGAGCGCGCAGTGGACCTCGAAAGACAATCTGACCTGGGGCTGGGCCGAGCAATATGGCGCCATGGCAAATCTCAAGGCCTGCATGGCCATGACCTATTCCAATATGGCCGCCATCAACGACAAGATGACCGATGGCAAGCCGGCATCGCCGCTGACAGGCAAGCTTTCCGCCTGGGCGCCGGTCGGCAGCAAGGTGGATGGCAAGCTTGTCCGTCGCTCGGTGATCTATTTCAATGTCACGGCCTCGATCGCGGCGAAGTCGCAGAACCCGGAAGCGGCCTATCTGTTCCTGCAATATATCAGCTCGACCCGCACTTACAGCCGTCTCTGCGGCAATCCGGTCGGGGGCTGCGATCCGTTCCAGCTCGCCAATCTCCAGGATCCCAACGTCCGCAAGAACGTCAACGAGTACATGATGGATCCGATCCGCGAGACGATTGCCCGTGCGGTGCCTTCGATCAACTTCGCCGGACAGGCCGCTCTCGACAACGCGCTCGACGAAAACCTGCAGGCGGCGCTGACCGGCAAGATGACGGCCGAGGAGGCGATGGCGGCCACGGAGAAATCCTGGACGAAGATCATCTCCAAGCGCAAGGACGAGACGGTCGCCTCGATCCGCGCCCAGGCCGCGGCTTGGCCGACATTGGTGGAATAGGACGAAAGCAAAAATGCGCTCCCGCCTGGCGGGAGGGCTGTGGCCGCGCCCACCCCGGTGCGGCCACGATGCAGTTGATCCAAGAGAGCGGTTCGTCGATGAGAATCAAGGATATCTTCCGTCACCTGGTGATCGTTCTGGCCGTTGCCATCGCGCTGTTTCCGATCGCATGGATGGCCAGCATGGCTTTCAAACCGCCGCTCGAATGGACCAGCGCCGCGGGCACCGTGACCTGGCTGCCCAAGGAGCCGACCTGGGCGAATTTCGAGTATATCTTTACCGGCAAGAGCGAAGCCTATGGCACCTCGACCATGATGGAGCGGACTGCTTTTCAGCCGGTCATGGCAAGCATTCTGGTGTCCTCCGTCGCCACGATCATTGCGACCGTGGTGGGATCGCTCGCAGCCTATGGGTTTTCCAGGCACAGATATGGCAAGAACCTGCCGTTCTCACTTATCCAGCTTCGGATGTTTCCACCGCTCGCCGTGATGATCCCGATCATGATCATGTGGGCCTATCTCGATCTCATAGACACCTGGTGGGGCCTGGCCCTGATCTACGGGATCGTCACCCTGCCATTCGGCTTCTGGCTGATGCTGACCTTCCTCGATGAGGTGCCGGTCGAGCTCGAGGAAGCGGCGATGATTGAGGGCGCCAGCCCTTGGGGTATTTTCTACAAGGTCACGCTGCCGCTGGTGAAGCCGGCAATCGCCACCACGGCACTGTTTGTGTTCATCCTCAACTGGTCGGACTATATTATGGCGCTGCTGCTGACGCGCAAGGAATGGATCACCATTCCGGTGTTCATGAATGACCTGAATACCGCCCAGACCGGCCAGCTCTATGGCGCGAAGGCCGCTCTCGGACTGATTGCGATCATCCCGCCATTGATCCTGGGCATCCTGATTCAGAGGCATCTGGTGCGCGGCCTGACTTTTGGAGCGCTGAAGCAATGAGCAGCGTAAACGCATCCGCCACCGCCAATGCCGGCAAGCTCGTCGAGGCCATGGGCGCGAAAAAGAGCGCCCAGATCGGCCTGCTCACCACGCTGCCGGCCCAATTGCTACTGGTCTTCATCATCGTTTTTCCGACTATCGTCACGGTCTATATCAGCCTGACCTGGTGGACGCCGCTTGATGGCATTCCCTGGACCGAGGCCTACCGGTCCTTCGCCTGGTTCGATAATTATGTTTCGATCGTAAGCGACCAGAAGCTCATCAATGCGCTGCTGCGCACGCTTTTCATCGTCTGTATCGCGGTGGCGTTCGAATTCGTGCTTGGCTTCGGGCTGGCGTTGCTGTTCGTAGACAGGTTCCGGATGCGGCCGGTCTACTACACGCTCGTGCTGATGCCGATGATGGTGGTGCCGGCGGTGGCCGGCTACATGTTCCTGATGCTGTTTCAGAGTACGGGACCTATCAACCAGATCATCTCGGCGTTGATCGGTCAGCCGTTCGAGGTCGTGTGGCTCGCAGACGAAAACCTCGCACTCGTCGCGGTGATTATCGGCGAAGTCTGGCAATGGACACCGATGGTGTTCCTCATCATGCTTGCCGGCCTGATGTCGGTGCCGGAAGACCAGATCAAGGCTGCGCGCCTGCTGGGTGCCAACTCCGCCCAGGTGCTGTGGCGGATCTCGATTCCGCGGATCAAGGCCGTGATGGCGATTGCCATCGGCATCCGCTTCATCGAAGGCCTGAAGCTGTTCGATATCATGTATATCATGACCAGGGGCGGCCCCGGCGTCGCTACCGAAACGCTGTCGCTCTACATCTACAAGCGGACCTATAGCGATCTCGAATGGGCCTATGTGTCGGCGCTTGGCCTCACCATCGTGCTCACGATGTCGCTGATCGCGCTCGGCCTGGTAGCCGCCATCAAGGTGGCCGCCCGCCGCCGCGCACTCGGCGCGGTTTAGTCCGAAATGCAGGAATTCTAGAGATAATGGCATCCATCGAACTCATCAATCTCAGCAAGACCTTCGGTTCCGCCAAGGCAGTGAACGATCTGACGCTCAACGTCCGCGACAACGAGTTCGTGGCGCTGCTTGGCCCGTCCGGCTGCGGCAAGTCGACGACGATGAACATGATCGCCGGCATCGAGCATCCGACATCAGGTGAAATCCGCTTCGATGGCCGCGACATATCCGGCCTGCCAGCCAACAAGCGTGGCATCGGCTTCGTCTTTCAGAATTATGCAATCTTCACGCATCTGAGTGTGCGGGAAAATCTCGCATTCGCGCTCCGGGTCCGGGGATTGCCCGGAAAGGAAATCAACCGGCGGGTCGTGGCCATCGCCGATCTCATGCGTCTCTCCGACAAGCTGGACCGGCCGTCGGCGCGCCTCAGCGTCAACGAGATGCAGAAACTGGCGATCGGCCGCTCCGCCATTGCCGAACCGGCGATCTTCCTGCTCGATGAACCCTTGTCGAATGTCGATGCCGCCTTCCGTGCCTTCATGCGCACCGAACTCAAGCATCTGCAGCACGCCCTCAAGCAGACCATGGTCTACGTGACCCATGATCAGATCGAGGCAATGAGCCTCGCCGATCGGATCGCCGTCATGAACAACGGCGTGCTGCAGCAGTTCGGCACGCCCGAAGAGGTTTACAATTCGCCGGCCAACACCTTCGTCGCCAATTTCATGGGCAGCCCGAGCATGAACCTGATCCCGGCAGTCATCGGGGGCGAAGGCGGCAACCGGGCACTGACGTTCAAGGAGGCAGGATCCTTGCCGGTCTCGGCCGATAGCCCGCTCGCCCGATCTCTGCAATGGGCCAAATCACCGGACGTGGTGTTTGGCGTGCGACCGGAGGATATCGAGCTTGCATCGGCCGGCGACAAACGCCCCGGCCTGCTGCTGCCGGCAACCTTCGTCGAACCTATCGGACCGCGGACGACGATCCATTTCGGCGCGGGCAGCGTGCGGATGAAGGCGATAACCGAAAAAAGGTTCAGGACCGGTCTGGGTGAGATGCACAAGATCTTCATGCCGGAAGGCAAATGCCACCTTTTCGATCGGGCGAGCGGTGCAGCTCTCAGGACAGGAGAATTGCATGTCCACGCTTGAGCTCGTCGGTGTCACCAAGGCCTATGGCAAGACGATTGCGGTCGATGGCATCGATCTCCGCATCGAGAACAATGAATTCTTCTGTATCTTCGGGCCGCCGAGTTCCGGCAAGAGCACGATCCTGCGGCTGTTGCTCGGGCTCGCCCATCCCGATAGCGGCAAGGTGCTGATTGGCGGCAGGGATGTCACCGACTCGCCGCCGGCAAGCCGCGACCTCGCCATGGTGTTCCAGAACCTGGCGCTGTTTCCGCATCTGACGGCGCGCGAGAACATGGCTTTTCCGCTCAGGGAGCGGCACGAGACGCAGGCCGTCATCGACGCGCAAATCAGCAATGTCGCCGAGAAGCTGCATATATTGCCACTGCTTCATAAGTTGCCGGGCCAGCTTTCCGGAGGCGAGCGCCAGCGCGTGGCGATCGGCCGGGCGTTGGTGCGCAAGCCGAGCGCCTATCTGATGGATGAGCCGATCGCGGCGCTGGATGCCCGCCTGCGCGAGGAAATGCGCGTCGAGCTCAAGCGGCTGCAGCGTGAAGTCGGCCACACGCTCGTCTACGTCACCCATGATCAGGAAGAGGCCATGTCGATCGCCGACCGGATGGCAATCATCTGGAAGGGCCGGGTTGCCCAGATCGGTTCGCCGGATGACATCTACAACCGGCCGGTCTCGAAATACGTCGCGGAACTCGTCGGTTCCCCACCGATGAATTTCATCGAGGGCACTGTGCGATCGGGTCGTTTCCAAGCCGACGGGATCGCGCTTGATTTGCCGCTCGCGGGCCTGATCGATGGCAGGATCATACTTGGAATTCGCCCGGAAGACGTTGCCGTCTCGAGCGCAATGCCGGGGCAAAAACCGTCCGGCTTCAGCATTTTCGAAACCGAACCGCTCGGGGCCTTTTCCATCGTCGATATCATCGCGGGCGACACCATTTTAAAGGCCCAGGTCCGCGGGCACGCGAAATTCCCGCTCGGCCAGGAGGTAAACCTGCATGTCGATCCAAGCCACTGCCACGCATTCGATCCGATCAACGGTGCCAACCTGCTGCTCAATGGGCAGCGCTGAAGGAGATATCCGGGAGATAGCGATGGAAACGCAAGATAAAGTGAGACCGAGCGCCGTGCTGAACAGCGACTTCAGGAAAGGCATGCGCCGGCTCTCCTCCTCCGTATCGCTGATCACGGCCGGTGGGGAACTTGGCCGCAACGGCATGACCGCCACGGCCGTCTGTTCCGTCAGCGCCGAACCGCCTATCCTTCTGGTCGGCATCAATCTCGGCGCCAGTATCCATGACCAGATCATGCAGAGCGGCAGTTTCGGCGTGAACCTCCTGCGGCCCCGGCATCGCCATCTCGCCGATCGCTTTTCGTCCGGGCTTTCCGGTGAGGCGCGGTTCGAGCACGGCGATTGGCAGCAAGGCGCGCTGGGCGTTCCGATCCTGGAGGATGCCCTGGCTAGCTTCGCCTGCGAGGTCATTAAGGTCGTCACCGTCGGGACGCACGATATCTTCTTCGGCCAGGTTGTCGGCATCGACGTCGGCGATGGCACCCCGCTTCTCTATGGCGGCGGGCAATACGAAATTTCGCTCGCCGCCAATCCGCTCGACTATCACGCGACGCTTTGAACCATCGAGATGAGCATGTTGTCCAACCAGCTATTGTGGATACCTTCCGCCGAACGCGTGCAAGCGACGGCGCTTGCGGATTTCATGGCTGCTGCCGGAACGGCGGCGGGCCGGACGTTCGCGGATTACGATGCGCTGCACGCCTGGTCGGTGGATGACCGCGAGGCCTTCTGGTCGCTCGTCTGGGATTATTGCGGCGTTCGCGGCGAGCGAGGTGAGACTGTACTGTCGGATGGCGACCGCATGCCGGGCGCCTCGTTCTTTCCGGATGCGCGGTTGAACTTTGCCGAGAACCTGCTGTGGAAAACCGGCCCGGATGACGCGATCGTCTTCCGTGGCGAGGACAGATACCGAAACCGCATGTCCTGGGATGAGTTGCGTGCGCGGGTCTCGCGGCTGCAGCAGGCCTTCGCCGAGGCGGGGTTGCAGGCCGGCGATCGGGTGGCGGCCATGCTGCCGAACCTGCCGGAAGCCATCGCCTGCATGCTGGCCGCGGCCTCGCTCGGGGCGATCTGGTCGTCCTGCTCGCCGGATTTCGGCAGGCAGGGCGTGCTCGACCGCTTCGCGCAGATCGAGCCCAGGCTTTTCATCGCCTGCGATGGCTACCGGTATAATGGCACGACCATCGAGATCGGCGACAAGGTGGCAGCGATCGCCGCCGAACTGAAACCGCGACGGACGATCATCATCAACTATACAGGCGATGCCGATGCCGTCGCCCGCAGCATTGCGGGCGCTACTAGCCTTGAAGGGCTGATCGCGCCGTTTGTCGAGGCGCCGCTGCGTTTCGAGCGGCTGCCCTTTTCCCATCCGCTCTATATCCTGTTCTCATCCGGCACGGCGGGCGTCCCCAAGTGCATCGTCCACTCCGCCGGCGGCACGCTGATCCAGCATGTCAAGGAACACCGGCTGCATGCCGATATTCAAGAGGGCGACCGCTTCTTCTATTTCACCACACTGGGCTGGATGATGTGGAATTGGCTGGTAACTGGCCTTGCATCGGGCGCGACGTTGATCCTCTACGACGGTTCGCCGGGTTATCCCGACTCCAACACGCTGTTTGACTATGCGGATGCCGAGAAATTTACGCATTTCGGCACTTCGGCGAAATTTATCGACGCGCTCAGGAAGTCCAGTGTCAGGCCGATGGATACCCATAGCCTTGCGACGATCCGGGAAATTTTTTCCACCGGCTCACCGCTGTCGTCGCTTTCCTTCGACTATGTCCATGATGCGGTGAAGCAGGACGTGCATCTCGCCTCGATTTCGGGCGGCACCGACATCGTCTCGGGCTTCGTCACCGGTATCCCGATCAAGCCGGTGTGGAGCGGCGAGATCCAGGGGCCAGGACTCGGCATGGCCGTCGATGTCTGGGGCGACGACGGCGTGCCGCTGAGAAGCGGCAAGGGTGAACTCGTCTGCACCAAGGTCTTTCCCTGCATGCCGGTAAGGTTCTGGAACGATGCCGGCGGCGCGAAGTATCACAACGCCTATTTCGATAGGTTTCCCAATGTCTGGTGCCATGGCGATTTCGCCGAATGGACCGAACATGGCGGCATGATCATCCATGGCCGTTCCGATGCGACGCTTAATCCCGGCGGCATCAGGATCGGCACGGCGGAGATCTACAGCCAAGTCGAACGGATGCCCGAGGTGATCGAAGCCGTCTGCATCGGCCAGGATTGGGACAACGATGTCCGCACCGTGTTGTTCGTGCGCCTGGCGGCCGGCGTGACGCTGGACGAAGATCTGCGCGGCAGGATCCGCCTCATGATCCGCGACAATCTTTCGCCACGGCACGTTCCGGCGCGCGTGGTCGCTGTCGCCGATATCCCGCGCACCAAATCAGGGAAAATCAGCGAGCTTGCGGTGCGCAATATCGTTCACGGGCTTTCGGTGAAGAATCAGGATGCACTCGTCAATCCCGAGGCGCTGAGGCTGTTCGAAGCACTGCCGGAACTAGGTGTCTGATCAACGAAGGAACTTGTCATGAACCGTCAGGTTGTCATCATTTCGGGCGTGCGCACTGCCATAGGCAGCTTTGGCGGATCGCTGGCCGGCAAGCCGCCCACGGAACTGGCGACGGCGGTTGCCAGAGAGGCCATCGCGCGCGCCGGCTGTGACCCGGCGGACATTCAGCAGTCCGTGTTCGGCAATGTCATCCATACCGAGCCGAAGGACATGTATCTCGCCCGGGTTGCCGCAATCAACGCCGGTGTGCCGGCGACGTCGCCGGCGTTGACGGTGAACCGCCTTTGCGGCAGCGGTCTGCAGGCAGTCGTGACGGCCGCGGAGCAGATCCTGCTCGGCAATGCCGATATCGCGCTTGCGGGCGGCGCCGAAAACATGAGCCGCACCGGACATCTGCTCAGCGCGGCGCGCTTCGGCGCCAGGATGGGCGACGTCACAGCCGTCGATATGATGCTCGGCGCGCTGCAGGATCCATTCGGAGCGGGCCATATGGGCGTTACCGGCGAAAATGTCGCCGCACGGGTCGGCATATCGAGACAGGATCAGGACGAGATCGCGCTCGCATCGCAGCAGCGTGCCGCCAAGGCTATCGCCGAAGGGCGGTTCCGACAGCAGATCCTGCCGATCAGCGTCGGCAGCGGCAGGAACGAGCGGGTGTTCGATACGGATGAATATGTCCGTGGCGATACGACCGAAGCCGATCTCGCCGGTCTGAGGCCCGCTTTCAAGAAAGACGGAACCATCACGGCCGGCAATTCGTCCGGCATCAACGATGCCGCGGCAGCGCTTGTGCTGATGGAGCAAGGCGCCGCCGAAGCAAGAGGCGCCAAGCCGATGGCACGTATCGTCGCCTATGGTCTGGGCGGGGTTGCACCCGATGTCATGGGACTCGGGCCGATCCCGGCGGTCAGGCAGGCGCTGTCCCGGGCCGCATTGTCGATCGCCGATCTCGATGTCATCGAATCCAACGAAGCCTTTGCCGCGCAAGCCTGCGCGGTCGCCCGCGAACTTGGTTTTCCCACTGAGAAGACCAATCCGAACGGCGGCGCGATCGCCCTTGGCCATCCGGTCGGTGCTTCCGGTGCCATCATTCTGATCAAGCTGGTTTATGAACTCAGGCGCATTGGCGGGCGTTGCGGTCTTGCCACCATGTGTATCGGCGGCGGACAGGGCATCGCCGTGATCATCGAAAGTATCGCGGCATGAATATGAGACGCAGTGAGGCTGTATCGCCGCGCGTTGGATCAGCGGGAGGGTATCGCCTTGTTTGAAGATCTTGCCGGCAAGACCGCCATCGTCACCGGTGCCTCCGGTGGGCTCGGGCTGCATTTCGCTGAGGCCCTGGCAAAGCGGAAGGTGCATGTCATGCTCGCTGCCCGCAGCCGGGACAAGCTCGACAGCGCTGTCCAAGAAATCCGATCGCAGGGCGGCAGCGCCGAGGCCATTGATCTGGATGTCACCCGGGCCGACAGTGTTGCCGAGGCTTTTGCCGCGATCCGTCGCAATATCGATATCGTGGTCAACAATGCCGGCATCAGCGGTGGTGCGGCGGCAATCGACCAGAGCGAGGCGGATTTCAACGCGGTGATCGCCACCAACCTGAACGGTGTGTTCCTCGTTGCCAAGGCGGCGGCGCAGCGCATGAAAGCGCAGGGCAATGGCGGGTCGATCGTCAACATCGCCTCGATCCTCGGCCTCCGGGTGGCCGGAAATCTCTCGGCCTATGCCGCATCGAAGGCAGCTGCCATCCAGTTGACGAAGTCAATGGCGCTCGAATGGGCACGCTACGGCATCCGCGTCAACGCACTTTGCCCCGGCTATATCGAGACGCCGATCAACCAGGATTTCTTCCAGACCGAGGCAGGCAAGGCGCTGGTCAACCGCATCCCCACTCGTCGGCTGGGCATGGCCGAAGAACTTGACGGACCGCTTTTGCTGCTTTGCTCAAATGCAGGCAGCTACATGACCGGCTCGGCGCTGGTGGTCGATGGCGGCCACCTCGTCTCATCCTTGTGAGGGTTTCATGAACTTCGAGATTTCCCCAATTGTCGAGGATTTCAGGGCGAGGATCGCCCGGTTCGTCGAAAGAGAGTTGTTGCCGCTCGAGAGCGAGCGCTCGTCCTATGACGAGCATGGCAATATAACGCTTGAGCTGCTCGCCGCGATGCGGGCCCGGGCACATGCGGAAGGGCTCTGGACGTTGCAGCTTCCGCGATCGGCAAGGCCGACGATCGGCCGGGTCGGCATGGCGGTCTGCTACGAAGAGATGAACCGCTCGATCTTCGGCCCCGCCTGCTTCAATTCGGCCGCGCCCGACGACGGCAACATGATGCTCCTGGATAGGGTTGCGACGCCGGAGCAGAAGGAGCGCTGGCTGACGCCGATCGAGGACGGCCGGGTCAAGTCCGCCTTTGCGATGACCGAGCCGCATCCCGGCGGCGGCTCCGACCCGTCGATGATCCAGACCCGAGCCGTGAAAAACGGCGACACATATGTCGTCCACGGCCGCAAATGGTTCATCACCGGTGCCGGCGAGGCGAGCCATTTCATTGTCGTTGCCCGAACATCGGATGATGCCCGGCATGGCCTCACGGCCTTCCTGTTCCACAAGGACCAGCCGGGCTGGAGGATCGTCCGCCGCATCGGCATCATGGGCCCCGAGGAACATGGCGGCCATTGCGAACTGGAATTCGACGGGTTGGAAATCCCGGTCGAAAACGTGCTGATGGGCGAAGGCCAAGGCATGAAGATCACCCAGATACGTCTCGGGCCGGCGCGGCTGACGCATTGCATGCGCTGGCTCGGCCTATCCAAGCGCTCTGTCGAGATCGCCATGGAATATGCCGCCGAACGGCACGGTTTCGGTGTCCGCCTTGCCGATCGCGAGAGCATTCAGATGATGCTCGGCGATCTTGCCATGGATATCGAGATCGGCCGTCTGCTGGTGATGAAAGCCGCCTGGGAACTCGATCGCGGTGGCTTTGGCCGCAAGGAAGTGTCGATGGCCAAGGTGCATGTCGCCAACCTCCTGCACAAGGCCGCAGATACCGCGATCCAGATCAACGGCGCGCGCGGTTACTCGACCGACACCGTGCTCGAATGGATCTATCGCTATGCCCGCCAGGCGCGGCTGGTCGATGGTGCCGACGAAGTCCACAAAATGGTTCTCAATCGGCAATTGGAAGCCGAGGGGAGATCGTTCTGGCGATGGGATGTTGAGAAGGCTGCGTGACGCATGGCGGCTGCGCCGGCGAACATTTGATGCCGTAGCCTGTTGGCAAGGGAGGATATAATGCGACTGGAACCCCATCTTGCTCGACGTGCGGCCAACCACCGGCCGTTGACGCCGCTCGATTTCCTGGAGCGTGCGGTCAATATCTTTCCGGAGCGAGTTGGCGTCGCATGGCGCGATCGCCATTGGACCTACGGCGCCTTCGGCAGCATCGTCGCGGCCATGGCTGCGTTCCTTAAGCAGCAGGGGGTTGGCACCGGTGATGTCGTTTCGCTGATGTGCGGCAACCGACCGGAGATGCTTGCCGCCCATTATGCAGTGCCGATGGTCGGCGCGGTCTTGAACTCGATCAATACCCGGCTGGATCAGCCGACGGTGGAATATATTCTCGATCATTCCGAAAGCCGGCTGATGATTGCAGACGCCGCGTGCCATCCAGTTGCCGCGGCAGCCGGCAAGGCGTGTGCCGTGCCAATCATCAGGCTTTCGGAAACCGGCTTTGCCGACGCGACGGGCGATCTCAATCTGCTCGATAGCGACCTGGTGCTGCCGCTCGATTTCCCGGCGGATGTCGGCGACGAATGGCAGCCAATCTGCCTCAATTACACATCGGGCACGACAGGCAGGCCGAAAGGTGTCGTCTATCACCATCGGGGGGCCTATTTGAACGCCATTGGCAACCTCTTCGCGTTGAAACTCGACCACAGATCCAGCTATCTCTGGATTCTGCCGATGTTTCACTGCAACGGCTGGTGCCACACCTGGGCGATCACCGCCGCCGGTGGCCTGCATGTCTGCCTCGATCGCGCCGATCCGGCGCTGATCTTTGCAGCCATCGGCAAGTACGGGATCAGCCACATGGCCTGTGCGCCCGTGGTGCTCTACATGCTCCTCAACCATCCGGACCGCGCCGACTGTGACCCGGCTCGACGGGTTACGGTCGCCACCGGCGGCGCATCGCCGACGAGCGCACTGATTGCCGAAATGGACGCGCTCGGCTTCGATCTCATCCATCTCTACGGGCTGACGGAATCCTATGGTCCGGTGACCATGCGACTTCTTTCGAAGGATGAGGCCGGGCTGCCGGTGCCTGCCAAGGCTGAACTGCTCGCCCGGCAGGGCAGCCGACATCTGACGGCCAACCGTGTTCGCGTCGTCGATGACGGCGGCCGCGACGTGCCGCGCGATGGCATCGCGACTGGCGAAATCAGGCTGTTCGGAAATACGCTGATGATGGGCTACTATCGCGATGCGGAGGCGACCGAGCAAGCCTTTGCCGACGGCGTCTTCCATACCGGCGATCTGGCGGTCGTCCACCCGGATGGCGAGATCGAAATCAAGGATCGCTCCAAGGATGTGATCATCTCGGGCGGCGAAAACATTTCCAGCCTCGAGATCGAGAGCGTGCTGCACCAGCATCCCGGTGTGTTGATGGCAGCCGTGGTGGCGGCGCCCGATCCAAAATGGGGCGAAATTCCGGTCGCATTCATCGAGGCGCGAACAGGCGCCAGGCTTCAGGCCGACGAACTGAGAAGCTTTTGCCGCGAGCGGATGGCTAGCTTCAAGCAGCCGCGCAAATTCCTGTTCCAGGAACTGCCGAAGACCGCGACCGGCAAGATTCAGAAATTCCTGCTGCGCGACATCGCCCGCGAAGACGAGACACCCAATGCCGGTTGAGACATTTGACTTTGATCCGGAGACGCTGGCATCGTTCATGGCGGACAGACTGGGGTTGACCGGTACGCTTGCGCTGGAGCGGATCAACGGCGGGCAGTCGAACCCCACCTATTTTCTCACGCTTGGCGACCAGCGCATGGTGCTGCGCAAGAAGCCACCGGGACCGATCTTGCGTGGCGCTCATGCGGTCGAGCGAGAGTTCCGGATCTTGAGCGCGCTCCATCCGACCGGCGTGCCGGTGCCGAGGCCGATCCTGCTGCATGAAGATCCCGCCTTGCTAGGGACACCCTTCTATCTGATGGAACGGGTCGAGGGGCGGGTGTTTTCCGACTGCGCGCTTCCGGAACTGCCGTCCGAAGCCCGCAAGGACATCTATTTCGGCATGGCCGATGCGCTGGCGAAACTGCACGCGCTCCGACCCGACCAGATCGGACTGGGTGACTACGGCCGGCCAGGCAGTTATTTCGAGCGGCAGATCGCGCGCTGGACCAAGCAGTGGCGGCAATCACCGAGCACGCGCATAAACGCGCTGGATGTCCTGGCTGACTGGCTGCCGAAAAATCTGCCGCCGGACAATGGCGCGGTGTCGATCGCACATGGCGATTTCCGTCTCGGCAACATGCTCTTTCACCCGACCGAACCACGCATCGTGGCAATTCTCGACTGGGAACTTTCAACGCTCGGCCATCCGCTTGCCGATCTTGGTTTTTGCTGTATGCCATGGCACACGGCGCCGGATGAGTACGGCGGCATCCTTGGTCTCGACGCCGATGCGCTGGGCCTGCCGACCGAAACGGAGTTCCTTGATCGCTACTACGCAACGGCGATCCCGACGGCGGTGCTGCAGCCCTTTCATATCGCCTTCGCACTCTTCCGGTTCGCGGTCATTTTCGTCGGCATCGCCGACAGGGCACGGGCCGGCAACGCCGCTGCCGCCAACGCTGCCGACGTCGCGCCGCTGGCCGAGCGTTTTGCTGCGAGGGCGCTTTCCGTTATCAGGCAGGACAAACTCCCGCTGGCCTGAACCGCTCAACCGAACTACATCGATAACATTAGAGGTGGTTAGTAAAAATGTCCTGCTGTCGAATAGGCGAAAGCCCGCCCCAAATCCGGAGAGGATGCGCTGTTCAGCGACCGATGCCACTTGACAACAATCGATTGCATAAATATTGCTCTGGTCTATGGAGAGCGAATGCTCGACATAATGGCACGATGGAGGATCGTGCCAATTGGAGGTTCCTGAACGTGAATGACAGTCCCATCCAGGGTTCGCGGCTGAACATGAAAGAGCTGGCCAAGGCACTTAACCTTGACCGCTCGACGGTTTCGCGTGCGCTGAGTGAGGACAAATCGCATCTCGTCGGACTCGAAACCCGGCTCAGAGTTCGCGAAGCCGCGATGAAACTGGGTTACCGGACGGATCTGACGGCGGCTGCGCTCAGAAAGGGCCGGACGGATACGGTCGGCATCATCGTTTCGGATCTTGGCAATGAGACCTTCATCACTGTCATGCGGCAGATCATGGCCGACCTCAAAGGCAATGGCGCACTGCACATGACGCCGCTTATCGGCGAGACACGCGACGACCTGGCGACCACCCAGGATCTGTTGCACCGGTTTCTCTCACGCAGGGTTGATGCAATTATTTCGCTGGCGGCGAGCGATGATCAGGCGGAAGCGCTGCAATTGGCGGCCCTGCAAGTGCCTGTCGTGCTCGCTGTCCGCAGCATTCGCGGCGTTGAATTGCCATCCGCCCTTTGCGACGATGAGGCAGGCGGGGCGATGGTCGCCGCGCATTTCGCCGCGCGCGGGCACAAATTCGTTTGCCAGGTCCAGGGACCGACCGCGGCGGCCACATTCCGCAATCGCGCACGCGGGTTTTCACGCGTCTGCAAGCAATCCGGGTTGTCCGAAGTTCCGTCGGGCCTGGCGGTGAAGAATGCGACAACGCCCGAAGGCCGGCAAGTTTTCGCACAGGTCATGGCGGCTGATCCACGGCCAACCGCGATATTTGCCCATAACGACTCTATTGCCATTGGCCTGATGGAGGCGCTGCGGTCGGAAGGCCATCGCTGCCCCGAAGATATGGCCATTGTTGGCTTCAACAATACGCAGATGTCGCGTGTTCTTGCGATTCCGCTGAGCACTGTTGACTATCCCACCGTCGAGGTGGGCAGGCATGCGAGCAGGCTGGTGAGCAACCTTATCGAAAACCGGGATTATGGCTGGAAAACCAGTGTATTTTCTCCGTCCCTGCTGGTTCGCGCCTCATCCTAGAGCAGCGAAGGGCCCTGCGAATGAACGCTCTGGGCCCTCCGACAAAATCGCAATTTTGACGAAGCTAAATGGAAGGAAAAATTGCCAAGCAATTTATGCAATCGATTGACAGAATTAGCCTCGTTGATAAAATAGAGTCGAGTTTTTGGGAGGAAGCCATGAACTTTCGTATGACACACGCCCTTTATATGGGGCTTGCCTTGTCCTTTGCCGCTCCTGCCGTCGCGCAGGAAGCCGATGGCAAGCTGGATGGCCAGGGCAAGGAAATCGTCGTGCTGATGCCGAGTCGCAGCAATGCCTATCTCGCGCAATGGATCCGCGGAGCCGAACAGAGCGCCAAGGAAGGCAATTATAAACTCACCGTAATTGAAAACAATTTCGATCAGACCGAGCAGGATGCGCAGGTGCAGCAACGCCTCGGCATGCCTGACCAGCCTCTGGCCTATGTCTGGTGGCCGGCTGACAACCAGGCCGGGCTCGCAACCCTCAATCGCTTGAGCCGTAGCGGCGTGCCGGTTTTCCAGGTCATCCAGGGTGTCCAGCCCGAAGCCAAGGATCTCGTCGTTGCCTATGCTGGCGTCAACGACTTCTTCAACGGCCAGGTCGCCGACGGCGGCAACATGGTCATCCTCAAGTTCATTCCGGGCTATTCAGCCGGCGATGATCGTGAGACGGGCTTCATGGATGCGACCAAGGACAAGCCGTTCAATATTGTCGGAACCGAATTCGCTGGCTTCGACAATGCCAGCGGCTACAAGGCGATGAGCCAGCTGATCCCGAGCATTCGCGACGGCGGCATCGACTTCGTCTACGGCATGTCCGATGGTCCGGTGACCGGCGCGGTCAAGGCGCTCGAAGAAGCAGGCCTTACACCGGGCAAGGATGTCTATCTCCTCAGCGCCACCTGCATTGCCGATATATCGGCGATCAGTTCCGCGAAGGAGTTTGCGACCGGCGTCCAGGCAGCAGGCCTTGAGGGCTGGTTCTCGATCAATGTTGTGGCCCGCTATTTCGAGTATGGCAAGCAGGTCAAGGACGGCGATTACATCGCGCCGGACACGCCAGACGCACGGCCGGATTTCAATTTCCCGCCGAGCAAGGTCAACATCATTCCCAACCCACAGGTCGTGGTGGGCAATGATCCTGCAAAGGCCGGCGACGTGCTGAAGAACTTCAGGCTCTGGGGCCAGACCTTCAACGACCATTGCGTCTATTGAGCGCGAAGCAGGCAGCAGAGCTGGTCCGTCCGTTATGTGTATGGGCCGGCTCTGCATCCTTCGATCATTCAAGGGAGGACGACGATGCTGGCGATGAGTGGAATCTCGAAGTCCTATGGACCGATCCACGCTCTGTCGAATGTGAGTTTTTCCGCCGGGCGCGGCAGTGTGACCGCCCTGTTGGGCGAGAACGGCGCGGGCAAGTCGACGCTCGTCAAGATTTTGTCGGGGCTTGTCGCGCCGACAAGCGGCTCGGTCAGTGTTGATGGAAAGGCAGTGGACCTGTCGACGCCGGGCCGTGCCCGGCGCGCAGGCGTCGCGGTCGTGCAACAGGAAATCAGCGTGCTGCCGAACCTCACCGTGGCCGAGAATTTCATGCTGACGGGTGGTAGACACTGGCTCTCCCGCAGGAAAGCCGCCGCCGACTGCCGGACCTATCTCGCCCGGCTCGGGCTTGATCATCTTGATCCTGCGACGCCGGTCTCGGCGCTTTCGATCGGGGAGCGCCAGTTGGTCGAAGTCGCCCGCATGCTGTCGCAAAGCGCCAGCGTGCTGGTGCTGGATGAGCCGAGCGCCGCCCTTGCCGATCATGACATCGCGCTCGTGCATCAGGCGGTTCGCAGGCTTGCGCGCGAAGGAAACATCGTTCTCTACATCACCCATAGATTGAACGAACTCGAAGAGATCTGCGACCAGGCCGTCGTGTTGCGGAATGGAAAACTGGCCGACCAGTTCCCGGTCAAGGCAGCAGGCATACCGCGGATCGTCCAGGCGATGATCGGCCGCGAACTGGACCAGCTTTTTCCGGATGTCTCTGAAACGCGGTACGGGGACCGCAGCGTGGCGCTGGAACTCGATGCCACGCAAACCGCTGCGCTTGCGGCACCGGTGACGCTGAAACTCCGCGCCGGCGAAATCGTCGCAACCTGCGGCCAACTTGGCAGTGGCTTTGTCGAGCCAATTCGGGCGGTCGCCGGCAAGGCTGAGTTGCAAGCCGGCGCCATTTATGTCCATGGCACGCCGCTGTTACGGCAAAGCCATGCCACGCGCGCCGATGCCGGCATCGCCTATTGCTCTGATGATCGACAACTGGACGGCTTCTTCCACGAACTGCCTGTTTGGGAGACACTGTCGGCCCCGCAGCTCGCCTCGCGCGGACTGATGAAACTGACCAATTCCAAGACCTTGAGCCGTAGCGTCAATGATATTGCCGAGCGAATGACCATCCTGCCGGCCTATCGGCAGCGTAAGGTCAGGGCGCTTTCCGGCGGCAATGCGCAGAAAGTGTCGATCGGCAAATGGCTGTCGCGGCAGCCGCGTGTGCTGCTGCTCGAGGAGCCGACACGTGGCGTCGATGTCGGGGCGCGGGCCGAAATTTATACGCTGCTGCGTTCGCTGGCGGATGAGGGGCTCAGCATCCTGTTTGCGAGCACCGACCTCGATGAAGTGCTGGGCTTTTCCGAGCGCATCTTCGTCTTTCACGATCGCCGCCTTGTGCGCACCGCTGCGGCCGGAGAGCTCGACCGCAACAGTCTCGTGACGTTGATTACCCATGGGGCGTCGCATGTCCACTAATTCGAAGCACAAGCCTATGGCCAAAATTCCCGCATTTGCGGGCTCGCGCTGGGATAACCTGGGACCGTTGGCGCCCCTCGTTCCCGTACTGGCCATCGGCCTGATCGCCACGGTCTCGGTGCGTGGTTTTGCGACCGCGCCCAATCTGATCGCCGTCGTACAAGCCTCGGCGATCACGGGCATCGCGGCCATCGGCACGGCGGCCATCACCATTTCCGGCCGCTTCGTCAGCCTCGCGGTCGAACAACAGGCCATGACTGCCGCCTTCGTCTTCGCCACGCTGATCCTTGCGGGCATGCCCTTTGCGATCGCGGTTGCCGCCGTCTTCGTGCTGGCCGCCGCACTGGGCTTTGTCCAGGGCTATCTCGTGTCGCGCGGACTCAATCCGATTGTCACCACGCTCGCCTTCGGATCGGTGCTGTTCGGCATGGTGGTCTGGTTTGCCGACAACCGCACGCTGACGCTCTCGGACAACCCGATGCTGGCGATCGGCGGCGGCCTGACCTTCGGCATCCCCAACCAGGCAGTGATATTCATCGTCGTACTGGCGATCGGCACCTGGTTCCTGAGCCGGACGACACTTGGCCGGCAAATTGTCCTGACAGGCGCCAATACCAAAGCGGCGGAACTGATCGGCGTTCCCACAAAGCGTATCGTCATCATCGCCTTCGTCATCGCCGGGCTGATGGCAGCCTTGGTTGGAATCCTGGTGGTGGGCCAGGTTTCGCAAGCAAAAAGCGATATGTTCGACGGCCTGACGATCGACGTTGTTGCTGCCATCCTGGTCGGCGGCATCGCCATCCAGGGCGGCGAAGGCCAGCTTTGGCGGGCCGGCCTTGGCGCCATCGTGCTGACCATGCTCGGCAACATCATGCTGTTGCTCGGCATCGATGCCGGAATGCGCGAACTTGCCAAGGGCCTTTTGGCCGGCGCGGTGCTTCTCACCATCACCCTGATGAAGGAGCGTGGAAAATGAGCGGTTTGAAACTGGATGCCGGCTTGCACGGCCGCATTGCCATCGCCCTCATTCTGGCCGTGGGCCTGAGTATCGCCGTTCCCGGTTTTGCTTCGATCGCGACTGCGGCTTCGGTGTTCGAGAATGTCGGCCTGATCGCGCTCATCGGCACCGGCATCATGCTGACCATGGTCGTCGGCCAGCTCGACCTTTCGATCGCCTCGGTCGCGGCGGTCGCGGCAATCATCGCGCTGAAGATTGCCGGCGTGTCGCTGCTGCTCGGCATCCTGGTGGCGCTGGGCGTGGCGACGGTCTACGGCGCGGCGATCGGCTACGTCATCGGCCGCACCGGCATCAATTCCATGGTTCTCACCGTCTGCACGCTGATCGGTCTGCGCGGACTGGCTCTCGTCATGGCGCCACAGCGCCCCGCTATCCTCCCAGGCGGTCTTTTCTGGCTCTCCGATGCTCTCGTAATCCGAATGGGGCCAGTCACGGTTCTCGGCCTGATCGGTATCGGCGTTGTCGCCATCATCGGCGTGCTGATGCGCTGCACGACCACCGGCCTGTCCATGTATGCCGTCGGCGGCCATGCCGAGCGTGCGCGCGGGTCGGGCGTCGATACGACGCGTGTCTATATGGTGGCCTTTGCCGGTTCGGCCGTGCTCGGTGCCTTGGCCGGCATCCTTGCAGCAGTGCGCTCGGGCTCTGCATCCGGCCTTGGCTTCGAGAGTTTCCTGTTGGCGGGCATCACGGCAGCGGTGGTCGGCGGTGTGCCGCTCGAAGGCGGCCGTGGCACTGTCATCAATGTCCTGATCGGCGCGTTCATTATCCGGCTGGTCTCGACCGCCGTTTCCCTCGGCGGCATCGCCGGTTCGTTCGAAAGCATCGTCATCGGCAGCATCCTGCTTGCCATGCTGCTTCTCGATTATTGGCTCAGAAAACGCGGCGGGTCCCGGTCCGGCTCCCGCCGCACATTCAATCAAACTGCATTTTAGGAGGAATGAAATGGCTCATCCGGAAAAAGGTGGCGCGATCGTCACCGGTGCCGCCCGTGGCATCGGCCGCGCGATCGCGGCAGCGCTGGCGGAGGACGGCTTCGGCGTGCTGATCGCCGACATGGACGCGGCGACGGGCGAGAAGACGGTTGCCGAACTCAACGAAAAGCATCCCGGCAAGTTCGTCTTCGCCAAGGTCAACGTCACCAAGCGCGCGGAAATCGCCGCGGCGATCGCCGAATGCCAGAAGGCATTCGGATCGATCAACGTCATGATCAACAATGCCGGCTTCAACAAACCCGAGCCTTTCCTCGACATCACCGAGGAGACCTGGCGTAACATCATCGAGGTCAATTCGCTCGGCGTGCTGATCGGCATCCAGGAGGCGGCCAAGGCAATGATCGCCGCCGGCACCAAGGGCAAGATCATCAACACGGCCTCGATCGCCGGCCGTACCGGTTTTGCCGACTTCGCGCCCTATTCCGCCAGCAAGGCGGCCGTCATCAGTCTTACCCAGGCAGCCGCCCGGGCGCTGGCCGCCAAGGGCATCACCGTCAACGCCTTTGGCCCCGGCGTGGTCGATACGCCGCTCTGGGAAAAGCTGGACGACGATCTCTACAAGATGGGTGCAAGCTCCAAACCCGGCGAAGCCATGTCCTCGATGGCCAGCCAGATCCTGCTTGGCCGTGTCGCGCAGCCGAGCGACGTGGTCGGCACGGTGCGTTTCCTGTGGTCGGAAGGATCCGACTACATGACCGGCCAGACGGTCATCATCGATGGCGGGATGGTGCTGCAATGAGCGGGAAAACTGCAATCCTCACGGGTGCTGCCGGCGGTATCGGCCGCGCCACCGCCGAGAAGCTTGCCGCTGACGGCTGGTCGCTGGTCCTGGTCGACGCGGTCGATGCGGTCAACGCAGTCGCGGCGTCGCTCGACAAGGTCGACGGTCAGTCCTTTGTCGGCGTCGTCGCCGACCTGACGAATAATGCATCGATCGGCGGTATCTCCGAAGCGGTGGCGAAGATCGGCCATCCGCTCAAGGGTCTGGCGCTGGTTGCCGGCGTTCTGCAGAAGGTCGGCTCGATCGAGACGCTGGAACTCGACGAATGGGACCGGGTGATGAATGTCAACCTGCGCGTCAATCTGGTGCTCATGAAGACCTTCATCCCGGCACTGCGCGAGGCCAAGGGGGCGGCGATCGTCACCGTGTCGAGCTGGTACGGCAAGAGCGGCCACGGCTTCTTCGCGGCCTATTGCGCCTCCAAGGCAGGATTGATCTCGCTGACCCACACGGCGGCGGACGAACTTGCCCGCGACAAGATCCGTGTCAACACCGTGGCGCCCGGCAATGTTGCGACATCCATGCACCTCGACGCGCTGGAGGAAGAGGCGCAGAACCGCAACATCACCTTCGAGGAGATGAAGAAGACCGAGTGGGACAAGATTCCGCTCGAGCGCGCCGCCGATCCCTCGGAAATCGCCGATGCGATCAAATTCCTGCTGTCGTCGGAAAGCTCCTACATCACCGGCGCGACCATCGACGTCAACGGCGGGTGCCTGTTCTCATGAAGAACGCCGTCCCGAAGTCCCGGCAGGCCAAACCTTCAGGCGAGATCGCGCCGGGACTGGATACCGATGTGCTGGAGCGGTTCTACAAGGAGCTCTGGCGCATCCGGCTTTTCGAAGAGCGGGCAACCGAACTCTTCAAGGCGGGCATCATCAAGGGTACGGCACATTCCTGCATCGGCCAGGAGGCGATCGCGACCGGTGCCTGTGCCGCGCTCGACGAGGGCGATTACATCGTTTCCAACCATCGCGGCCACGGGCACTGTATTGCCAAGGGTGCGGATCTAGGCGCGATGATGGCCGAGTTGTTTGGCAAGGACACCGGCTATGGTCATGGCATGGGCGGCTCGATGCACATCGCCTCGATGGAGCATGGAATCCTCGGTGCCAACGGCATCGTCGGCGCGGGCCTCGGCATCGGCACCGGTGCGGCGCTGTCGTCCGATATTCGCGGCAGCAGTCAGGTGACCGTGGCTTTCTTCGGCGATGGCGCCGCCAACGAAGGTATTTTCCACGAGGCGCTCAATCTTGCGGCACTTTGGAAACTGCCTATTGTCTTTCTCTGCGAGAACAACCGCTACGGCCTGTCGATGGGCGTCGCGGAAGCCTCGGCCGTGCCGCAGATTTCCACGCGCGCCGGCTCTTACGGCATTCCCGGCGAGACGATCGACGGCAACGATGTCGTAAGCGTGCTCGAAGCGACGCAACGGGCCGTGACGCGGGCGCGGGCGGGCGAAGGCCCGAGCCTGATCGAGGCGATGACCTATCGCTGGGGCGATCACTCGATGCGCACCAACCTGCCACGCTACCGGCCGGTCGAGGAAGAAGACCTCTGGCTAAACCAGAAGGATCCGATCAAGCGGCTCGGCGAAACATTGGCCGAGCGGCAAGTCGGCGCGGCGCGGCTGGAAGAGATGAAGGCGGAGGTACGGCTGGAGATCGGAGCCTGCGTGAAGAGCGCCGAAGCTGCGCCCGAACCCACATCGGCGATCCTTTTGCCTTCAGTAATCTCGCCACTTTTGCCTGACGACGGCGAGCCCGATCCCGGCACGCGCACCCTCGGTTATGTCGAAGCCGTCCGCGAGGCGATGGATCAGGAACTGGCCCGCGATCCCACGGTGTTTGTCATGGGCGAGGATGTCGGCAGGATCGGCGGCCTGTTTGCCGCCACGAAAGGCCTGCAGGAAACCCATGGCGCGGCGCGCGTACGGGATACGCCGATCTCCGAGAACGTGCTGGCGAACGCCGCCGTCGGCGCGGCGATGACCGGGATGCGGCCGGTGGTCGAGGTGCAGTTCTTCGATTTTATCACCCATATGATGGATGCGATCGTCAATCAGGCGGCCAAGCTGCGTTTCATGCTCGGCGGCGAGATCTCGATCCCCCTGGTGATCCGCGGGCCGCAGGGCGGCGGAATACGGCTTGGAGCCCAGCATTCCCAGTCGCTGGAAACCTGGTTCTCTCATGTGCCGGGGCTTGTCGTGATCGGCCCTTCCAATCCCTATGATGCCAAGGGGCTGCTGGCGGCAGCGATCGAGGATAACAATCCGGTCGTCTTTATCGAGCATAAGCTGCTCTACCAGATGAGCAGCGGCCCGGTACCGGAACAACGCTACAGGCTGCCGATCGGAAAGGCAAAAGTACGTCGCGCGGGCGGCGACGTGACCATAGTCGCCACGATGGCCATGGTCGATGTCGCACTCGCCGCCGCCAGGGACCTGGCGCGACAGGGCATCGAGGCCGAGGTCATCGATCCTCGCACGCTCAGGCCGCTCGATATGCCAACCATCCTCGCCTCGGTGCGCAAGACCAATCGCTGCGTGGTTGTGCACGAAGGCTGGAAAACCCACGGCTTCGGCGCCGAAATCTCCGCCCGGATTATGGAGGAGGCGTTCGATCATCTCGACGCCCCGGTCCTGCGGGTCGGGATGGACGACGTGCCGATGCCCTACAACGCCAATCTCGAAAGGGACCTGATCCCCAACGCCAAGCGGGTGGCGGAAGCCGCGCGCGCGGTTTGCTACACGGAACAACAAGGCGGCTCCATTTTCGCCGCCTGATGCAATCGATTGCCATATGCAAGGAGAAGTAGATGACGAAACGCATCGATGTGGAATTTCAATCCGAAGGGTTCACCCTCCGCGGCTGGCTGTTTCTTGCCGACGAAAGCAAGAAGTCGCCCACCGTGGTTCTGGCCGGTGGCTGGTGCTACGTCCGTGAAATCGTCATGCCGACCTATGCGCAGGCCTTCGCCGATGCCGGCATCAATGCGCTGATCTTCGATTACCGCAATCTCGGCGTCAGCGATGGCGACAATCCGCAGCATCTCGATCCATGGCAGCAGATCCGTGACTATCAGAATGCCATCAGCTTTCTGGAGCGACATGACGCGGTGGATCCGGATCGGATAGGCGTCTGGGGCATTTCCTATTCCGGTGGTCACGCGCTGATCCTCGCAGCCATCGACCCGCGGGTAAAAACGATCGTCTCGCAGATTCCAGTCATCGATGGCTTCGAGAACATGCGCCGTGCCCATGGCACTATGGAATATCGCGCGCTCTGGAATCTCATTCTTGAAGATCGCAAGCTTCGCTACGAAAAGCCCGGGGAACGGCTGCATCTCCCGCACGCGACCGAGGATTCGGCCAGGGAAGTCTCATCCTGGCCGTTTCCGGAGACTGTGCGAACCTTCATGGCGATCAAGAACAGCACGGCGCCGCTTTACCAGAACAAGAGCACGGTGGAATCGGTCGACCTGTTGCTGAACTATGATGTCGGCCCATTCGTGAAGCGCATCTACAACACGCCGACGCTGATGATCGTCGCCGAAGGCGACGACCTGACGCTTTGGGATCTCGAAATCAATGCCTTCAACCAGGTGCCCTGTGCCAACAAAAGGCTCGAGATCCTGCCACACACCTCGCACATGACACTCTACTCGGACGAGTCGAAAGTGAAAAAAGCAGCCGCCCTGGCACGTGACTGGTTCGTAGAAACGCTGAAGCCGTAGGGGATGGACCCGCCAGCGCTCGCGTTTATGGCATGCAATCGATTGACAAGGGAGGGCGCCGAACAGACATTGATATGAAATCTGATAGGTATTCGCATTTCACACCGGCAAGCCTGGAGCATCCAGGGCCTATGCTTCGATCCGCGGGATGAAGCAGCCAATCGCTTGTCGGACCACGTTCAATCGGGAGGAATGAACATGTCTCAGGAAGAAAATATCATCAAAGCCGCGGCGCAGTTGCGCGATCCGATCTCGCGCCGCATATTTATGCAGTTGACGGCGGCGGCGGGCATCAGCATACCGGCTGCTGCCACCTTTGGCGGCTTCGGCAGCAAGGCTTTCGCAGCGCCGGCTGCCAAGGCCGCGACCATCGTCGCCACGCCGGCCAACGACTATTGGGCAGCCTTCATCAAGGGCTTCCAGGCGACATCGGCGGCGTTGAAGACCGAGCAGGTCGAGCTCTATCACGACAATGACGCCGCCCGCGAGATTTCCCAGGTGCGCGGGCTGCCCACCCAGGGCGTCAACATGCTGATCAACACCGTGATCGCCGCCGGCGAAGTACCGATGATCGCCAAGCTTTGCCAGGAAAACCAGATCTATTATTCCGCCATCTGGGAAATCCCGGCCTGGTTCACGCCCCCCGATGTCGGCGATTATTTCGTCAACTACATGACCGCCAATTCGGTCGATGCTGGTTACGAATCCGCCAAGGAGCTGTTCAAGTCGATCGGCGGCGAAGGCGAAGTTGTCCACATCAAGGGCCTGGCCACGCCGACCGACGATGCCCGCACCGCGGGCGTGGTCAAGGCCGCCGCCGAATTTCCCGGCATCAAGCTGGTTGGCAATCCGCGTGGCGATTGGGTTCGCGAAAAGGCCCGCACGGTCATGCTCAGCATGGTCACCGCCTATCCGAACATGAAGGCCGTGTTCGGCCAGAATGATTCGATGGCACTCGGCGCGCTCAGCGTTCTCAAGGAGCGCAATATGACTGGCGTCAAGGTCGCCGGTATCGACGGTCTGTCGGAAGGCCTGCAGGAAGTGGCCAAGGGTGAACAATATGTCGCCACAAACACCTCGCTGGCACCCTACCAGGCCGGCTTTGCCGCCGTCATGCTGTTCGATGCGCTGAACGGTTGGAAGCCGAGCCTGGCCGAACGGCTGCTCTACACCGGATCGCTGACGGCAACGGCGGAAACCGCAGCCGAGATCGACAAGAAGGTCTATCAGAGTGCCGAGCTGCCGTTCGATTTTGCCAAAATGAGCCGCACGCTCAATCCTGACAACTGGGATCCGCAGAACAATATCTATCCGATCGATCCAGCCACCCAGTGGGCCGGCGTGGATGGCGAGGCCAATCTGAACGCCGCGTACAAGGACGGCAACTGGAAAGCCGAATTCGACACGGTGACCAAGCTCTACGCCGATCACTACAAGAGTGGCCCGTTCAAATGAACGCAGCGCTTGCGACGGTCCATCGCGAGAGCCCGAGTGACCGGCCGGATTCCGAGCCGGCACTCGAACTGCGCGCGATTTCCAAGGCCTATCCCGGCGTAAACGCTCTCTCCGGGGTCAGCTTTATCCTGCGTCGCCATCAGATGATCGGCCTCGTCGGTGAGAATGGCGCCGGGAAATCGACATTGCTGTCCATCATCAACGGTACCGTTCGCCCTGATGCAGGCTCGATATCGATCAATGGCTCCGACATGCGCTTCGGACATCCGACGGAGGCTGCGAGGAGCGGCATCGCCACCGTATTCCAGGAACAGGGTCTTATCCCCAACATCCCGGTGTTCGAAAACATCTTTCTTGGCCGGGAGGGGAAATTCACCGTCAGCGGCTGGCTCAGGCAAAAAGCGATGATCGCGGAAGCGCGGGCGGTGCTCGATGAGCTTCAGGTCGATATCAGCCCGACCGCATTGACCGGCACGCTTTCTTTCGGTCAGCGGCAGCTGGTCGAGATCGCCAAGGCTTTTGCGCTCAGCCGCATCTATCCGGTCGAGCCGATCATTCTGCTGGACGAGCCGACCAGTGCGCTTTCCGACATGGAAACGGAAAAGCTCTTCGATGGAATCAAACGGTGGCGTTTGCGGGCCTCTTTCGTACTGGTGTCGCACCGGCTCGCCGACGTCTTTGCCACCTGCGATGAAGTCGTTGCCCTCAAGGACGGCCGGGTCATCGACCAGCGGCCAGTCGACAGCATCACCGAAGTGGCGCTGCACGAATTGATCGTCGGCCGCCAGCGAAGCGAGGAATATTATCGCGAGGCGACCCAGCGCGAGCCCACCACGACGATCGCCTTGCGTGCCGAGAACATCGAGAAGCCCGGTCATCTCAAAGGCGTTTCGCTCGATCTTCGCGAAGGCGAGATTCTTGGCGTCGCCGGCGTTCTCGGCTCGGGCAAATCGACCTTGGCCAAAATCATTGCCGGCGCCGAAATGCAGAGCGCGGGCGATGTCAGCGCAGGCGGCGTGCCGCTTCGCCGGGGGTCGCGACGCGATGCCATTCGCCGCGGCATCGGTTTTGTACCGGCCGAGCGGACGGTGGCCGGGATTATCGGCACCGAAACCGTCGAATGGAATCTGACGCTTCCCAACCTCGCGCAGATCGGTCTGGGCTTCATGGGACTGATTTCCACTCGGCGTAGCCGCGCGCTGACGGCCGAGTGGATGGGGCGGCTCAAGGTCCGGGCACCCGGACCAACGACGCGATGCAAGACCCTCTCCGGCGGCAACCAGCAAAAGATCGTGTTTGCCAAATGGCTTGCGAGCGGGGTCCGCATCCTCGTGCTCGACGACCCCGGCCGTGGACTCGATGTCGGCGCCAAGGAAGATATCTACTCGCTCATGCGCGAAATCGCCAACAATGGCGGCGCGGTGCTTCTGGTCTCGGACAACCTGCCCGAACTAATCGGACTCTCAAACCGCATTCTGGTGCTTCGCGATGGCCGGGTCTCGGCCCTGATCGACGCGCCCAAGGGAGCCAAGCCGCGTGAAGTCGACGTGGTTTCGGCCATGCTATAGGAATTATCATGACGGATACGCCGACAAGTGGAACCAAGGTCAAAAGCGACCTCAATCTCCGCACGATCATCCTCCCCCTCGTGGCGATCATCGTTCTCATCGCCTATTTCTCGTATATCAACCCGCTGTTCTTCTCATCCGTCAACGCGCTCAACATCGGCCGTCAGTCGTCGGTCCTGCTGATCGTCGCACTCGCGGGAACGGTGGTGATCCTGATTGGCTCGATCGACCTCTCAGTCGGGGCGTTGGTGACCCTGACCGGGATTCTCGCGGCACTCACGGTCGATCGGTTCGGCGTTGCGGGTGCAACATTTACCGCCATCGCCGTCGGTGGTTTCGTCGGCCTCGTCAATGGCAGCCTCGTGACGATGTTGCGGGTGCCGTCCTTTCTGGTCACACTCGGCATGCTGTCGATTCTATCGGGTGTTTCCAACCAGATATCGCAGGGACAATCGATCCTGTTCATGAACAGCGTGCTGCCGGATGTCGTCAATGGCGCGGTGCTTTTCGGCATACCCAACGTTATCTGGTTCGCCCTGATCGCAACGGCGCTGCTGACCGTCATCGCCTTCCGCACCAAGCTCGGACGTTATCTTTATGCGCTCGGCGGTGGCGAGATCGTTGCCTCGAATGCCGGCGTGCCGGTAACCTTTTACAAGGTCCTCACCTTCGTGCTTGCCGGCGCGATCTGCGGTTTCGCCGGCGTAATCATGACGGGTCAGGTGGGCGCCGGAACGCCGACAGCCGGCAGCAGCCTGCTGTTGAACTCGATTGCAGCCGTTGTGATGGGCGGCACGGCGCTGTCGGGAGGCATAGGCGGCCCGCATCGCACGTTTCTAGGCGTCCTCGTCATCGCTATTCTCACGAACGGCATGGACGTGACCGAGGTCAACAGCTTTACGCAGGATATCGTCAAGGGCCTGGTCATCATTCTGGCGGTCTCGCTGACGATCGACCGCTCGAAATACTCATTCATAAAATGATAGGGAGTTGGGTTATGCAAGCATCGCTTAAAAGGACGTTCGGACGCAGTGGCCTTGAAGTGACAGCCATGGGCTTTGGCACCGCGCCACTCGGAAATCAGTTCCGGGCCGTGCCGGAAGAGGACGCGCGCGGGGTCATCCAGCATGCCTGGGATTCCGGGCTGCGCTATTTCGATACGGCGCCAATGTACGGGCATGGACTTTCAGAGCACCGGCTGGGTGAATCGCTGCGCGCGTTTCCGCGCGACGAATATGTGCTCTCGACCAAGGTCGGCCGGCTGCTGAAGCCGGTACCGCAGGGCGGCCTGACTTCATTTTTCTGGGTCGACATGCCGCCTTTCGAAGTCGTCCACGACTATAGCTATGACGGCTGCATGCGCTCGTTCGAGGATAGTCTCCAGCGCATGGGCGTGTCGCGGATCGATATCCTTTTCATTCACGACATCGACACATTCACACATGGTACCGAACTTCAAAAAGTGCATTTCCGCACCGCCATGGACGGCGGTTACAAGGCACTGGAGAAATTGCGCTCGGAAGGGGTCGTCAAGGCTATCGGTGTCGGTTGCAATGAATGGCAGGTATGTGAAGCTGCTCTCCGTGAGCGTGACTTCGACTGCTTCCTGCTTGCGGGGCGCTACACGTTGTTGGAGCAGGACGCGCTCGACACGTTCCTGCCGCTATGCGAGGAGCGGAATGTGTCGGTCGTGCTCGGCGGCGGCTTCAACAGCGGCATTCTTGCGACCGGCGCAGTCAAGGGAGCGCACTATAACTATAGCGAGGCTTCGCCCGAGATCCTCGCGCGGGTCGCAAGAATCGAGGCGGTTTGCGCGACATTCGAGGTTTCGCTTGCTGCAGCGGCGCTGCAATTCGTACTTGCCCATCCTGCCATTGCCACCAACGTTCCGGGCACCCGCTCGCAGAAGCACCTTGATCAGAATGTCGCTCTCATCGGCCGACCAATTCCAGCCGAATTCTGGGCGGCGCTGAAAAAGGAAGGACTGATCCGGGACGATGCTCCGACACCGGGATGATGGCGGGATAGGGGCGTTGCTGCAGCGATCGATTCAGGTTCCACACGAGGTTCTGCAGAATGCCCTTGGTGGTAATGCCGGCCGAATAGGTCTCGATTGTCTCGTTGCCGTGCGGGGTCTTTCGCCCGTTGCGGCGGACATCCTCAAGAACGAGCTCTATATCGGCAAGCTCGTCTGGAACTGCCTGTTCCTCGCCGGGTCGCATTGTCGAATATGCGGAGCCGGAATTGAAGTGCTGGATGCCGATGCCTTCAGCCAACCTGTCTCGCACCTCATTTCCCTCGCCCTGGGAGGGCAAAGACGCCCCGGAGCTCGACGGGTCCGGGATTTGAGAGCCTCCCGGAGAGGGCATGATGTCTTCTTGCCGAAGCTGGCGAGTGCATCAAGTCCGTGCCCATTTAGCCAACGCAAAAAGCCCGCCGCATTTCTGCTGACGGGCTTTTGATTTGGTTGCGGGGGCAGGATTTGAACCGTTCGGGTCTCAAAACAGTCCACTGGACTGTTTTGTCTCACTACGTTCGAACGACCGCTCACCCTTCAGGTTATGAGCCTGACGAGCTACCGGGCTGCCGGCAACAAAAAAGCCCGCCGCATTTCTGCTGACGGGCTTTGATTTGGTTGCGGGGGCAGGATTTGAACCTGCGGCCTTCAGGTTATGAGCCTGACGAGCTACCGGGCTGCTCCACCCCGCGTAAGTCTTCGGACATCGGGTCCGGTTATTTGTGTATTGTACAACGACAATGGGCCGCTTTGAGGGCGGCCCGTTGTGTCCGGTCGTTGCCGGATGTGATCGTTTTTCGGACGACGAAGACGTCGCCTTGTTGAGACTGATTAGATTTGCGTTTTGCAGACCTGGCAGCGACCTACTCTCCCGTGCCTTAAGACAAAGTACCATCGGCGCTGGGGCGTTTCACGGCCGTGTTCGGAATGGGAACGGGTGCGGCCACCCCGCCAGAACCACCAGGTCGGCAAAGCGCAAAGCTAATCATGAGAAGCTGGTGAGGCGATGCCTCGTTTTTATTTGAATGAATGCAGTGTTTTCACATTGAACTCTCTCAGGCCCGGATGGGATTACCCATACAGGCCGATAGGCCGTCGCCGACTTTTCGGCGGAGCCCGTCCGGAGCACTCTTTCGTGCGTCAGGACAAGAGAATCCATTGCTTGTCTCATAGCGGACGAAGGCTTTGCCTTCGCCGCGTGATGAGCACAAGCAATGAGAACGATGAAGTCTATCGAGCTATTAGTAACGGTAAGCTTCACATGTTGCCATGCTTCCACACCCGTCCTATCAACGTGGTCGTCTTCCACGGCTCTCAGGGAACACTCGTTTTCAGGTTGGTTTCCCGCTTAGATGCCTTCAGCGGTTATCCATTCCGTATATAGCTACTCTGCTATGCCCTTGGCAGGACAACAGATCCACCAGAGATACGTCCATCCCGGTCCTCTCGTACTAGGGACAGATCCTGTCAATATTCCTACACCCACGGCAGATAGGGACCGAACTGTCTCACGACGTTCTGAACCCAACTCACGTACCGCTTTAAATGGCGAACAGCCATACCCTTGGGACCTGCTCCAGCCCCAGGATGCGATGAGTCGACATCGAGGTGCCAAACAACCCCGTCGATATGGACTCTTGGGGGTCATCAGCCTGTTATCCCCGGCGTACCTTTTATCCGTTGAGCGATGGCCCTTCCACGCGGGACCACCGGATCACTATGACCGACTTTCGTCTCTGCTCGACTTGTCAGTCTCGCAGTCAGGCGGGCTTATGCCATTGCACTCGACGAACGATTTCCGACCGTTCTGAGCCCACCATCGCGCGCCTCCGTTACTCTTTCGGAGGCGACCGCCCCAGTCAAACTACCCACCATACACTGTCCCGGACCCGGATGACGGACCGCGGTTAGACATCCACGAAGATAAGGGTGGTATTTCAAGGATGGCTCCACGAGAGCTGGCGCCCTCGCTTCAAAGCCTACCACCTATCCTACACATGCCTTGGCGAATGCCAGTGTAAAGCTATAGTAAAGGTGCACGGGGTCTTTCCGTCTGACCGCAGGAACCCCGCATCTTCACGGGGAATTCAATTTCACTGAGTCTATGTTGGAGACAGCGGGGAAGTCGTTACGCCATTCGTGCAGGTCGGAACTTACCCGACAAGGAATTTCGCTACCTTAGGACCGTTATAGTTACGGCCGCCGTTTACTGGGGCTTCGATTCAAAGCTTGCACCTCTCCTCTTAACCTTCCAGCACCGGGCAGGCGTCAGACCCTATACGTCGTATTGCTACTTCGCAGAGCCCTGTGTTTTTGATAAACAGTCGCTACCCCCTGGTCTGTGCCACCCTACTGCACTTGCGTACAATAGGGTCACGCTTCTTCCGAAGTTACGCGTGCAATTTGCCGAGTTCCTTCAACATAGTTCTCTCAAGCGCCTTGGTATACTCTACCTGACCACCTGTGTCGGTTTCGGGTACGGTCTATACGGTGGAGCTATTTCCTGGAACCGCTTCCCTGCCCAATCAATCCAATAAGACTGAACAAGTTACGCAATCCGTCACTACCACCAGGCCCACGAATATTAACGTGGTTCCCATCGACTACGCATTTCTGCCTCGCCTTAGGGGCCGGCTAACCCTGCTCAGATTAACTTTAAGCAGGAACCCTTGGTCTTTCGGCGAGGGAGTCTCTCACTCCCTTTATCGTTACTCATGTCAACATTCGCACTTCCGATACCTCCAGAGGCCCTCACGGGTCCTCCTTCACAGGCTTACGGAACGCTCCGCTACCACGTACACTTGCGTGCACATCCTCAGCTTCGGTGCATGGCTTTAGCCCCGTTACATTTTCGGCGCAAAACCCCTTAATTAGACCAGTGAGCTGTTACGCTTTCTTTAAATGATGGCTGCTTCTAAGCCAACATCCTGGTTGTTTTGGGAGTCTCACATCCTTTCCCACTTAGCCATGACTTGGGGACCTTAGCTGGAGGTTAGGGTTGTTGCCCTTTTCACGACGGACGTTAGCACCCGCCGTGTGTCTGCCGATTAGTACTCCCCGGTATTCGGAGTTTGGTTAGGATCAGTAAGACGGTGAGTCCCCATAGCCCATCCAGTGCTCTACCCCCGGGGGTATTCGATCGACGCTCTACCTAAATAGATTTCGCGGAGAACCAGCTATCTCCAGGTTTGATTGGCCTTTCACCCCTAACCACAAGTCATCCCAATCTATTGCAACAGATGCGGGTTCGGTCCTCCAGTTGGTGTTACCCAACCTTCAACCTGCTCATGGCTAGATCACCTGGTTTCGGGTCTAATGCAACAAACTCAATCGCGCTATTAACACTCGCTTTCGCTGCGCCTACACCTACCGGCTTAAGCTTGCTTGTTACACTAAGTCGTTGACCCATTATACAAAAGGTACGCAGTCACCCTTGCGGGCTTCCACTGTTTGTAGGCAACCGGTTTCAGGTTCTATTTCACTCCCCTTGTCGGGGTGCTTTTCACCTTTCCCTCACGGTACTTGTTCGCTATCGGTCATGCACGAGTACTTAGGCTTGGAGAGTGGTCTCCCCATGTTCAGACAGGATTTCACGTGTCCCGCCCTACTCAAGGACAATGAGTGTTCTACATGTACGGGGCTATCACCCGCTAAGGCCGGACTTTCCATTCCGTTCCATTTTATTCCTCATTGCCACTGGCCTGGTCCGCGTTCGCTCGCCACTACTAACGGAGTCTCGGTTGATGTCCTTTCCTGCAGGTACTTAGATGTTTCAGTTCCCTGCGTTCGCTTCTTACACCCTATATATTCAGGTGCAGATACCTTATATCAATACTTGGAAAGATAAGACGTTCTTGCGAGCGTCTTAAATTTTCCAAGTATCTAAGGTGGGTTTCCCCATTCGGAGATCCATGGATCAAAGCCTATTCGCGGCTCCCCACGGCTTATCGCAGCGTATCACGTCCTTCATCGCCTGTGCATGCCAAGGCATCCACCAATTGCCCTTATTTCACTTGATCGTTCTCATTGCCAATGCTCATCAATGCGTGCGCATTTGATAAATTGTTCTGCCCTGATCGCGCTGGTTGCGCTTCCCGCAAGCCCTCGAAGATGAGGCCCTACGTACGTTCCGGAGAGAGAGTACCGTCCAGGACCGACAACGACATCGATACCTGGAAAGACAAAACACACTGGCATTCATTCTTTCGATACACACTAAAGAATGCGTATCTTAAGACCAGCTTCTCGAGACATGCGAGTTGATGCGCGGTCAGGCAACATCAACCATGCCGTCCGTCAGAGAGATCCGAAGACCTCAACAACATTGACGACATCTTGACAGGCAAAGCTCCAAAGGAGCAGTTCCCGCATGTCTTCTCTTCACGATTTGGTTAAGAACAGGCCCTTCATACCCGATGGTACAAAGTGCAAACTTGTCTTTTCTTATCAAAGGATTGCTCAACTCATACAGCTCAGGTGTTTATACAACACCGAAGTGGTGGAGCTGAGCGGGATCG